>NZ_JAEUOI010000228.1 GCF_016790145.1 Propionivibrio sp. | reverse complement strand
CGGCCATCACCACCAGCACTTTACTCGTGCTGCTCTTGCGCCCTTTGGGTGAGATGGGGTTTTGCCTGTCCGTGATGGCCAGATAGGTCTCGTCAACTTCGACCAGCCCTTTGAGCTGTTCGCGGTCCGGTCGAACCATGGAACGACGAAGCCGGTGCAGCATGGTCCAAGCGGTCAGGTACCAGGCCGCACCCAGCCAGACGCGCAGTGGCGTTCGGGTCTTATCGAAGATGGTGCCGGCGGTCACCGAGCTCTGGTGTTGGCAGCTCGGGCACATCAACTTGGTACGGCTGGCGCGATAGGCATTGCCGACACAACCGCAGCGCGGGCAGACAAATCCTTGGGGCCACCGCAGCCGCTCAAGGTAGGCAAGGCATGCCTCTTCGGTGGCAAACCAATCGAGAAATTCGTTCCAGGTCTGCGGGTAGTCTTTTCCGGGAGTTGACGCTAAAGTATGGACATCCATCCAGTTATTTTGAACCTACTGGAGCTAATTGGATACCCCTTTGTTATGATCAGTATCCGCCGTATTGCCCACCTCGACATGGATGCTTTTTTCGCGTCAGTCGAATTGCTCCGCTACCCGGAACTTCGGGGGCAGGCGGTGGTGGTCGGGGGACGAAATGTCCATCAACCCGTCGACCAACCTGACGGCACCAAGCGTTTTGCCCGGTTAAAGGATTATGCCGGACGCGGTGTAATAACGACCTCCACCTATGAAGCACGAGCACTGGGCGTGTTTTCCGGGATGGGACTGATGAAGTCGGCACAATTGGCACCGGATGCCATCCTTCTTACTGCAAATTTTGACGCCTATCGTGATTACTCGCGGCGGTTCAAAAATGCCGTGCAAAGCATTGCGCCGAAGATAGAGGATCGGGGCATTGATGAAATCTATATCGACCTGAGTGACATTCATGAAAACACGAACTCACTGGCACGGCGCATTAAGCAGGTCGTTTTCGATGCAACCGGACTGACGTGTTCCATCGGTATCACCCCAAACAAGCTCCTCTCAAAAATCTGCTCCGATCTGGATAAGCCCAATGGGATTACTGTTCTCAGCATGGAAGAAATCCCAGCCCGAATCTGGCCGTTGGCAACGAAGAAGATCAATGGGATCGGCCCCAAAGCCTCTGAAAAACTGACTCGACTTGGCATTAATACTATCGGGGAGTTGGCGGCAGCGCCCGTTCCCTTTCTGGCAAGTGAGTTTGGGCGTTCGACGGGAGTTTGGTTGCACCAAGTGGCTCATGGTCTCGATGACCGGCCTATCGTCACCGAATCCGAACCCAAGTCCATCAGCCGCGAAAGCACGTTCGAGCGTGATCTGCACGCCAAACATGACAAGGCGGAACTGACAGAGATTCTGACATCGCTTTGTATGCGCGTTGCCGACGATCTGAAACGGAAGGGCTATGCCAGCCGGACAATCGGCATCAAATTGAAGTTCTCGAATTTTCATGCGGTAACACGGGATGTCACCTTGCCGATATATGTGAGCGACGGCATTCAGATTCGAAAAATGGCCGGTGAGTGTCTCAAAAGGATCCCTTTGACGAAAAAAATCCGGCTGCTCGGTGTTCGGGCCAGTGGATTGATGCCCCTTGCAGAGGCCGAATTGAACTGCGCTGGAATTCAGTCGGAATTGCCTTTTTAGTCAGGCGCGGATTTGCTCCGGAAACTCAGTCAACCATAGCGGTTTCGTTAATAACAACTTTCAACAGATTATGGGTGAGTCAATAGTTCCAAACGAGCACCGAGAAGTTTCCATGCTTCCCCCTGTTCAACCAGAAGCGTTTGTCTCTGGTAAATCCTGACCAATCGATTCTGTTGCACGTGGTTCAAGCACTTCTCGATTACATCAGGTCGAACACCGAGAGTTCCCATGATCGTGGCACCGGTACGGCGTAGATCATGTGGCGTCCATCGTCCTCTTTGGAGCACGAGCGCCTTGATCCTTTTCGTTCGGTTAGCCATGGGTGACTTATCACCGCGCTGGCGATCACCGATCTGTTTCGCTAACGATTTCAGGCACACATGGCCTTCGTGGTTACTGGCAGGCAATACCCAAGGACTTGCCGCAGTACCCTTCCTGGTAGCTCTACTATCAACCAAACGACGCAACGCCTCAAAATGAATCTTGGCGAAATCTGATAGAAAAACATTGTGCTCTTTGCTATTTTTTGAGTTGTCAGGGGGTATCCACCACGTTCCTGCCTTCAGGTCGATATGCTCCCACCGAGCCCGGCTGATCTCGCCTACCCGGCAACACGTCGAAAGCATGATCCAGATTGATGCAATGCTCGCCTCATTTAATTCAGCTTTCGGCAAGAGATTAACCAGTGATTTGATCTCGGAGTCATCCAGAACGCGGTCACGTTCGGTCTTCTTGCCGAAGTCGTCCCGCTTGAGATGACTGGTCGGATCATTTTCAACATAATCCCGCTTGATGGCGAACCCAAACATCTGCCGAAGATCGCCTAAAAGATTACGGGCTAAAACAGGGGCACCCCGTTCAACAACGGTATCCAGACAGGCCGCAATCGCACTGCGTTTTACATCTTCAGCGGCAACCCCACCTAGCATCGGCAGCACGTCCTTTGCAAAACTTCGGCGCACTTCCACGCCCTGGTCCTTGCGCGCTTTTAATTCCAGACTCGCCCAACGTTTGAACAGTTCATTTACAGTCAATCGAGCTTTGACCGCCGCAATCGATTTCTGCTGGTCATCCTTCGCCTGCCTGACAGCTTCTTCAGCTTCCCGCTGTTCCTCGATTGGGTCAATGCCAGAACGCCGCTTCGCAGAAAGTTCTGCTGCTCTTAGTGTGGCATCCTTTAGACTGATTACGGGATAGGTGCCTATGTCAAGCCAACGCGAGCCATTACTTGCCAAACTCTTGAAGCGGAACAGCCAAACCTTGGCGGTTCCCTCTCCTTTTCTGACCCGCAAATACAACCCGGCACCGGCATTCAAAAAAACATCTTTACCGTCATCCGCCTTGGCTAACTTGCACTGCCTGTCCGTCAACTTACCCATCAAAGCCTTTCAAAGTGGTGACACTTTTGGTGACACTTTTGCACGGGCCTCGATGATACTTCAAGAGACAATCTGGGACAATATTTAGCGGTAATATTGGATATTTGTGTTTATATACAAATGGTTATGAATGTCCCACCACATCCCAGATAATCCAATAAAATCCCATAAAAAACGGTAAAAACTTTTCTACGAACCAAGGGGTAGGGCGTTCGAATCGCTCCGGGCGCGCCAGTTATTGCAAGGCAATGAGGCCAATTTTCGGATTGGCCTTTTTGTTTTCTGGGACTGGGGGAACGCTCAAGGGCGCACTTTGCCAATGTCACTCTCCACTGACTTAAGCCCCGCCCTACTTGTCTTCCCCTTCTATTTCTAAGCCCAAGCCTCACCCAGCGGCTGCACCTGCTGCAACACCAACTCCACCGCGACCTCCTGCAGATCGGGCGGGTACTTGTACTTGCGCAGGATGTGCTTGACCATCATGCGCAGCTTGCGCATGAACGATCTCCCGCTGTGACCAATCGACGCTCAAATTCTGGTGCAGATTCTCAGTCAGCTCATGGACGATTTTCTTCAAAGTTTCGCCGGACAACTCGCGCACCGCCAATTCGTTGCCTGCTATTGCTTCATAGAAACGAATTTCGCCCTCCGTCAGCCCCAGTTTCTCGCCACGCCCGGCCACCTCACGAAACTTCTCCGCCATCTCGATCAGTGCTTCGATAACCTGTGCGGTTTCAATGGCTCGGTTCTGGTAACGCTTCATCAAATCGCTCAACAAATCGGAGAGCTTCTTCGAATGCACCACCTTTCCGGCAAGGCTTGACTTGATCAAACGTTCCAGCAAGTGATGTTCAGATCAAGCGCGGCCTCGTTTGACGTGTTCTGCACCCAGCGCTGCATGACCTCAAGCCCCATCTGGCGAAGTTCTTAAATGGCTCGGCGCTCTGCTTCGTCGGCCCGTCGTACGTCCCCTGATGCGTTTTCGACGACATCGAGCATTCTTTCCATCCGAGCCTTGAGTGTCGGATGGCGTTCCAGCCGATCAGCAACCGGTTTATCCGGTCACTTTCGATCATACCCTGTTACACAAGGTGGGCAAGCTTGACTATAATGGCGCCATGCCACTACCCGCATCACTCATCGCCTCGATTGTCAGCGCCATTATCGAAACAGCGGCGCAGGGTTCTGCGTCGACTGCTGCGCAATACGAGATGTATACGATGACCCGCACGCTACCGCCAGAAGCCAAGCTGGGCGTCATGCAGCCGCCGCTGGGCGACGGCCTGGTAGTGATTGACGGTCATCCCTTGCCGCTGGCGCCCACAGCCCAGTTTCGCAACCAACAGAACCTGATTGTCATGCCGATGACCATTCAGGCTCAAAAAGACGTTGTTTATCTTGCCGATGCCTCCGGCGCGATTTTTCGCGTATGGATGATCAGCCAGATCGAAGCTTCGTCCCATCCCAAAAAATAATCAGGGCAAAATGGCAAAAAAACTGTTCATCCGCACTTTCGGGTGCCAGATGAACGAGTACGATTCGGACAAGATGGCCGACGTGCTCGCGGCCTCTGAAGACATCGTCAAGACCGACACTCCCGAAGACGCCGACATCATTCTTTTCAACACCTGCTCAGTGCGCGAGAAAGCGCAGGAGCGTGTTTTCCACGACCTTGGCCGGGTGCGGCTGCTCAAGCTGGCGAGGCCCGATCTGGTGATTGGCGTCGGCGGCTGCGTGGCCAGCCAGGAAGGCGCGGCGATTGTCGCGCGAGCGCCGTACGTGGATGTTGTCTTCGGCCCGCAAACGCTGCATCGTCTGCCGCAACTGATTTCCGAACGTCGCCGGCTCGGCAAGTCGCAGGTCGATATCTCATTCCCGGAAATCGAGAAGTTCGACAATCTGCCGCCAGCCCGGGTCGATGGGGCGTCGGCCTTTGTTTCGATCATGGAAGGTTGCAGCAAGTTCTGCTCGTTCTGTATCGTTCCCTACACGCGCGGCCAGGAAGTCTCACGCCCTTTCGACGACGTGCTGACCGAGGTCGCCGGCTTGGCCACACAGGGGGTCAAGGAAGTGACGCTACTCGGGCAGAATGTGAATGCCTACCGGGGCGCGATGTCGGGTAGCGAGGAAAAGGCGGATCTGGCGCTGGTCATCGAATACATCGCCGAAATTCCCGGCATCGAACGCATTCGCTATACCACCTCGCATCCGCGCGAGCTGTCGCAACGGCTGATCGATATCTACGCCAGCGAGCCGAAACTGGTCTCGCATTTGCACCTGCCCGTCCAGTCCGGATCCGACCGCGTGCTGGCGGCGATGAAACGTGGCTACACGGCGCTTGAATACAAGAGCCTGGTGCGCAAGTTGCGTGCTGCGCGCCCTGATCTTTCTTTATCGTCTGACTTCATCATCGGCTTCCCCGGTGAAACCGCCGAGGATTTCGAGAAAACCATGAAGCTGATCGACGACGTCGGTTTCGATGCCTCCTTCTCGTTTCTTTACAGCGCGCGCCCCGGCACGCCAGCGGCCGAGTTGCACGACAACACGCCGCACGCGGTGCAGATTGAGCGACTGATGCGCCTGCAAAAGCGCATCGAGGAACTGGCACAGACGGTTTCCCAGGCGATGGTCGGCACGGTGCAGCGGGTACTGGTCGAGGGCCTGTCGAAAAAAGACGGGAACGAGCTTGCCGGGCGTACCGACAATAACCGCATTGTCAATTTTGCCGGTGGGTCGGCCAACAGCGCGCGACTGATTCATCGCTTCGTCGACCTGCTCATTACCGGTGCCCTGCCGCATTCGCTGCGTGGCGAAATAATGACCAGGGAATCATGAGCGCCAAAACCACCGCCAAACCGAGGGCCGTCGAACTCTTGCTGTCGCCGGTCAACAACCACCAGCTTGCCAATCTGTGCGGCGCGCTCGACGAGAACCTGCGCCAGATCGAAACCGCGCTCGATGTGTCGATTGCCCGGCGCGGCGAACGCTTCACGCTGCGTGGCGATCCTGCGCAAACGGCGCGCGCCTCAGAGGCGCTGCAAATGTTCTATGGGCTGGCCAGGGACGCGCTCTCGGTCGATGAAATCCAGCTCGGTCTGATCGAGTTGGTCAATCGCCCGACGCTCCGGGATGCGTCGATCGGCAGCCTGTCGCCGACGCTGCTGACGCGCAAGACCGAGCTGCACGGGCGCACGCCGCGCCAGGTCGAGTACCTGACGCATATCCAGGAGCACGACATCACCTTCGGCACCGGTCCGGCTGGCACCGGCAAGACCTATCTGGCGGTGGCTTCAGCGGTCGATGCCATCGAGCGCGAACTGGTGCAACGCATCGTTCTCACCCGCCCGGCGGTCGAGGCCGGCGAGCGACTCGGGTTCCTGCCCGGCGATCTGGCGCAGAAGGTCGATCCCTACCTGCGCCCACTTTATGACGCGCTCTATGACCTGATGGGCTTCGACAAGGTGGCCAAGCTGTTCGAGCGCGGCGCCATCGAAATCGCCCCGCTGGCCTACATGCGCGGGCGCACACTGAACCATGCCTTCATCATTCTCGACGAGGCTCAGAACACGACGCCCGAGCAGATGAAGATGTTCCTTACGCGCATCGGTATCGGCGCCAAGGCGGTGGTCACCGGCGACGTGACGCAGATCGACCTGCAACGCGGGCAGAAGAGCGGGTTGATTGAAGCGCGCCAGATTCTCAGGGACGTGCGCGGCATCGCCTTTACCGAATTCCAGAAGGAAGACGTCGTTCGTCACCCACTGGTCGCGCGCATCGTCTCCGCCTATGAAGCGCACACGGCTTCGCTGGAAGGCAAATGAGCAGCAGGCGTCTCAATCTGAGCGTGCAATATGTCTGTAATAAAACGGGATTGCCCTTGCGCCCGCAGATTCGTTGCTGGGCGCGTGCCGCTGTGCAAGGTGGAGGACAGGTGACCATCCGCTTTGTCGATAACCTTGAAGGCCGCTTGCTCAACCGTGACTATCGCGGCAAGGATTATGCCACCAACGTATTGTCTTTCGCGTATGCCAGCGCACCGATCCTGTGCGGCGACCTTGTCCTCTGCGTGCCGGTGGTCGAGCGCGAAGCCGGCGAACAGGGAAAATCAGCTGAAGCACATTACGCGCATCTGATCGTGCATGGCCTGCTGCACTTGCAGGGTCATGATCACGAAAGCAGCCGCAATGAAGCAAGCCAGATGGAGAATCATGAACGCGCCATTCTCGCCTCACTCGGCTATGCTGATCCCTATGCGGAAGAGAATTAGGGGCGACCGGCGGCAGGCAATGCCAGGAATCACTTGATCAAGCGTAAAATCGCATTTGACACAGAGAAAAACCAGGAAAGGGCAATGACACATCCTAGTTCGGATTAGCGCGGCGTCCCTCAGGAAAACCTGCTTCGCAGCATAACCCGACGGCAGTGTATGCCGCATCCGATGATTGTCGGGTTAAGCTGCGCTAACCCGACCTACTTGATCTGCGGCTCTGCGATCTCTGCGTTGAATTAGTTTGCGATTGTATTTTTTCAGGATCCATGAACATTAACCCAGACAAGCAACCCGGCTTTTTCGAGCGTCTTTCCTCCCTCCTCCTGCGTGAACCGGAAGACAGGGATCAACTCATCAAACTGCTGCATTCGGCGCATGAGCGCGATCTGCTTGACGCTGACGCGCTGTCGATCACCGAAGGCGCGCTCGCTGCCTCTGAAATCAGCGTGCGCGATGTCATGGTGCCGCGCGCCCAGATGCAGGTCATCGACATTGACGTCCCGCTGGACGAAATCATTGCCCAAGTCAATCATACGGCGCACTCGCGCTTCCCGGTGATCGACGGCAATCGCGATAACGTGATCGGCCTACTGCTGGCCAAGGATCTTCTGCGCGTGCAGAGCGATGGGAAATTCAGCCTGCGCGACTGGCTGCGTCCGGCCGTCTTCATCCCCGAGTCCAAGCGGCTGAATGTGCTGCTGCGAGAGTTCCGCGTATCGCACAACCACATGGCGGTAGTGCTCGACGAATACGCCGGCGTCTGCGGCCTGATAACCATCGAAGACGTTCTCGAACAGATCGTCGGCGACATCGAGGACGAATACGATTTTGATGAAAACGACGACAATATCCGGCTCGATCAGGGTGGCCGTTACCGCGTCAAGGCGCAAACCAGCATAGAGGATTTCAATACTCTCCTCGGCACCCGTTTCAGCAACGAAGCGTGCAATACCGTCGGTGGCCTGATCCTGAACCATCTCGGCCGGGTGCCCAAACGCAACGAAGCCATCGAGCTTGACGGCATGCGCTTTCTGGTCTTGCGTGCTGACAGTCGCCGCTTGTACACGCTGCTAGTCAGTGCCGCCCTGACCGCTGATGATCAGACCTGAATCGTTCACGTTGCGCCTGGTCATTGCGCTGCTGCTTGGCGTTGCGAGTGTTGTGGCCTATGCACCACTCGGCTGGTTCGCGCTGCTGTGGCTGACGCTCGGCGGCTTTTTTGCGTTGCTAGGGCTGACTGCCAACGACTCGCGGAGCACCTTCAGGGATACCCTCAATGGCGCACTGATCGGTGCCGCCTTTGGCTTTGGTCTGTTCATTACCGGCGTGTCGTGGGTTTATGTCAGCCTGAGCACCTTTGGCGGCATGCCGGCGCCGGTTGCCGCATTGGCTACCTTTTTGTTCTGCTGCGTCCTGTCGTTATTCCCGGCACTGACCGGCGCACTGTTTGTCCGTTTCTCGCCACCCGGCTGGTGGCAACGATGCCTGTTCTTCGCCGCACTATGGACGCTCACCGAATGGCTGCGCGGCTGGGTGCTGACCGGCTTTCCGTGGCTGGCCACAGGCTATTCGCAGGTGCCGCCCAGCCCGCTCGCCGGGTTTGCCCCGCTGCTCGGCGTCTACGGCGTCTCTCTGCTGACGGCGCTGGTTGCCGCGCTGATCTGCGAAGTATTCCGCCGCTGGATGTCCGTCGAACCCTGCCCCGCTTCGCGCTGGCCACCGGCAACACTGCGCTGGTGCCCGGCACTGCCGATTGCCCTGGTTGGCCTGCTGCTGATCGCTGGTTATTTATTGCGTGAGGTGCGCTGGACGGCGCCGCAGGGCACGCCGATCGGCATCGCCCTGCTGCAGGGCAATGTGCCGCAGGATCTCAAATGGCGGCCGGAGAAATTCAACGAGTCACTGCGCATTTATTACCGCCTGGCACACGAGAATCCGGCACAACTGACGGTACTGCCAGAGACCGCGCTGCCGGCTTTTCTTGGGCAGGTTCCGCCCGAATATCTCGACGAACTGAAAAAGCTTGCTGAACGCCAGCACGGCGACATGCTCCTGGGAATTTCGATCAGCGATGGCACGCAATACACCAATAGCGCGATAAGCTTTGGCCAGTCAGCGCCGCAGCGCTACAGCAAGTCGCATCTGGTGCCTTTTGGCGAATTCGTCCCGCCCGGCTTTGCCTGGTTTCTGGCCATGGCCAACATCCCGATGTCTGACTTTACCCCAGGTGCGAAGACACAGGCGCCGATGAGCATTGTCGGGCAGAAGGTCGCAGCAAATATCTGCTACGAGGATGCCTTCGGCGAGGAAATCATCCGCACGCTGCCCGAAGCCACGCTGCTGGTGAATATGTCGAATGTCGCCTGGTTCGGCGACTCGCTGGCTCCGGCGCAACATTTGCAGATCGCCCAGATGCGCGCGCTCGAAAGCGGCCGCATGATGCTGCGCGCGACCAACACCGGAATGACGGCCATTATTGGCGCCGACGGACAGGTTCAGGACGTTCTGCAACCATTCACGCGCGCCGCTTTGCGCGGGGAAGTGCAGGCCTTCACAGGCGCCACACCCTATGTGCGCGGAGGCAACTGGCCGGTGATTGTGCTTGCGCTGCTGCTGATCGCTAGTTTTCGTCGGCGCAAAACCGTATCCTGAATCAGGACAGAAACACAGGAGGATCAACCCATGGCACTGCTTTCCTGGTCCGATCAGTATCTGATCGGCAATAACGTCATCGATACCGAGCACAAGGAATTGTTCCGTCTGATCAACGACTTTCACACCCACTGGTTGGAAGCGCAGGATCGCCGGGACATCGCCCGTGTTTTGAATCAGTTGATTACCTACGCCCAGATGCATTTTCAGCACGAGGAGAAAATCATGGAGGCCGCTGGGTACCCGAAACTCGCCGAGCACCAGGAAATCCACGAAGCCCTGATCGACTCGATATTCCAGTTGCACCATTCTTACAGCGAAGGCAACCTGCACCTGGAAATCAATACGATGAAGTTTGTCAGGAACTGGCTGATCGAGCATATCCTGAAAAACGATTACCTGTTCCGTGACTTTCTGAGCCGTCAGAAAAGTTCCGGAGAAGCGGCATCATAGACGACCTGCCAGGCGTTATGAAAAGTCTATCGATGGAAACCCCGATGGCTTCCTGCGGTCCCGCTCGCTACGATAGTCCGTATCGCTTGGACCGAAACTGAGGCCGCGATGCAGGGCATGTGTACTTCGACGTTCTCCTTGCCGACGGTCATCGAAGTGGTAATACCGGCATTGACATAGTGCAGCGTCACAGTTTGGTAACGGCAAATGCGGAGCCTCGCGAGCCAAGAACCGCTGCTCTTCAAGACTCCTCGCGCTCGCGCAGCTTTTCTTGTCAGGCCTGACCGAGACGGAGCGATAGGGTAAGGTTGTCTGGTTATTGGCCCTTAGGCTTTGCGGTGAGGCGCGTATGCGCTGCCACGAGAGCCAGACAGCAAAGCCAGCAGCACAACAAATCATAATGAGCCACCCTGCCATGATTACTCCTCCTCTGCGATTGAACAGGTTCTTTATAAACCTCGATGCGCCTGAAGTCTAGCCTCGTGTGATTGTGAATATTGATGTTCGTTGCTAACCAGCATTGTTTCATGTCCAGCCTGTTTTAACTCCCAGACTGCACAAGCGCCGACGCACGTTCTCGGCGCATGAAAAACCTAGTAAAATCGACCTTTGACCCGCTTTGACGAAACCTTTCATGCCAACTTTTCAGGAAGTCATTCTGCGTCTCCAGAATTTCTGGGACAAACAGGGGTGCGCGCTGCTCCAGCCTTACGACATTGAAGTCGGCGCCGGGACATTCCACACCGCCACCTTCCTGCGCGCGATCGGCCCGGAGCCGTGGAATGCCGCTTACGTGCAGCCCTCGCGCCGGCCCAAGGACGGTCGCTACGGCGAAAACCCGAACCGCCTGCAGCACTACTACCAATATCAGGTCGTTCTTAAGCCATCGCCGGCGAACATTCAGGAACTCTACCTGCAATCGCTGGAAGCGCTGGGCATCAATCTCCACGAGCACGACATCCGCTTCGTCGAGGACGACTGGGAGTCGCCGACACTCGGCGCCTGGGGACTGGGCTGGGAAGTCTGGCTGGACGGCATGGAAGTCACTCAGTTCACCTACTTCCAGGAAGTCGGTTCGCTCGCCTGCCGGCCGGTACTCGGTGAAATCACCTACGGCCTCGAACGTCTGGCGATGTATCTGCAGGGGGTCGATAACGTCTATGACCTGGTCTGGGCCGAAGGACCGGGCTACCGCGTGACGTACGGCGATGTCTATCACCAGAACGAAGTCGAGCAATCGAAATACAACTTCGAGCATTCCAACGTCGACATGCTGTTCCGCCATTTCAGCGACCACGAATCCGAAGCCAAGCGTCTGATGGGGCTGAATCTGGCGCTGCCGGCTTTTGAACAGGTGATGAAATGCTCTCATTGCTTCAACATGCTCGACGCGCGCGGCGCCATTTCGGTCACCGAACGCGCGGCCTACATCGGCCGCGTGCGCGCCCTGGCGCGTGAAGTCGCCCAGGCTTACTTCAACTCGCGCGAAGTCCTCGGTTTCCCGATGTGCAAGGCGCCGCCCAGGAGTTCTTCTGCGCCGGCCGGCCAGGAGGCGAAATGAACCACAGTTTGCTGATCGAGTTGCGCACTGAGGAACTGCCGCCCAAGTCGTTGAAGGCACTCTCCGAGGCCTTTGCCCACACCGTCTTTGCAACGCTCAGGGAGCAGGCCTTCGCCTCGGCGGAAAGTGTATGCACGCCCTACGCCACACCGCGCCGCCTGGCATTGACGGTAAGCCACGTCGCCGAACAACAGCCGGATCGCATCATCGAGAAAAAAGGCCCGGCGGTGAGCAGCGGCTTGGACGCGGCCGGCAAACCCGGCAAGGCGCTGGAAGGCTTCATGCGCTCGGCGGGCGTCGCCTTCGAACATTTGCACAAAGCCGGCGAGGGCAAGGCCGAATACTTCGTCGCGCGTATTGCCAAAAAAGGTGAGCGCCTTGAACGCCACCTGGCTGACATTGT
Organism: Propionivibrio sp.; assembly: GCF_016790145.1. GTDB lineage: Bacteria > Pseudomonadota > Gammaproteobacteria > Burkholderiales > Rhodocyclaceae > Propionivibrio. The sequence continues at coordinate 22,043 of NZ_JAEUOI010000228.1, read as the reverse complement.
CACCCAGGCGCTCAAGAAACTGCCGATCCAGAAGCTCATGCGCTGGGGCGATTCCGAGCACCAGTTCGTACGTCCGGTGCACGGCCTGATCATGCTGCATGGTAGCCGCGTTGTAGCAGGTGAAGTGCTCGGACTGACGAGCGGCAACACGACACTGGGACACCGCTTCCTGTCCTCCGGCGAGATTGTTGTCGCCAGACCCGAGGATTACGCCGGGCAACTGACTGCCGGCAAGGTGATCGCCAGCTTTGCCGAACGGCGCGATTCGATTGCCGCGCAACTCGATGCCAGGGCTAACGGTTTGAACGCCCGCCTCAACCCGGCCGACGGCCTGCTCGACGAAGTCACCGCACTGGTTGAATGGCCGGTTGTTTATGTTTGCGAGTTCGAGGCCGAGTATCTCGAGGTGCCGCAGGAATGCCTGATTCTGACCATGCAGCAGAACCAGAAGTACTTTCCTCTGCTCGACAAAACCGGAGCCAATGCCGGCAAGCTGCTGAACAAATTCCTGATTGTCTCCAACATGCAGGTGGACGATGCGCAGCACATCATCGGCGGCAACGCGCGCGTGGTGCGCCCGCGCCTCTCGGACGCCCGCTTCTTCTACAACCAGGACCGCAAGCACTCGCTGGCCTCGCGCCTCGAAAAGCTCGGCAATGTTGTCTATCACAACCAGCTTGGCTCGGTGCTGCAACGGGTCGAACGCCTTGAAGGGCTGGCGCAGAAGATTGCCGTGCATCTGGGCGCCAACGCCTCGCTGGCGGCCCGCGCCGCGCGCCTGGCCAAGGCCGACCTGGTCACCGACATGGTCGGCGAATTCCCCGAACTGCAGGGCATCATGGGCCGTTACTACGCGCTCCATGACGGCGAGGACAGTGCCGTTGCCGACGCCGTGCAGAGCCATTACCAGCCGCGTTTTGCCGGTGACGCCTTGCCGCAGGGCCACATCGCCTGCGCCGCCGCACTGGCCGACAAGCTCGATGCCCTGGTCGGTTTCTTCGGCATCGGCCAGATCCCGACCGGCGACAAGGATCCTTTTGCGCTGCGCCGCGCCGCGCTCGGTGTGCTGCGCATCCTGATGGAATCGCCGCTGGCGCTCGACCTTGCGCAACTGATTGGCGACGCGCAAGCCGGATTTGCCGTCGGCACGCTGAACAAACCGGTGGCTGATCCGCTGCTCGACTTCATGCTCGAGCGCCTGCGCGGTCTGCTCAGGGAGAGTGTTGGACAATGCGGCGGTCAATCCGGCGGTCACGCGCAGGACATCGTCGAAGCCGTGCTGGCGCAACGCCCGACCCGGATCGACCGGGTTCCGGCCCGGCTCGACGCCGTGCGCGCCTTCCTCGCCCTGCCCGAGGCGCTGGCGCTGGCTGCGGCCAACAAGCGCATCGGCAATATCCTGAAGAAAGCCGAGGCGAGCGGTAACGGCCAGTTCGCCCAACCCGATTCAGCCCTGATGCAGGAAGAAGCCGAGATCGCGCTCTACGAGCGGGTTCGGCAAATTGCACCGCTGGTCAAGGCGCATGTGGCCGACGAAGCCTATGCCGACGCGCTCAATGCGTTGGCCTCGGTGCGTGCCGCAGTCGATCTTTTCTTTGACAAGGTGATGGTCAACGTCGATGATCCTTCTGTGCGCGCCAATCGGCTTGGCCTGCTCAAGGCGTTATTCGACCAACTCAATGCAGTAGCCGACATTTCGAAGCTGGGCGTATGAAACTCGTTATCCTCGATCGCGACGGCGTCATCAATTACGACTCGGATCAATACATCAAATCGCCGGCAGAATGGAAAGCCATGCCCGGCAGCCTGGAGGCCATCGCCAAGCTGACCCAGGCCGGCTACAAGGTGGTGATTGCCAGCAACCAGTCGGGAATCGGTCGCGGCCTGTTCGACATGGACACGCTCAATGCCATTCATGACAAGATGCACCGAGCCGTGCAAGCGGTCGGCGGGCGCATCGATGCGGTGTTTTATTGCCCGCACACCTCCGAAGCAAAATGCAATTGCCGCAAACCCAAGCCCGGCATGTTCCTGCGCATTGGCGCGTGCTTCAACACCGACCTCAGCGAGGCCTTTGTCATTGGCGACTCCTTGCGTGACCTGCAACCGGCCGCCAGCGTCGGTGCCCGGACGGTACTGGTGCTAACCGGCAAGGGCGGAGTCACGCAGGCCGAAGGGGATTTGCCGGAAGGCACGCTGGTCTTCGCCGATCTCGCTGCGGCAGTCGATTACATCCTGAAGTCATGATCGCCTTCCTTCGCTCAGTCCTCTATCTGCTGCTTGCCGCTCTGATCACTGCCCCCTTCGGCCTGTTCGTTACACTGTCGATTGTCCTGCCGATGCGCTTTCGCTACCGGGTCATCGCCGTCTGGCGCGCCGGCTTCATGGTGCTGTGCAAGTTCGTGCTCGGACTGCGTTACCAGGTCATCGGTCGCGAAAATATCCCGGCAACACCTTCGGTGATTCTTTGCAAGCACCAGTCGGCCTGGGAAACAGTCAGCCTGCAGGACATTTTTCCGCCGCTCGTCTTCGTGCTGAAGAAATCGCTGCTGATGATTCCCTTCCTCGGCTGGGCGTTCGCCGCCGTCAAAATGATCTCGATCGACCGTAGCGCTGGCAAGGATGCGCTACGGCAGGTGATCGAGCAGGGTTGTGAGCGCCTCAAGGCTGGCTACTGGGTCGTCATTTTTCCCGAAGGGACGCGCATCGCCCCCGGAGAAACGCGCCGCTTCAAGACGGGCGGCGCCCATCTGGCGGTCAGCGCCGGTGCGCTCGCCGTACCGGTCGCCCATAATGCCGGCGAGTTCTGGGCCAGAAACGCCTTCGTCAAAAAGCCGGGGTTGATCACCGTCAGCATTGGCCCGGCGATTGACCCGGCCGGCAAGACCGCCGCGGAAATCACCAACCTGGCCGAGCAGTGGATCGAGAGTGAAATGCGGCGCCTGGCGCCGCACCGCTACCCGGATGCGGCCTATGCCGTGGCAAGCTGAACTCCCGCTGGCCAACGAAAGACCGCTGGCGGCAGACGAAACACCGCGCACCATTGCCCTCGGCGACCGCATTGTTCCGTATGTTCTGCGCCGTGCCCGGCGACGAACCATCGGCCTGTCAATCGACCATCGCGGCCTGCGCGTTGGTGCCCCACGTCGCGCCTCGCTGGCCGAGGTCGAATCGCTGATCCTGCGCCATGGCGACTGGGTAGAAAAAAAGCTCGACGAATGGCGCACTCGCCGTCGCCCGGAACCTCTGAAAATTGTCGATGGCGTGCGCTTGCCGTTGCTCGGCGAGTCACTGCACATCCGCCTTGCGCTGGGCAGCAACCGCGCCATTTGGAACGAGCAAGCCGCCCCGGTACTGACCCTCTGCCTGCGCTCGCCAGACGACGCCAACCGCCAGCTGGAAAAAGCGCTGCGTGAAAAGTCGCGCCGCTTGTTTGCCGAACGCCTCGAACATTTTGCCGAACGGCTAGGCCTCGCTGTACCGCCGCTCTCACTGTCGGCTGCACGCACACGCTGGGGCAGTTGCAGCCAGAAATCCGGTATCCGTTTGAACTGGCGGCTGATCCATTTCCCCGCTCACGTTGTCGATTACGTGGTGGCCCACGAGCTCGCCCATCTGCGCGAAATGAACCACAGCCCGCGCTTCTGGGCGATCGTCGGACAACTCTATCCCGATTACCGTGCAACGCGCGCCGAGTTGAAAACCCTTGCCGCCCACTGCCCGCACTGGTAATTCGAATCGCATTTCAGGCTGATGGTCATTGTGACAGGCACCCGCACTGATCAGGCCATGCCCCGTTGGGCAAACCCCAACCGCCCCCTTGCGGCCCGAGGCCAGGCTTCGTGCTCAGAGGCTGCGAACACAATAAAAAATCCACGTCAGAGACGCAAAGGTGCAAAGAAACCGCAAAGTGAACACATTGTTTGCAAAACAATTCTTTGCGTCACCTTTGCCACTTTGCGCCTCTGCGGTGGGGGTTAAAGCATTTTTTCACAAGCTCCCTGAGCAGGGAGAGCCAGTCTGCTCAGGCGCGTCTTACTTGATCCATCCGCTGGCGAAGTCCTCGACGGTACGCGCGAGTTTTCTCGGATCGTGGCGGATATAGTCGGTAGCGCTCGTGAAGTCGCGTTCGACGATCTTGATTCCCTTGTGCAGAATGAAATCCCGATCAAGAAGGCGCACCGGTGTCTTTTCTTCGGCTTCGTATTTGCTGAGAAGATTGCTGCGCAGATCACCGTTATTGACCAGCACATAGTCAATCCGGCCTTCTCCGATATACTGCTCGATCACCCGGACGAAATCCTCGACCGAGAATCCGTCGGTCTCGCCGTGCTTGGTCATGATATTGCAGACGTAGATGATTTTCGCACTGGTACTGCGGATGGCGTCGTACATTCCCGTACACAGCAGATTAGGAATGATGCTGGTATACAGATCGCCGGGGCCGATGATTACGTAATCCGAATTGTCAATCGCCTCCTTGGCCCGCGGATTGAGGCGACCACCACCGAGCAGGAAAGCGTCGCGGATCGGAATATTCGCATCGTGTTTCGGTATATCGATATCCGTTTCGCCAACGATCCTGTCGCCGTTTTCAAGGGTGACGCCGAGGTGTACATTGTCGAGCGAGACGGGAATGACCTTGCCACGAACGTCAAACATTTCGCACAGCTCTTCGATGCCGTGCTCGAAGTCACCCATGATGTCGGACAGCGCGGTGAGCAGCAGATTGCCGACCGTGTGCCCGGCGATGCTGCGACCTTCCTTGAAGCGGTATTCAAAGAGCCGACGAACCACTTCGGTATCTTCCGAAAGCGCCACGATGGCGCGTCGCACGTCGCCGGGCGGAAGAATGCCGAATTCGTCGCGCAACTCACCGGTCGACCCCCCGGAATCGGCCACCGTCACGATAGCGGCAAGATTAAGTTTGTCATTTTTTCCGAGGCCGGAAAGGACGTTGAAGGTCCCGGTTCCGCCACCGATGGTCGTAATGTTGCATTTCATGTTGATCAACCGCGAACAAGTACATTGCGAAACAAGACGGGTCCTGTCATGCCATCAAGCTCACCGGGGCAGGCGGGCGACGGAACCGTGATCCTGCCCGCCATCACGTCAGTCCAGAATGGCGTGCCACATATTTTTTTTCGAAAGAAAATTGTAGTGCCATTGGTTAGAGGTTTATTTCTCTCCCCAGGCCTCTACGCAAATGCTTGCTGGCAAGACATGGCACTGCACAAGCAAGACGATATTCGAAGCCGGCCCCAATGGCTAGAAAAAACTGAAAAAAATATGCGAAGCCAAGCGTGATAGCAACCATGGTTACTGCATTTCGGGTTCGGCCTCTCGGATCCTCAATGACATGCTGAACGTTGTTGCCACACAGGTGTCAGTTTGTTCTGGCGCCTCGCCCGAATGTTTTTAGATCCTCCAGGTACCCCTTGCAGTCACTCACAAGTTGTCGATCCCTGCAGCTACTGGAACGCGCCAGGTGCCAGTGAATTGCTGAGCCGAATTGACCGGCTTCCTGCGGGGAAACTGAATTCGGCTGACGGCAACAGATCCACACCACGCGCCTGGCCAGGAATTCTCACCGATCCACGCAGTGGAGAACTGGTGTTCAGCCGTAGCGGTAACCCGCCGAGGTAGAGCAGATCGCGGCGCTGGGCCGACTGGTTTCCCTCGAATCGGCCCTGTGCCGGTGAATTCAGATCGCCAAAGCCCACCGTCAGATTGTTGATCACCCAAGTCTCGATGCTACCCGGAAACTTCTCCGTCCACACCTTGAGAAAAGTTCCGGCATGAAAGTCATTGAGCAGGGTGTTGTGGGCAAAGAAGAGTGCATTGTCTGCCCAGCGCGGCCCCTCTGCACCATAAGAGACCAGCTCCGGATTATCCGTTGTCGCACTCTGCCCGATCACATTGCCGACCACATAGGCGATACCGCCATTCGGGAACTCCAGTTCGTAGGAAGAACGCCCTTCCGCCCCATCGACCAACAGGTTGTAGCGCACGTCGTTTTCCCGGGCGCGAGATTTGACCAGATGACCGAGGTACCCTTGCTCAAAGCGACTTCCTGAGAGCACAAATCGCCCGATGGCGCCGACGTAGAGCAGGTGGTGAAGCTGTCCTTCATGGCGCGGCGCCGCTGCAAACTCACTGTCGCTCACCTCAAGCATCATTTCAGGGCTATTTGCGGTGAGGAGCCCCATCTCGTTATCGAAGAAGGCGCAACGGTTAACGACCAGATGCCCCCGCTCGAAACGGATACCGGCGCCATTCCCCGAAGGCGCACGCGCGCCACGAAACTCGATGTTTTCGATCCGCACGTTACCGCCCCTGACCACCCAGATCGCCTTGCCTTCGGCGCTCTTCCCGTCGGCGATCATCACCGCTCGCACCCCGGCACCGCGTATGATCAGGTTGTTCTGGGTCCACACCGCAGGTTGTCCGCGATAATCTCCGGGACGGATCTCGATGATCTCACCATCCTGAGCCTGCTTTGCCGCCTCGGTAATCGTGTTGATTTTTTCCTGGCCACCGACGATCATCGTTGCCGGCTTTGACGCACCATCGGTCCGGGCTTTGGCCATTTCATCGTTATCAAGTACCATCAAACGGCCATCAGCACCGCGACGAATTTCCCCCTTGTAAGTGGGCGATATCGGGAGTTTTTCCGTTATCTGTGCCATAACACCTTGCGTGCTGGCAAGAAGTAACATGCCCAGTAAGAAGCTTCGAGTCACAGCGTTTCCTTATGCAATCGGCATGGAATCAGTTTCATGCCAGTCAAGGTAAATTGAGTATGTAGCGTCGTTCGGAAGTGCATATTGCTCTGTAAAACCGCAGAAAAATCCAATGGACTGACCACGAAAGTTTTCTGTACTTTCGAAACATGGCAACAATCGTCGCACAAGGACCAGCAAAAAGCGATCTGCCCTCTGCTCTGCAGCGGATTTGATGAACTTCGTTCCTCCAAACAACACCTGCTCACCCACCACCATGTTCTTGTTCGGCGTCTCGCCAAACACCTCCGGAGCGTACATCGCCTCGACTGGGGATGGCGGTTTTCGACATATCGGCCGCCGGACTCGACGGCCGCCCTTATCCGCCGGTGCCTCGGGAGATGTGGCGACGGGAGATATCTTGCCTATCTACTGCAGTGCCTGGTTATTGAAACTGGGGTTGAAACAGGAAAACCGCTTTCGGACGGACAGTTCATTTAGCAGCCACCCGCTCGCAAACCGGGATCAATGGCAGCTCATGCGAAAAGGATCATTACAACTGCTTGACCACCAGCTTGATGTCTTCGTCATCGTCGCTATCGAAGACAGCGAAGCCGAGATCTTTCATCAGCTTGAACATGTTTAGGTTATTCAGCAGCACTTCGCCTTCGATGATTTTAAGTCCACGATCGCGTGCCGCCTCAATCAGGCTGTTCATGAGGCGTGCGCCCAGCCCCTTGTTGCGCTGCTGATCGGAAGTGACCAGGCCGAAGTTGCATCTTTCCCCGTCCGGCTGGATACCAAAATTTGCAAAACCGATTATCGTGTCGTGCTTGTCATGCTCGATAAAGGCGATCAGGACCAGCGCCCGGTCATAATCAATTTGCGTCAGACGGGCCAGTGCCGGCAGTGAAAGCTCGGTCAGCGAATGCATGAAGCGTCTATAGCGCGAGTCGTTTGAAAGGCCGCGCACGAAATCCTGTAGCAGCGCTGCATCTTCCGGGCGTACCGGGCGAATCGTGAAATTGGTACCGCCGGGAAGCTGCCAGGATGTTTCGAGATGTGCCGGGTAGGGACAAATGGCCATGTGCGCATGCGGCCCGGAAGACGCAACATATGGGGTGATTGCGATGCGCGCATCGACGGCGACAGCACCGGTATCATCGATGATCAGCGGATTGATTTCCATCTTGCTGATCCACGGCAACTCGCAGGCCATTTCCGAAACCCGCAGAAGAACCGCATCAAGTGCCTTGCGGTCAATCGCCGGCATCTGGCGGAAGGGTTTGAGCAAGCGGGCGACGCGGGCGCGCTCGACGAGATCGTCGATCAGGCGACGGTTGAGCGGTGGCAGAGCGATGGATTTTTCGTTGAAAACCTCGGCAACCTGGCCACCTTCGCCAAAGGTAACCACCGGGCCGAACACCGGGTCGTTCTGCAGGCCAATTGCCAGCACCCTTCCATGCGGTCTGCTGACGAAGGTTTCGATTGAGATGCCTTCAATTTTCGCCTCCGGCGCGAGCCGGCCGACACTTTCGACAATTTCGTTGTAGCTGCTGCGCACCGCCTGCGCGTTGGAAACATTGAGGCGCATCCCGCCGATATCGCTCTTGTGAACAATACCGGGTGACTCGATCTTCATGGCGACCGGAAAACCGTGTTGCTGGGCGATCAGCATGGCCTCATTCGGCGAGCGCGCCAGAACTGAACGGGATACGGGGATGCGAAAAGCCGCCAGTATCGCCTTGGCTTCGAGTGAAGAAAGTTCGTGGCGTCTTTCGGCCATCGCCGCTTCGATAATCAGGCGCGCATTTTCGATATCGGGTTCGTCATCGTAGGAATACGAGCCCGGTGCTTCAAGCAGGATCTGCTGGCTGAGGAAATACGAGACCATGAAGTGGAACGCCTCGACAGCATTTTCCGGCGACCGGAAGGTCGGAATTCTGCTTGCCGCGAAGGACGCGCGTGCACCACGTACGCCAAGTTCGCCCATCCAGCAGGTGAGCACGGGTTTGCGGTAGCCGGCAGACGTATCGATTATCGCCTGTGCAACCGCTTCCGGGTCAACCAGCGTATTTGGAGCAAAAATCACCAGCACGGCATCAACGCCCTCGTCGTCGAGGCAGGTGGTCAGCGCTGTTTTATATCGTTCGGTGGTGGCATCAAACATCACATCAACCGGGTTGCCGTGCGACCATGAGCGCGGCAAAGCCACATCGAGGTTCAGGATGCTTTGTGCGGAAAGTACGGCAATTCCGATACCGAGTGATATAGCCAGATCGGTGGCCATTACGGCTGGACCGCCGCCATTGGTGATGATTGCCAGGCGGTCGCCTGCCGGACGTTTCGGGCTGGTCAGGGCGCGTGCCGCAGAGAACATATCGCCGATTGACTGCACACGAACCACGCCGGCACGGCGCAGTGCCGCGTCGAATATGTCGTCGCTGCCAACGATCGCGCCCGTATGTTCCTGAGCTACCGCTGCTGTCGCCAATGCCTTTCCGGCCTTGACCGCGATGACCGGTTTGATGCGGGCAGCGGCGCGCACGGCACTCATGAAGCGGCGCGAATTGCGCAGCCCCTCCATGTAAATCAGGATGCTGTGCGTGTCCAGGTCGGCGGCCAGATAATCGATGATTTCGGCAAAATCCAGATCGGCGCCATTGCCCAGAGAAATGATATTTGAGAAGCCGAATTCGTTGTTGTACGACCAGTCGAGAATGGCTGCGCAGATGGTGCTTGATTGTGAAATGAAAGCGATATTTCCGAGCGGCACATGTTTGGCAATAGGCGTCAGGTTCAGTCCCAGGCCCGGGCAGATCAAGCCTGCCGAGCGCGGGCCGAGAATGCGTATGCCGTAACGGCGCGCTGTTTCGAGCATCTTGCGTTCAAGTCGCTCGCCATTTTTCCCCGCTTCGCGAAATCCTGCCGAAATAATGATCGCCGAGAAAACGCCAAGTCGGCCACAGGATTCCATGATGGCCGGTATTTCTGCCGCCGGCGCAATGATCACCGCGAGGTCAACCGACTGACCAAGCGCAGTGAGGCTGGCGAAACACCGCCGGTCAAGCACTGTTTCATGCTTCGGATTGATCGGAAATACCTGGCCGCCATAACTCACCAGCAGGTTTTGCAGCAGCGATCGGCCGATCGATCCCTCCTTTTCGGTTGCGCCGAATACGGCAATTGAGGTGGGTGCGAACATTTTACGAATCTGCTGATTGGCCATGGACTAGCCTTCTCCAGGAGACGTTTTTTCTTTTGCGACTGTTAGCGGCATTATTCATGAAAACAATGCGAATGTGGACTACGGATAAACTTGAAATGAAGACCGCCTATCCATAAGCCACCCAGGCCAACCCTACTCACCCACCACCACCCTCGCATTCGGCGCCTCACCGAACACTTCCGGCGCATACATCGTCTCGACGCGCGTTGCTGGCAGTGAAAATTCCCCGGCGTTGTTCAGGCGCAGCGTGTAGTCAATGTAAAACTTCCCGCGCGGGACGTAGCCGTAATAGGCGCTGTAGGCGCTGAAGGTACGTTCGACGTAGGTCGGCCAGGCCTTGTTTTCAGCCTTCGCGCCTTCCTTCTCACCGAGGCTGGCGAGGCGTGAATCGCGGCCGTCACCTTCGCCAAGGATGCGTGCGCCGCCGGGGATCGGGTCGTTGAGTACGACCCACGACATTTCCTGATCCGACTCGACGCTGAGGCGAACGCGCCAGACGTCGCCGCGCGTGACCTTGCCGCTCTGCTTCTCCTGCACCGGGGTGACTTCGCGCGTGACGCGGAAACCGTTGGCGCGTGCTTCCTTCACCGGAACGGCGGCGAGTATCTGCATCGTGGCCCAGGGCTTGCCGCTGCCTTCATGGGTGAGTTGCAGCGTGTCGCCAGGGGTTGGTCTGCTTGGCCACGGCAGCAGGAGCTTGTCAAGCACGTCGGCTGCTTTGCCGTCATTCGCCGGCCAGACGAAGTTCTGCATCGGTAACGCGCCGAGCGCGATGCGCGTATTGCCGCTCACCGCTTCGCGCTCGAACTGGCGGGCAAACTTGTTGAGCGCAATCGTAGCCCACACGTTGGCCACCGTCGTCAGCCAGCGACCGCGCTGCTGGCGCAGCATGGCGCCCTGCACCAGGGCCGGCAGATCGTCCTTCCAGGCCGGGTCGTCGACTACCGCTTCAATCAGACGGAAGGCATTGGCGTCGCCGCTGACCATCAGCCACCACCAGAAATCGGAACGCTCGCTGGTGAATACCAGGCGCCCGCCAAGGTAGGACAGTCGGTTGCGCAGTTCGCGTTCGGCGGCGGCCAGTTTGGTCGGGCGCTCGGGCAGGCCGGGCAGACGTTTGACGATCAGATACCAGTCGATCAGTGCCGAGGTCGGCAGGCGCAGCGGCTCGACTTCGAGGCTGGAAAGCGCCGACAGCGGTTTTTGGCCGCGCCGCGTGAGCGCTTCGATCGCCGCCAGTTTGCGTACCAGCAGATCGCTCTGCGGCGACCAGTGTTCGGGCTTGATACGCCCTTCGGCGAAGGCGGCGAGTCCGCGCTCCATGCGCTGCGCAAGTTCCGGCGGTATGGCGAAGCCGGCGGCGTGGCTGGCGTCGAGCAGGTAGGCGGTCAACGCCGGGCTGCCGGCATTGTGGGCGCCTTCACCGGGGAAGTATCGCGCCAGTCCGTTGGCATCAAGATAGGTGGGCAGGGCTTCGACGAGCTGCTGCCAGCGCAGCGCATCGCGCAGGCCGATGGCGACCGAGACCTTCTGTTCGAGGCAGACAAACGGATACTCCTCGAAAAAACGCTTCAGTCCCGGTGGCGGCGTCGCGAGCCTGGCCGAGAGGCCGAGTTCGATGCCACCGAGCGGGCCGTTTTTACCCGACACAGCGCCGGGCGGCACAGCAACGGGAATCTCCAGCTTGCCTTCGATGCGCGCGAAAGTGGCTTGCTGCACGGTGACCGGCACCGCCGGTGCGACCTGTTGCGTGATGCGCAGACGATCTTTGGCGGTGCCGGATTTATCGGTGGCTTCAAACTCCCAGACCAGCGCCGTCTCACCTTCCGGCGCTTCGCCCGGCCACAGCAGTTCGCTTGCGCTTTCGGCGTCGAGCTTGACTTCCCGGCCATCGAACGCACGTTCGCCGGAGCTGCCGGATGTTTTCGCAGAAACGCTGACCGTCATCGGCTTCGCCGTGCCGTTGCGCAGGGTCAGCAGCGCGCTGAAACGATCCTTCTCGCGCACCAGCGGCGGCAAACCGGAAAGGAGTTGCAGGTCCTGCCGCGTACGCAGGCTGGCGCTGCCCGTACCGAATAGTCCGGCCCCGGCATCGGCGACGGCGACCAGCTTGAACTCGCTCAGCGAATCGTTGAGCGGTAGGCTGATGGTGGCGCTGCCGCTGGCGTCCAGTACCACGCGCGGGTTCCACAACAACAGGGTGTCGAACAGTTCGCGCGCCGGCGCGCGACCGCCGCCACCACCCGGCGGCACCGCCTTCTTGCCGTAGTGCCGCTTGCCGATCACCTGCGATTGCGCGCTCGCGGTTTCCACCTGATAGGCCCGTTTGGGGAGCATCGCGTCGAGCAGTTTCCAGCTCTCGTTCGGGCGCAATTCGAGCAGCGCCTGATCGACGGCGGCGAAGGCGATCTCGGTGCCGGCCGGCACCGGTTTGCCGTCGGGCAGTTTCACGCTGACCTTCACCTGCGCCTTGTCGCGCGGCTGATAGTCGGGCTTTTCGGGAGTCACTTCAACTTTCAGCCGGAAGGCCTCGACACCCACCTCGATGGTCGCCAGCCCGAGCTTGTAAGCGGGTTTGGCCAGATCGACCATGGCCGTGGGCTGCAGCGGATTCCACCATTCCCTGAACCACGCCGCCGGCTCGCGCCAGCCCCACGAGAAAAAGGAATACCAGGCCAGCGGCTCGACCCGGCCACGCACCAGCAGCACCGAAACGAAGACGTTCGGCCCCCACTCGCCCTTGACCGGCAACTCGATCAGCGGCTTGAAGCGCGACAGTTCCATGACCTGCGTTTCGATGATGCCGCCGGCCTCGACCGAAACCAGCGCCGTCGCGGAGCGGAACGGCGTGCGCACCTGGAAGCGCGCCGTCTCGCCCGGCGCATAGCTGCGCTTCTCGGGGATGACGTCGATGCGATCCTGATTGCCGGCGGTGAACCACAGATCGCCGTTGCCCGAAACCCAGTAACTGGTACCGGCATAGGCGCTGTTCCCGGCCTTGTCTTTGGTCTCGGCCAACAGATAAACGTTGCCCGGCTCAATGCTGCGCGGCTCGCAGAGAAACTTGCCGCGTGCGTCGGTGCGTCCCTTGCAGACTTCGCCCATGTCCGAAAACTCGGTGTGGTTCTCATAGGCATAAAAGCCGCCGACAATGCGCTTGCGGTGGCTGTAATCGATTCGGCGCTTGGCGTTGACCTTGACCGGCGCATCGGCAAGCGGCTTGCCCTGCGTGTCGAGCACGACGATTTCGACGCGGCCGTTCTCCTTGACCGACGCCCAGTCCCTGACCTGGATACCGGCTACCACGCTGGCCGGGGAAAGTTCGACCGAACCGCGCACGGTCTGCATTTCGCCATTCGGATCGGCAAAGGTCATCTCGGCGTAAAGCTCGCTCGGCCCCCTGACCCTGGCGGGCAGCGGCACGCCGAGTTTGCCGGCGCCGGCTTGATCGAGCGTCACCGGCAGGCGACTGGCGATCAGTTGCTCGCGCTCGCGGCCATCATCGACGGCGAACGCCGAGCGACCCTGCTCGTCAAAATCGACCAGGAAGTGGAAGCCCTCATAGCCCTTGTACTCCGGCCAGCGCGGACGCAGCGTGGCCGATACCTCGACCCGGGCGCCCCTGGCGGCGCCGCCATTGAGGAAGGAAAGGCCGAGCACCAGAGGCACCTCTTTCGGCGCCACCAGGCGCCCCGGAACGCCCTGCACGCTGCCGGTGAACACCGGCAGCCGGAAGTCGGAAACGCTGAAGCTTCCGCTATAGGCGCTGCCCCCCCGGCCATTCGCGGCGCTGCGCAGTTCGACCTGGTAGGCGCCGCGTTTGGCCGATTCCGGAATCGTCCACTGATTGGTCGCCACGCCGCGGCTGTCCCAGCTTAGCGGCTGGCGGAATTCGTCACCGCTGCCCTCGTGGCGGATCACCAGTTCGCCGGGCAGCGTCTGCGCCTCGGGGAAAGCGAAGGAACGGCTGTTGCGCTCGCGCGCGATGTGCTTCATCGACACCGTCTGTCCGGCGCGCAGCAGGGTTCGATCGAAAATGGTGTGGATCTTGCGCGCTTCGTACTCGCCCCAGGTTTCAACGCCGAAACGCCAGGCTTCGATGCCCTCGTTCCAGTCCGAACGGACGAAGCTGTAGTCGTCGCCAAGGCGGGCGCTGGCGAACAGGAAGCTGGCATCACTGCAACTTGACTCGGGCAGCGCCACATCGACCAGCGCACGCCCCTGGTTGTCGCTGCGCCCCTGCCACAGCGATTTTCCCTCGCAGTCTGAAACGCGCACCTCGGCACCAGGCACCGGTTTGCCGCTGTCGAGCGCCGTCACCCAGACCAGCGCATTGTCCTTGCCGCGCTTCAGGTGCACGGCCAGGTTGGTGACCAGTACCGAGGTACGCACATACATTGGCGCCGGTGCCGAGAGCAGGGCAGCACCGAGCAGGTGGCTTTCGATTTCGACAATGTGATAGCCGGGCTTTGGCAAGGGGATGCCGACCACCTCGAACTCGGCGCTGCCGCCGGGCTTGGGCAACTCGCGGCTGACGACCCCGGCCTTGCCCTTGAGGAAAGGCAGTTCACGGGCATAGAACGGGTCTTCGTAATCGCGCTGCTCCTTGCCCTGCCCGATCCTGAGCTGGCGTGTCTGCTGCTCGAATCGGGCCAGCGCCTTGATCGCAGCAATGACTTTGGCATCATCGGTCAGGCGCTGGGCGGTAAAGCGATGCGCATTTTCTGCCGGCATCTGAAGATTGGCTACTGGTAATTTGGACTCGACGTTGCGCAGCGTCACCGGAACCACGCCACCCTCCTTCAATTCGACGATGCCGAAGGCTCCGGGGAATTTGGCCAGCGGCGGCAGCGTGCCGGTACGCACCTTGAGCGGAAAACTATCGGCATTGCTCAAGGGGCGGCCAGCCTCATCCTTGATGTCGACAGGCAACTCGATCTTCAGCTCGGCATTCTGCGCAAACGGTCGTTTGAAGGTGAGATCGCGAACGGTATTTTCGCGGCTACCCTCCTGATCCGGTTGCGCGGGCGAGCGCGGCCCTGCGGGTGTAATCAGGCGGGCACTTGCGGCTTTCCTGGCATCGACCGGCACCGAAAATTCAAGGCGCATATCCGAAAGCGGCGAGCACGGTGCGCCGGGCTTCTCGCGTTCACAGGTAAAACTGGCGCGGAACGGTTCGCGGACGAGGTACGGGAAGCTCTCGTTACGACTCGATTTTGCCCCGCTGTCAGCCTCAACCCCCTTGCCCCAGACCAGTCGCATTTTCGCTCCAGCCGGCAGACGTTCGGAGCAGGTGATGGCCAGGGTGCCCGGCTGCATGTCACGCTGCAGCGTGGAGAGGATTGCATTGCGTGTGTCGTCGGGCAGGATGCGCACCGGAATGCGCTGGCCGACGCCGTCGGCCTCGCACCAGACATTGCGTTCAACCGAATCACGCTTTAGCACTCCGCTGGCGTCGATGACAAACGCCTGATCCTCTTCAATCGCTCCGCCGGGGCGCGGCGTCAGCGAACGCGGCCACGGGCCGGGAGCAAAAAAGGCATAGCTCGACTCGCCGGCAACGGCTTCGCCATTGGCCGCCTTGAGACCGGACTTGAGCCGGAAGTCGCAACGCTCGCCGGGCTGCAAGGGGCGATCCAGCGTGTACGACCAGCTCCGCGCATCGCCCCAGCGCCCCTTGCCCTTGACCTCGCCGCAATCGACGCTGAACGGCGGCGCTGCATCGGGTCGGGCAAGCGGCACCATATCAGCCGTAAAAACCGCCGTCGCCCGAATCTGCTGATCGATCTGTCCCTGCGGAGAAAACTGGCGCACTCCTGCGGCATGGGCAACCGCGCAGAAAAGCAAGACAGCGGCAAGCCCGCTCAACCAACGACAGGTGGATTGCAGTTTCGTATCCGGCATGATGAGCCCTGCATGACAAGTGGCAGATCGTCAGATTATAGTCCCGAGCGCAGGCTTCCATTCAAGGCAGCGAAAGAGGATACCCGAGAAATTTGATTCCAGACTCGGCCGGAAGGTCACGCCTTGCTTTCCAGCCGGTGCGCAAGTTCCACCTTGCTGCTGACACCGAGCTTGCGAAAACAGTGGGCGATGTGATTGCGCACCGTTGACGACGACAGCGACAGGCTCGCGGCGATTGCCGAATAGGTCTCGCCTCGGGCATAGCGTGCGGCAATCTCCCGTTCGCGCTCAGACAATAGATCAAGCGCACCATCCGATCTTCCCTGGATGAAATAAAACTGGCCGTAGGGCTTGACCTCGAAGTGTATGGCCGACGCTTTGAAAGCGCGTCCGGCTTGCACAGAAGTAACCAGGGGCTCCGGCAGCCGGCTTCCGCTCCAGCCAGGCCAGTTTGCGCTCAGGTAGGTGATGAAGGCCGGTGATGCTTCGCGCAGATACCCGCGTCCGTCAACCAGAGACCACACCCGGTTGCGAGTCGTTGGGACTTTAAGAAAATGGCGTAGCCGTACCGCGCGGTGGGCTTCCACAAGATGCGGCATCAGCAGCTCCTTGGTCTGGCGCTCGGCTTCGGAAAAGGGGCGTCCGGGGTCGTGACGCCACACCGTCAGAAACTCGTAGAGCGACGAGACAGGTTCGATCTGTAGCGTACCGAGCGACCATTCCACTTTGAAACGACGCCCGAACTCCCGATACAGTGGCGTCTGAACATGTTGCGCCCGCGGCGTCAGATCACTCAGATTGATTGCGACTCCAGGCCGCGCGATCAACGCGGCACGAAAAATATCCTGCTCCAGGTAAGGCGGGTAGGCCTTCAGGATGCTGTGCTCGCAATTGTGCAGATGCATTTCGTGCAGCGCCTGCGGGTTCGCCGCCGCATTGCCCCACCACGCCGAATCGAAGGCAATCAAGCCCTCGATCTGCTCCAAGGCCCACGCCTGAAAACTGGCGAGCGAGACCTCGCGACCCTCGCGGTAAAGGGACAGGATGACCCGGTTCAGGGCATGAGCGTCGGACGTGTTCACGCTGTCTATTCTGCACCAGCGATCACCGATGCACCAGCCAGCACGGGGCATGGTGCATTTGCACCATGCTTCGGTTTTACAAGTGGCAGTCTGATATATCGCGGAACTCCTTTTCATGAACCCCTAGAGCCGCGGACTTCTTCGTCAATATATTGATTTATAGTATTAAGTTATTCCGTGGCCCTCATGATTTCGGTCACGGTACGAAATTTGCTATCGCGAATAAGAAGCTATTTTATTGCCAGTGACATCCCGTCATCGACATTCCGGACATCCCCCAAGGAGACAAGCATGCGCGCTCACCAATCCCGTTTTCCCGTCAAGCCAACCCTGCTTGCCATCCTGCTCGCTTTTTCGGCTGATCAGGCAATCGCGGCAAGCTGTAACTGGAACACCACCAATGGCAACTGGAACGCGGGGGTCAACTGGCTGACCTGCGTCACCGGCAACGGCAACCCGGTGGGCGTGCCGGGCTCCGCCGACAGCGCCACCATTGGTGCCGCTGGTGTTGTCACAGTCAACAATAGTCAGAGCATCAGCGCCATCACCAATACCGGCAATCTGATCGTTGATTCGAGCGGCACGCTCCGAGTCACAGGTGGCATCACAGGCAGCGGCATCACCACAGTCCAGGGCGGCAGCCTGCTCAACCTGGAGCAGACGCAGACCGTGGGTGGCAACGCCACCATCGTCTTCGGTGCTTCGGGCAACAACCGCGTGGGCATCGACGGCGGCAGCAAGGTTGTGACCTTTGCTTCGGGCACCACGGTGCGGGGCGGCACCGGCAGCATCGGTCTGGGGCAACTGGTCAACGGCAGCGGCAACAGCGTCGTGAACCAAGGCCTGATCAGCTCCGACTCCGGCGGCACCATCACGCTTGACCAATCGACCTTTAACAACCAGAACATCATCGAAGCCACGGGTGCCGGCAGCGTGCTGCGGCTGGACTCCCCTGTCACCAATAGCGGCGGCACCTTGCGCAGCACGACGGGCGGCGTGATGCTTCAGAACGGCGTCACCGTGACCGGTGGCACCATCAGCAACAGCAGCGGTGGCGTCTACCGCGCGTCAAATAGCGGCAGCAATTTCCTGAGTGGCGTCACCGTGGCCGCTGGCAGTGTGGTCGACCTTGCGAGCGCGACATCGTTGGTGCGCATCAACGGCGGCATGACGTTGAACGGCACCATCGACGTCAACAGCAGCAGCCTGATCAACTTTGAAGGCGATCAGACGCTGGCGGGCAGCGGCAGCATCGTTTTAGGCAGTACGGCGGCCGGCAATCGCGTCGGCATAGACGGCGGCAACAAAACGCTGACGCTGGCCAGCGGCATCACGATCCGCGGCGAGAACGGCAGCATCGGCCTTGGACAGCTGGTCAACGGCTCCGGCAACGCGCTGGTCAATAACGGCACCATTTCGGCCGACGTGGCCGGCGGCACGATCACGCTCCAAGGCCTCACCGCCGGCATCACCAACAACGGCACCATCAGCGCGCTCAATGGCGGCACGATCGCGCTGCAAAGCAACCTCAGCGGCGGCATCGGCAGCCAGTTGGTGGCCGGCGCCGGCAGCCTGATTTCGCAGCAGGGGGTGACGATTACCGGCGTCGTCAACACCAGCGGCAGCGGTAACCTGCGGCCGACCAACAACGGCAACAACTTCCTATCCGGCGCGACTATTAATGGCAACCTCGACATGTCCACCGTTATCGCCACCGAGCGGGTGGTGAACAATCTGGTGCTGAACGGCACTATCAACATCAACAACTCCAGTCTGCTCAACTTCGAAGGCAACCAGAGCTTCAGCGGCAACGGCACGGTCGTCTTCGGCGCGGCCGCCAGCAACCGGGTCGGCGTCGATGGAGGCAACAAGACGCTGACGCTGGCCAGCGGCATCACGATCCGAGGCGAGAACGGCATCATCGGCCTCGGACAGCTGGTCAACGGCTCGGGCAACGCGCTGGTCAACAACGGCACCATCTCGGCCGACGTGGCCGGCGGCACGATCACGCTCCAGGGCCTCACCGCCGGCATCACCAACAACGGCACCATCAGCGCGCTCAATGGCGGCACGATCGCGCTGCAAAGCAACCTCAGCGGTGCACCCGGTGGGCAACTGGTCGCCGGCGCTGGCAGCCTGATCTCGCAGCAGGGGGTGACCATCTCCGGCGTCGTCAACACCAGCGGCAGCGGCAATCTGCGGCCGACGAACAACGGCAACAACACCCTGTCCGGCGTTACGCTCAATGGCAACCTCGACCTGGCCGGCGCCACAGGCTTCGAGCGCGTCGTCGGCAACCTGGTGCTGAACGGCACCATCAGCATCGACAAAAGCAGCGTGCTCAATCTCGAGGGCAACCAGACCATCAGCGGCAACGGCTCGATGGTCTTTGGGGCGGCTGCCAGCAACCGCGTCGGTGTCGATGGCGGCAACAAGACCGTGACGATCGCCTCGGGCATCGCGATCAGCGGCCAGAACGGCACCGTGGGCCTGGGCCAGTTCGTCAACGGCAGCGGCAACACACTGGTCAACCAGGGCCTGATCAACTCAGACAGCGGCGGCCTGATTAACCTGGCCGGGGCCGCCTTCGTCAACCAGAGCTTCGCCCAAGCCGTCGGCGCCGGTAGTGTGCTGCGGCTGGACACCAGTATTGACAACACCGCCGGAACCTTGCGCAGCACCACCGGCGGTGTGGTGCTGCAGAACGGCGTTGTCGTCACCGGCGGCAACATCACCAACAGCGGCGGCGCCACCTACCGGCTGACCAACAATGGCAACAACTACCTGTCCGGCGTGAGTTTGACCAGCGGCAGTACGATCGACATGGCCAGCGCCGCGTCGTTCGTTCGCGTCATCAACGGCATGACGGTCAACGGCACTCTCAACATCGACAACGCCAGCGTCGTCAACATGGAAGGCACACAGTCGCTGGCCGGCTCGGGCAGCATCGTCTTCGGTTCTGGCGCCAGCAACCGGGTCGGTGTCGATGGCGGCAACAAGACGCTGACGATCGCCTCGGGCATGACGATCCGCGGCGTCAACGGCCAGATCGGACAGGGCCAGTTCGTCAACGGCAGCGGCAACGCGATCGTTAATAACGGCACCATCAATTCCGACGGTGCCGGCATCATCACGATCCAGGGCCTGGACAACGGCATCACCAACAACGGGCTGTTGCGGGCACAGAACGGTACCTTGAATGTGTCGACTGCGCTGACCGGCACTGGCACGCTGCAAGCGGATGCGACGGGCATCGTCAATCTGGCAAACGGAGCCAAAACACAGGGCACGTTGACGATGGGCGCCGCCGGCGCCGCGCTGAACCTGGGCACCGGCAACCTGGCGCTGAACACCGATTACACCAACGCAGGCGCCGGCAGCGGCAACAGCTTCAACCGCCGCGCGGGCGTCACCGGCACGGGCCAGATCGTGGCGGGCGGCGACGTGTCGCAGGTCATCACCGGCACCGGCGTGAGCAACGGCAACACAACCAACGCGACGCTGACCATCAACAACGTACGCGTCGGCGCGACCACCTTCAACTATCAGATCGCCAACAATGGCACCACGGGCCCGGCACTGCGCGGCGCGCTCCAGACCAATGTCAATGGCGGCAACCTCACCGACCTGCGCCTGAGCGGTGCCGGCGTCACTGCGAGCAACTACACTACCGGCGGACCGGGCAGCAACACCGGTGATCTGGGTGTGACCTTTACCGCCGCCGCCGCCGGCGCGCTCTTGCCGCTCAGCGGCCAGGTGTTGAACCTGCGCAGCAACTACGAGAACATCGCCGACCAGAAGCTCAACATCGTGCTGGCCGGCGGTGCTGCCGCCTACAACGCCGCCATCGGCAACACGCCGTCGCCGGTGAACCTGACGGCGCAGCGTGTGGGTGGCACGCTGAGCACGGTACTCACCGTTACCAACAACGCAACCGCTGGCGCATTTAGCGAAGACCTCAATGCCAGCTTCAGCGGCTTTGTCAATGGTGCCACAGGCAGCGGCAGCATTGCTGGGCGCTTGGCGGGCACGAGCAACACCGGTGTTGGCAGCATGAGCGTAGGCCTGGACACCACCACTTCGGGCGTCAAGAGCGGTACGGCCACGCTGGCTTATGCAACAGCCGGCGCTGTGAATGGCGTCAACAACGGCCTCGGAGTGGCGTCGGTGGGCACGCAACTGGTCACAGTGAACGGCAACGTGTATGCGCCAGCCGTAGCCCAATTGAACACGCCCGCAGTGAATTTCGGCGTCGTGCGCGTTGGTGACCCGGAGCCCGTCATGACCGTGAGTGTATCCAACACTACCAGCGGCGCGCTCACCGACACCCTAAGGGCCAGCCTGAACGGTAGTGCAGCGCCTTTCACCGCCAGTGGCACGGCTGCTGCTGTGGTTGCAGGCGCCACGGATGCCAGCAACCTTAGGGTGACGCTGAACACCGGCACAGCCGGGGTGTACAGCGGCACCAACGCCGTGGTCACCTTCACCAGCCAGAACCCGGAAATGGCCGACCTGGCACTGGGTACCGCCAACGTCGCGCTCTCGGCGACCGTGAACAACCTGGCCGCAACCACTCTGGCCAAGACCTCCGGCGTCGGCGACCTGAGCGGTGGGGCGCTGAGTTACACGCTGAACTTCGGCAGCGTGAAGTTGGGCGACAATGGTGGATCGACCGCGCTGTCGCTGACCAATAGCGCATTCGGCCCGGCAGATGCACTGGCCGGCACTTTCAACCTCTCGGCGCTGCAAGTCGGTGACCCCTTCCTGCTGGGCGGCTTCAACAGCTTTGACAGCCTTGCCGCAGGCAGCAGCCTGGCCGGCGGCCTGACCGTGGGCTTCAGCGGCACCAGCCTGGGTAGCTTCGACCGCGTAATTGTCTTGAGCCGACTATCGACCAACGGCAGCGGCCCTGACCTGGGACTTGCGGCGGTCGAGTTGCATCTGCACGGAGAGGTGTTGGCCGTTCCGGAGCCTGGCACCTATGGCATGATGCTGACCGGGCTACTGGTTGTGATGTTCGGCGCTCGCCGCCGCACGGCGCGTCAGGCCGCTTGATCGGGGCTGCAGAGCCTCTGGCTTGCGGGCGTCCGCCGTCGCCCGCAAGCT
>NZ_JAEUOI010000214.1 GCF_016790145.1 Propionivibrio sp. | reverse complement strand
GGTTCAGCAAGGAAGCTTCTTCGGTAATGGTTCCGCTATCAGACAAGATGCAAAACGCATCCATCTGCAGCTTGATGTAGTCAAAAAATCCAAATGGCTTAAGGAACCTGATTTTCGCATCCATACCCTCAACACCCAGTTTTTCCAGACGTTGTCGAGTACGCGGGTGTGTTGAAACGATCACCGGCTTATCGTAGGCCTTGACCAGTGCCTGCAGGGTATCCAGTAGATCCTGGAGATTTTCGGGTGAGTCGACGTTCTCTTCGCGATGCGCGCTAACCAGGAAATAACCTCCGGGATTCAGCGAAAGCTTCTCAAGTGCGCCAGATTTCTCGATCTGCGGCATGAAGTAGCCAAGGACTTCCTGCATGTGCGAACCGGACTTGATGATTCGGTCAGGGGGAATTCCTTCTGCGATCAGGTATCGGCGAGCATGCTCCGTGAGCACAATGTTAATGTCGCTGAGGTGATCCAGCACCTTGCGGTTGAGCTCTTCCGGAACGCGCTGATCAAAACATCGATTGCCGGCTTCCATATGAAAAACGGGTATTTTTCTGCGTTTAGCTGAAATCACCGAGAGGCAGGAATTCGTATCACCATAAAGGAGAACGGCATCCGGCTTCTCGACCTCCATCACTTCATCGGCCTTTTCAATAACACGCGCTATGGTCTGGGCGGCATTCGCTCCTACTGCGCCCAGAAAATAGTCTGGCTTGCGGATCCCTAATTCATCGAAAAAGACCTGATTGAGTTCATAGTCAAAGTTTTGACCCGTGTGAACCAGGACATGATCGGTATGCTCATCAAATTCGGCGATGACGCGCGACATCTTGATCAGTTCAGGCCGTGTGCCGACGATGGTCAGGACCTTAAGCATTCAATTGCTCCTGAATGAAGTCGAGTTCGCGCAGCAAATTCTTGACCCCTTCTACATCCAGCCTAATGGTATTGTGAGACGTATAGTCGTCGAGTGAAGCAATAATGGTTTCGCCTTCAACAAAATATTTCGCGTAGTTGAGGTCACGGTTGTCCGCAGGAATTCGGTAGTACTGCCCCATATCCTCAGCCTTGGCCATTTCTTCTCGTGAGACGAGCGATTCATACAGCTTTTCACCATGTCGAGTCCCGATCACACGAATATCATTCTCCAGATTGAAAAGTTCTTTCAAGGATTGTGCCAGAACATCAACGGTTGAGGCCGGCGCCTTCTGGACGAATATATCACCCTGGCGACCATGCTCAAAAGCGTAAAGAACCAGATCCACGGAATCTTCGAGCGACATCAGGAAGCGTGTCATCAATGGATCCGTGATCGTCAGCGGCTTTCCTTCCTTCAATTGCTTCACAAACAGCGGAATCACTGAACCGCGAGAGGCCATGACATTTCCGTAGCGCGTAGCGCACAAGACCGTCTCTCCTTCGTTTCGCATCCTGGATTTTGCGACCATGAGCTTCTCCATCATGGCCTTGGAAAGCCCCATGGCATTGATTGGATAGACCGCTTTATCCGTACTCAGAACAACAACACGCTCTACTCCATTCGCAACGGCCGCATTCATCACATTTTCAGCACCCAATACATTGGTACGAACGGCCTCCATCGGATAAAACTCGCAAGAAGGCACCTGCTTGAGAGCGGCCGCATGGAAAACGTAATCGACCCCTTGCATGGCTTCGTGAATACTGCTGTATTCCCTTACATCGCCGATATAAAACTTGAGTTTGGGATGATTCAGGGCGATTCGCATGTCCTCCTGCTTTTTCTCATCGCGACTGAAAATCCGGATTTCCCGCACCTCAGTC
Source organism: Propionivibrio sp. (assembly GCF_016790145.1). Classification (GTDB taxonomy): domain Bacteria; phylum Pseudomonadota; class Gammaproteobacteria; order Burkholderiales; family Rhodocyclaceae; genus Propionivibrio. The sequence continues at coordinate 2,691 of NZ_JAEUOI010000214.1, read as the reverse complement.
TCCAGGAAACGTTTAAGAACTGCATTGCCAAACGAACCTGTTCCGCCCGTAATCATCAAGGTTTTATCGACAAACATTTTATGAACACCTTCCTGACTATTTGAATTCAAACATGCGCTGCACTAGAACAGGCCATTCTGGTGGCTCATAACCTGTCGCCTTCTTGAAATGGTCTGCATTCAATGAACGATTGATGACCGGTTCATCCGATTGAACGATTTCAATATCCTTGCCATAGATTCTGGCAATCAGTTTCAATAATTCGAATTTCGATATCGGCTTGGCTGCTACGTGATACAACCCATGGAGATGGGATTGAGGCAAAACGTGGTCGCACACCACTCGAGCCAGTTCAACAGTAGGAAGGCCGGAGAAAACAACTCGAGAAAAACCTTTAACAGCCCCTTGTTGCGCGAGAAACCACCCCACCAGGCTCCTTTGCCCTGCCAACTCATGACCAACTATGGAAGTTCGCATGGTAATCGCGTTCGAATAATCAACCTCTCCCAATAGTTTGGAACGTCCATACAGATCGTAAGCATCAGGAAAATCCGACTCCAGATAATTCCCCTTTGCGCCGGAAAATACACAATCGGTACTAATGTGCACAAGACGAGCCTTGGTAATCTGACATAGTGCTGCCAATCGATGTGGCAGCAAGGTATTGATTGGGACTGCTTGCAAGGGATCATTAGACTCAGCCAGTTGCTTGACCAGACCGACGCAGTTGATTACTACATCGGGCAGAATAGATGCAAACAGCTTCACCAGGGAATCGTGATTTTCGACATCGACACCAACAATAATCTGACTGGACAGATTATGTGAAAAATACCGCCGGTAGTTCTCGTTGCGCGCTGTCCCGTAAGCAATCAAGCCCGATTCTGCCGACAGAACGCGAAACATTGCATTTCCCAGCATACCTGTGGCGCCAAGAACCAGGATTCTCATCACTTCACTCCACCATTTCCGATTTTGACAAATTACATGGCTTAATTTACATGCGGGCTCGGCACTCATACCTTTGAGGCGTTGCCTACTAAATTCAAGGGAATCCTGGAAACAGGATCGATTCAGCCAGAAAAGTTTACAACGAGTTGCACAGATTGATGCCTTAACAGCCATTCACCAAGCAAAGAAACTGCTTGTTGTTGATCATACGCAAGAGAATGTCATGCACGTGATCCGAAATCGCGCACTCGCGTCCGTCCTCCCTCAACCTGATGGGTGAGTTGCCGGATAAACTTGATTTGGGGATCAGTCATGCACATCGATTTTGAATCCCGATAAATTTCGTCACGCCCTAAATCTCTCGCACCCGATAAAAACTGGCAAATTTCGGACGCTCGCGGCTGGTCAATTCGCGATAACGGAAGGTGATGACCGTGCCGATGGGCGGCGGATTGCGCCGCTCGGCTTCGCTCAGGCCGGTGCCCAGCATGAACTCGACACCGTCTGCGCTGCGCACGCGCAGGGCGCCGAGCATGCCGGCATATTTGCCCTTGCCCGGCTGGTGGCCTATCACCGTAGCCTCGGCGTCATGCCACAGCTTCATTTTGAGCAGAACGTCGCTGCGTCCCGTAGTGTACAGCGCGTCGGCACGATGCAGCATCAGGCCCTCGCCACCGAGTTTGAGGATTTCGTCGAGCTTGTTCTCAAGCGCTTTACGGCTGGTCATTTCATATTGCTCGACTACCTGCAACCAGGGCACGCCCGCACCCGCAATCAGCGTACGCATGACCTGCGCCCGCTGGCGAAAGGTTCCGGGCGCCTGCGGCAACTCGAAGACCCGATAGCGTACCTGGCGCCACTCATCGTCGTCCGGCACTTGCCGGCGCACGGTGCCAGACAGCCGCTCGAACTGCCCGCGCCCTAACCACAGTTCGCCGTCCAGCGCCTGGGTCGGGAAATTCTCGATAAACCATGCCGGCGCTTTGATGACATTGCCATTGCGTGTACGCAGAACCTGACCATCCCAGAAGGCACGGACGCCATCGAGCTTTTCACTGACCAGGTAAAGAGCAACATCGGCCTGCCCGTGCTCGGTTTCGGCCAGTAACAGGGGCAAGGGTTCGGCTGCAGGAAGTGGCATTGTTATCGTGGCCATGGAGGCCAGCAGCAGCGCTTGAAACATGGGATTCAAGCGCAGCATAAAACCCTGGATTTTTTTGCTATTACCCAAGAATCTCAGCCAGCATCCGTTCAACGCCGACCTGCCAATCCGGCATTACCAGGCCAAAGGCCGCCTGCAACTTACCGGTATCCAGCCGCGAGTTGAGCGGCCTTTGTGCGGGAGTCGGGTAGGCGCTGGTACGGATGGCCTCTACGGCCTCCGGCATCACCCGTATCGGTCGCCCGGCCTGTCGGGCATGCTCAATGACGAATCGTGCATAAGCGTGCCAGCTCGTCTCGCCACCCGCCGCCAGATGGTAAACCCCGGCGAGTTGGGGGCGGCGCTTTAATGTGCGCACCGCGTGTGCCGTCACATCGGCCAATAGCTCGGCGCCGGTCGGGGCTCCGATCTGATCGCTGATGACCTTGAGCTGATCTCGCTCTTGCGCCAGACGAAGCATGGTCTTGGCGAAATTCGCACCACGCGCCGCATAGACCCAACTGGTGCGCAAGATCAAATGTTTTTCACAGCGAGCGACGGCCAGCTCGCCGTCAAGCTTGGTTTTCCCATAAACGCTG
>NZ_JAEUOI010000191.1 GCF_016790145.1 Propionivibrio sp. | reverse complement strand
TCGATAAACCCACCGTGGTAACCGGCCTCGCCGCCTAGTCGGCGCAAGTGGTTTTCCAGTGGCGTGAGCGGACAGACGAATCCGCTGATTTCGATCAGCCCGGCCCACATCACGGCCGGCAGGTGCAACCAGAGAAGGCGCGGGAACCGCCAGACCAGCAGGCTCCCCAGTACGACGAAGAAGATGAAGGTCAGGTGAAGGAGCAGCACCACGTCGGCCAGAACACGATAGAGCATGCCGTCGGCTCACCCAGGGCAATTCCGGCAGAGGGTGTCATCCACCAGCGAACGCTGCCGTCCCACACCGAATCCGAACTCGCCGGCGGCACCGGCAGCCAGGAAGTATCTACGCATCTGGTCGCTGACAAGGCCGGTTAGTTTCCCGATCGAGCGAGCCAGCAGAACGAAGCACAGGAAGCAGAAACCATTTGCGCGCAGGTCCATACTCATTCTCCAAAAAATCTGAAAGTCCCCTGCAAGTATTCAGGAGCAAGGTACCCGAATCGGCAATATACGACGCATCATGAGGGGAAGTGTACTGAATCCTGGATGATCACTGGCGTCAGGTCAGTGGTTTGTTGCCGACGTCCGTAAGCACCGTACTTTTGCCTTGTCAGCAACTGATGTTAGCCGGCATTGTGAATTCGCTGTTAAGTTCATAAATCATACTGTGTTACCTGCGACGTATGGTTTCCAATTGCCTTTCTTCTCCTTAACCGACGTTCTTCACGCGAGTTGTTCTGAAGCGGCCATTAACCGGAGGGTGCCCGCAATTCTTGTCTGGCGGCTCGGTATCCTGCTATTGAGCCCATTAGACAAAGCGTGTGCGGCAATTTGCCACATTCCCTTGCTACAGCCAAAAGCTGAAAATCATGCCCTGCTTCTATTTGATCGTTCTGACGGGAATTTCATGGGGTATCGCATCCATTCGTTTGCTATTGCAGTGGCCATTGCCTTTTCGTCGTCGGCCATCGGGCAAGCCGACCCGGTCGAAAACGTGCCAGTCCTTGATGATGTCGTTGTCAGTGCAAGCAAACTCAAGCCGGTGCCGGTCTCGAGCACGGTCAGCCCGAGCAGCATCGAGCAGATGCGAGCGGCGACCAGCGATACCGCCAGCCTGCTCAGTAACATTCCCGGTGTCAGCACCTACGGGGCGGGCGGGGTTTCGAGCCTGCCATCCATCCGCGGCCTGGCCGACGACCGTATCCGTATCCAGGTCGACGGCATGGACCTGATCGCCTCATGCCCCAACCACATGAATCCGCCGCTGTCCTATATCGATCCGAGCAATGTCGGCACCCTCAGGGTTTACTCCGGGATCACTCCGGTCAGCGTCGGTGGCGACAGCATTGCCGGCACGATCATCGCCGAGACGCTGGCGCCGGTGTTTGCCGCGCCGGGCCAGGACTTTCTGGCTACGGGCCAGGTCGGCAGTTTCTACCGCAGCAACGGCAACGGCTGGGGCGCCAACATAGCGGCCACTGCCGCCAGCGAAAACACCAGTCTGACCTATACCGGTTCGAGCGCCCGGGCCGACAACTACAAGGCGGGTGGCAACTTCAAGACGACCAAGGCCACGGGCCGTGTCGGCCATACGCTGCCCCTCGACGAGGTCGGCTCGACAGCTTATGAGAGTCTGAACCAGATGCTGAGTATCGCGCTGAAAGGCGGAGATCATCTCGTTGAGGCCAAGTTCGGCTTTCAGCACATCCCCGAACAACTTTATCCGAACCAGCGCATGGACATGCTCGACAACGATCAGAAGACCATCAACCTGCGATATCTTGGCGAATACGACTGGGGACAGTTCGAGGCTCGGGCCTATTACGAAAAGGTCGACCCACATTACATGGATTTCGGACCCGACAAGCGGTTCTGGTACGGGATGCAATCCGGTGGACCCATGGCGGGCAACGGCGCACCCTGTTCGCCGATCAGTGCCAACTGCGCGGCCGGCATGCCGATGTACACCAAGAGCAGCAACACCGGGGTGAACGTCAAGGCGGATGTGAATCTCGACGCGCAGAACCTGCTCCGCGTTGGCGGCCTCTATCAGCACTACACCCTCGACGACTGGTGGCCGCCTTCAGGCGCCGCCATGTGGCCCGGTACTTTCGAGAACATCAATGACGGCACACGCGATCGCCTCGGACTGTTCGGGGAATGGGAGTCGCGCCTCAACACCCATTGGCTGACCCTGCTCGGTGCCCGCTATGAACGGGTCAAGACGGATGCCGGCAATGTTCGGGGCTACGACCCGAACACGAATGGCATGGGAATGATGGTGAACGACCAGAAGAAGGATGCCGCCGCCTTCAACGCGCAAGACCGCGAACGTACCGACAATAACTGGGATCTGACGGCGCTCGCCCGCTATACGCCGGATGCCAATAGCGACATCGAGTTCGGTTTGGCGCGCAAGGTGCGCTCCCCCAACCTTTATGAACGCTACACCTGGTCGACCTGGTCGATGGCTGCAGTCATGAACAACCTCGTCGGTGATGGCAACGGTTATTTCGGCAATATCAATCTCAAACCGGAACAGGCGCACACGGTTTCCGCTACCTTGGACCTGCATACCGCCGACCGGCGCTCGGAACTCCGCATCACGCCCTACTACACGCGCGTTACTGACTATATCGATGCCATTCGCTGCACTGCGGGCGCATCCTGCACGCCGGCCAACCGGACGACGACCAATGAGTTCGTCGTCCTTCAGTACGCAAACCAGTCGGCCGAGCTTTATGGCATCGATGTTTCCGGGCGAATCCTGCTCGCGTCGACCGGGTTGGGCGACTTAGGCCTCACGGGTTCGCTCGCCTACACCCACGGCAAGAATCTCGATACCGATGACGGCCTTTACAACATCATGCCGCTCAACGGCAAGCTGGCGTTGACCCACGCGCTGGGGGGATGGAACGGCGCGGTCGAAGTGGTCGTGTCAGCAGCGAAGGACGATGTCTCAGACGTGCGCAACGAGATCAAGACTGCGGGTTACGCGCTGACCAACCTGCGTGGCAGCTATACCTGGAAGCAGGTTCGGGTCGACCTCGGCGTGGATAACCTCTTCGACAAGTTCTATTCGCTGCCGCTCGGCGGTGCCTACACCGGTCAGGGATCGACCATGATGCTCAACGGGATACCGTGGGGCATCGCCGTTCCAGGTATGGGCCGCTCAATCTATGCCGGTCTGAACGTCAAGTTCTAGCCGCCCTATCAACACCTGACGCCCCGTGCGCAATACACCGGGCAAACACCCCGCCGACCCGCTCGCTCCAACTTCATCTGTACGTCAATCAGGCAGTCGATGACTGACTGCCACCACGCTTCGTCGACGCGTCTCATTCCGTTGATGTGGTCGACGGGAACGATCAATATACGCCTGGGATCGGACAGACGCACGTAGAAGCAATCTGGAGCAGGGTTCTCGAATCAGCAATATACGACGCATCATGAGGAGGAGGGTACTGAATACTGGTTGTTCACTGGCGTCCGGTCACTGGTTTGCCGCCAACGTTCAGAAGCGTCGTACTTCATACCTCGTCAGAAATTCTCCGTCATCCCGGCAAAAGCCGGGATCCAGATTGTGCGCCAATGCCCGGATGCCGGTCAGGCCCGTGCACACCATGGCCGCTTGAATTTTTGCGATACTTTGAGTCGCCACCCTGCGAGGGTCAGTGTACGATCCGGCTTTTGCTACGCTCAACCGAGGAGAAGCATCATCCACAACATGATCAATCGGATGATCGCTGTCATGGTGTTGTTGGCAAACCTGGCGCATGCACAGAGTCACACTCCGGAAATCAGTTTCCTGGTAACACGTGAAGGCGAATTCATCCTGACCGATGCTCGCGTCGATTTGCCGGTTCCGTCGGCCCTGGTATGGGCGGTACTCACTGAATACGCGCGCTATCAACGTTTCATTTCCAGCATGCACGAATCGAAGATCGTATCGCGCAGTCCCGAAGGCTCGGTAGTCGAACAGAAAGGCAGTTTTAGCTTCATGTTTTTTTCGCAGGGGATCGAGGCCCGGTTACTGGTTTCCGAGGTTCCTCCAAACCTTATCGTAACGCGTGCGATCGAAGGTGATTTTCAAGTTATGAACGGACGCTACGAAATCCGCCAGGCTGGAAATAATACTCGTTTGTCGTTTTCAGGACGTTTGGTGCCGAAATTCAGTCTGCCGCCGATATTTGGCCTGAGCATCGTGCGCTACATCCTGTTAAGGAATTTCCGCGAAATGGTCGATGAAATTCTCCGCCGTGATGCCGAAGCCCACCGGGTAATCCGTGCCGACGGATAGGCCCATCAAGTTCTCCCAGACCAGTTTGCGTGTAACTCGAAAATGGATAAACACCTGCCAAGCCGGGGCCCGAGGCCAGGCTTCGCGCTCATTCCGGCGAAAGCCGGAATCCAGTACCTTCCTCCGATACCCATTAAAACAATCGGATAAACGAGTTGGACCCCGGCTTCTGCCCCGAAGGAAACACTCCTGGGGTGCGCCGGGGTGACGAGCGTGGAAATCAGGCCGTAATGATTTTTTCACAGACTCTTAGGCGAACTACTTCAGCCATAAGCGGTCATGCACTGACATTGAACAAGCGCTAGGCAGCCGAGTGATTCCTGCGTACCCGAGAGCCATGGAGGTGTAACAATGTCGGGCATTCCTCGATTTGAAACCAGGCTAGGCGTCCTGCAGCGCTTGGCATCGGTCAGCCTGGGATTGGGCCTGTGGTGTCTGGCGGGTTGTCAGACATCGCCCGAGTACCCGTTGACCCCGCTTCAGACAAGCCAGTCTTCTTTAGTCGAAGCGCGTCCGGAAAATTCGGTCCGCTATGAAATTCTTCCCGACCTCTCGGATATCCGCTTCCTGGTTTTTCGGGCAGGCCCCCTTGCACGATTTGGGCACAATCATGTCGTTCAGGCGAAAAACATCCGGGGAGAAATATACCTGGCTCCGGATATCCACCAATCCAGCTTTTCCATCGAGATTCCGGTAAAGGATTTTCAGGTTGATGCAGAGGATGCACGATTGGACGAAGGCGACGTGTTTTTGACACAACCCGATGAAGAGGCCATCGCCGGCACAGCCAAGAATATGCTCGGTGAGAAAGTTCTGGATGCCGCCAGATACCCGAAAATCGAGATCAGGTCGCTGGCCCTGACAGGGCCAGCCTGGGGAATGGACATCGCGACGAGAATAAAGGTGCACGGTGTTGAGCGTGAAATTGTCGTGCCAAGCGCAGTTGAAAACAGTAACGACAAGCTTGTGGTGACGGCATTTTTTTCGATAAACCAGACCGACTTCGGCATCACCCCGATGAGCGTCCTTGGGGGAGGCTTGCAGGTCCAGGATGCGATCAAGGTGCGAATGCGCATTGTTGCAGGAAAAGGCGACTCGCGGCCCCAATAAAACGGCTTTCTTGGATTACAGGTGAGGCCGGTTCAGCAAAGCAGCCACGTGGTAGTCAAATACTTTTCCACTATCTGTTATAAGCGTTTTCAGCGAATCATCACTTTCGGCCAAGTCCGGACATAGCGACCGCAAAAAAATGCGTTCTGTTGAACGGCAGGTAACTTCTACCAAGTTGGGTATTTAGTTAATCGCGTTATGATCCGCCTCCAGAATTCCACCGTATTCCATAAACCGGCCTTGGTGCGCAACAAGGTTTTGACGGCCAATTTCACTCAATTGATTTACGCCGGTGAGCGCCATGCTGACCTCGAGCTCCTTGCGAATGATCTCGATTGCCTTCAATACGCCCGCCTCCCCTCCCGCGCCCAAACCGAAGATATAGGCGCGACCAATGAAACAACCCTTAGCGCCGAGCGCCAAGGCGCGGAATACGTCCTGGCCAGTGCGAATTCCACCATCAAACAGCACTTCGGCCTCGGAGCCAATTGCATCCGCTATTTGTGGCAGCATCGATATCGATGATGCCGCACCGTCGAGTTGTCGACCGCCGTGATTGGACACCACAATGGCATCTGCACCGACCTTCACGGCGAGTTTAGCGTCGTCGACATCGAGAATGCCCTTGATGATCAGCTTGCCCGGCCAGATGCTTCTGACCCATCCCACGTCCTTCCAGCTCAGTGTTTGGTCGAATTGCGATCCTACCCATTGGGCGAGCGATTTGACTCCATCCATGCCCTTCACATGCCCATCCAGGTTGCCAAAAGTCCATCGCCTCGCTGAAAGCACTCCATAGACCCAGGCCGGCTTGGTGATCATATCAAAGAGGTTTCTCAGCTTTAGTGCGGGCGGGACCGACAGGCCGTTCTTGATATCGATGTGGCGCTGGCCGAGCACCTGTAGGTCGGCGGTAAGGACGAGCGCGCTGCATTTTGCGGCCACCGCCCTCTCGACAAGAGAGCGCACGAAGCTGCGGTCCTTCATGACGTAGAGCTGGAACCAGAATGGCTTATCAACGGCCTCGGACACATCTTCAATCGAGCAAATTGAAAGCGTGCTTAAGGTGAATGGGATTCCGGCCGTCTGCGCAGCGCGACATGCCAGAATTTCGCCGCTGCCGTGTTCTAGGCCGGTCATCGCCACGGGCGCGAGAGCAAGTGGTAACGATACCGGCTCGCCGGCCATGATCGAGGAGGTGTTGCGCGTCGATACGTCAACCAGCACGCGCTGGCGGAGCTTGATTTTCTCCAGGTCGGCTCGGTTGGCACGCAGCGTTTCTTCTGAATAAGAGCCAGCTTCGGCGTAGTCAAAAAATGCCCGAGGAACCTTTCGACGAGCAATTTCCCTTAGATCTTCAATGCACGTGATCTGTTTCATGTTTGCCTCCGCGCCTGTGTCTAATCATGCTAGGCACTCAGCTTTTCAAAGTACACTACCTAGTCGGTATGCATACGGAGGAAGAGAATGCCACGGCACGGCGATGTAACGAGGCGGCAGATCATCAATGCCGCCTACGAGCTTTTCTACAGGGACGGCTTTGCCAACGCCGGCATTGATGCGGTAGCCGAGGCTGCAGGTGTCACCAAGCGCACGATTTATTATCACTTCGACAGCAAACAGACCCTAATCGCGGCCGTTCTCGACGTCCAGCATGAATTGATGCTCGAGCTCATTCAAAGCTGGGCCGATCGCGTAGCGGACGACCCCGTCCGCCTGGTCGAAAAGCTGTTCGCGGAATTCGCTGCATGGGCAAAACAGTCCCGGTGGCGTGGATCAGGTTTCACTCGAGCCGCGATGGAGTTCGCCGGATCGCCCGGACACCCAGCACGCAAGTCGGCGAGCCGACACAAGGCGTCTGTCGAAGGGTGGATGGCACAACAATTTGCACAAGGCGGAATCAGCGAATCCCGGTTGCTTGCACGTAAGGTCATGTTGCTGCTTGAAGGTTGCCACTCGCTTGTGCTCATTCACGGCGAATCGAACTACGCGGACGCTGCGTCCGAGGCGGCAAGTCTGATCGTCAAAGCGGCAATCGCGAGTGAGCAGACTGATAGTGGCACATAGGATCCATCGCAAACGTAACCGGTTTATCTGAATATCCGAGCGAGAGCCAAATCATAGGAGTAGCGGCATGGTGATCGTTAAGCCAACATTGCTTATAAAAAAATAATCTTTCTGTTCTGGGTCGAAAGTGTTAGGGAGATAGTAATT
>NZ_JAEUOI010000174.1 GCF_016790145.1 Propionivibrio sp. | reverse complement strand
ACCCCAGAAGAAATCGGCGCGCACGACGCCGCGGATCGCGCCACCGGTATCCTGCGCCAGCATCAGCCGGCGCAAGGGTTTGGTGGAATTGGGTTGTGTCGTCGACAGGAAGACCGGTGCGCCAAGGGGCACATGGCGCGGGTCGACGGCGATGCTGCGCTCGGCGCTCAGCGGCACACCCAGGGCGCCCGGTGGACCCTCGTTGTCATTCGCCTTGGCCGGCAGTTCGCGAAAGAAAACGTAGCTCGGATTGGTGTTGAGCAGTTCGTCCAGTTTGTCCGGGTTGGCGCGCGCCCAGGCCTGGATGCCCTGCATCGAGGCCTGTTCGGGTTTGAGCTCACCACGCTCGATCAGCACGCGACCAACCGATTGATAGGGATGCCCATTCTGGTCGGCGTAAGCGACGCGCACCATGCGGCCGTCGGGCAGCTTGACTCGACCGGAACCCTGAATCTGCAGGAAAAAGAGTTCGACGGCGTCATCCACCCAAAGCAGCACGCGGTCTGCATGGTCCCTTTCGCGGGCGACAATGTCGGCGCGGGGATAATAAGGAATGACCTTGTTGCCCTGCAGGCGACCGCGCAGGCGCATGTTTTTCAGGTCCGGAAAGACATCGGACAGTTCGATGGTCAGCAAGTCAGGCGGCACGCCGAGCACCGCTTGCGAGAAGGTCGCGTTGCGCGTTCGCGAACCGCGCAGCAGGGGTTCGTAATAGCCGGTCACCATCCCGCTCGTCGTCGCGTCCGGGTTGGTCAGCAGATAGGGCTCGAAACGGGACTCGAAAAAGCGGCGCAAGGCGGCACTGTCATTGCTCGCCCGTCCCTTCGCTTCCTCACAGGCGGCGCGCCAGAGCAGCCATTGCGGCTTGCTCGCCAGGGCCCGGCAGGAATGCAGGAAGGCCGGCCAGGCGGCCGTGAGATCATCCTCGCCCCAGCCCGGTAGATCACTCCAGCGCGCCGGCTGCATCGGTTTGGCCGGCGGCGGTACCGGGGTTGCCGTGGGTGCCGGACACTGCGGGCAAACGGCACAGGCCGGGCAGACTGCTGCCGGGGGGGGCTTGACTGTGGCGCAGGCGGCCAGCAGCAGGGCGAACAAAAATCCACCGCAGAGCCGCAAAGAGCGCAAAGGTGAGGCAAAGGAATTAGAGGAAAGCGTAGGCCCTGCCTTGCGATGATCATGCTTTTTGCTGCCTCCGCGACGCAGTGACAGTGTGATGGATGATTCCATGATACGGGCGGGTATTTGGCTTTTGCGCATGGTTTGGCTACAGTGCAGGGGTTTTAAACCCTGCGAAGTATACCGCCCCGATGAACGACCCGACCGAGCAACTTGCCCGTTTTCTTACCCGCGCCGAAATGCTCCTTGAACGTATCGAACCGCTGTTGCCGCCCGCCTCGCCCGCACCGGACTGGAACAGCGCGGTGGCCTTTCGCTGGCGCAAGCGCGGCAAAGCAGGGTTTCTGCAGGCGATCAACCGGCCATCGACGATCCGCCTTGAGGATCTTCACGACATCGACGAACAGAAAACGCGCATCGACATCAACACGCGGCAGTTCATCTGCGCGCAGCCGGCCAACAACGTGTTGCTCACCGGGACGCGCGGCTCGGGCAAGTCCTCGCTGATAAAAGCGCTGCTCAACGAATATGCGCCCAAAGGCCTGCGTGTCATCGAGGTCGAAAAGGGCGAACTGATCGACCTGCCCGACATCGTCGAACTGGTCGAGGGGCGGCCGGAGCGTTTCATCATCTTTTGCGACGATCTATCATTCGACGCCGGGGATGCTACCTTCAAGGCGCTTAAAGTCGTCCTCGACGGATCGATGTCCTCGGCGCCGGACAATGTGCTGATTTACGCCACCTCGAACCGCCGTCACCTGATGCCGGAATACTTCGAGGAAAACCTCGAAAGCAAGCGGGTCGGCGATGAAATCCACCCCGGCGAAGCGGTCGAGGAAAAAATATCGCTTTCCGAGCGCTTCGGGCTCTGGCTTTCCTTCTATCCCTTCGATCAGGAGGCCTACCTGAACATCGTCGCGCACTGGCTGAAGTCCTTCGGATGCAGCGCAAGGGAAATCGCGGGCGCCGAACGCGATGCGCTCAACTGGGCGCTGTTGCGCGGCTCGCGCAGCGGGCGTGTGGCTTGGCAGTTCGCCAAAGACTGGGCCGGCACACACGCCCCGGCCAGGGTAAAGCGCGGCATATGAACGAGGTGGTCGAGGTCGCGGCGGCCATCCTGTTGCGCGACGGTGAAGGCGGCAGCGAATTCCTGCTCGCCCAGCGCCCGCAGGGAAAAGCCTATGCCGGCTACTGGGAGTTTCCCGGCGGCAAGGTCGAGCCGGGCGAAACCCTGCGCCAGGCGCTGGTGCGCGAACTGCAGGAAGAACTGGGCATCAGCGTCGACTGCGCCTGGCCGTGGCTGTCGTGCGCGTTTACCTACCCGCACGCCAGCGTCCGCCTGAAGTTCTTCCGCGTTGTTAAATGGCATGGCGAGATCGCGCCGATCGAGCACAGTGGCCTGGTCTGGATGAAGACCGGCGACAGCGCACCCGTTGCCCCGATTCTGCCGGCCAACGGCCCGATCCTGCGCGCGCTCGAATTGCCGTCGATCTACGCGCTGACCAACGCCGCCGGGAACGGAATCGATGCCGAGCTGGCGAAACTGGAGTGCGCACTGGCAGGCGGGCTGCGCCTGGTCCAGGTGCGCGACAAGACGCTGCCGCCGGCGCAGCGCCTTGACCTGGCCCGACGCGTGATGACGCTGGCCAACGAGCATGCCGGCGCCTGCGTGCTGATCAACGATGACGAAGTCCTGGCGCGCGAGGTTGGCGCGCACGGCCTGCACCTCTCGGCCGGCCAGCTCATGCATCTCGCTTGCCGCCCGCCATTCGATCGGGTTGGCGCCTCCTGTCACTCGGCTGAAGAACTGGCCCACGCGGCTTCGCTGGAGCTTGACTTCGCCGTGCTCAGCCCGGTCATGCCGACGGCGAGCCATCCGGGAGCCCAAGGCCTGGGCTGGGATGAGTTTGCGCGACTGATCGGGCTGTCACCACTGCCGGTCTTTGCGCTCGGCGGGATGCTGCCGGAGATGCTCGACATCGCAAGGGAGCGAGGCGCTCACGGAATTGCCCTGATGCGCGGCTGGAACCCTTAAACGAAGTTTAGCAACCGCAAAATAACTTCTATACAAATCATGCAATTAGCACGTACTGGTGTTTTTTCCTCCAGTTTTGCTCGTAATCTCATGATCAGCAGATCAGTTTTTTGGTTCCTCCCGGTGCCGGGTTGATGGCCAGCGCCTGATAGATTGCCATCAACGCGGGTCCGGCTCCCGTACTCTTGCGCATATGTATTGTGCGCCCGTCCTTGCGTCGCAGACTGCTTGTCACCCGACACTGAACCGACAGGGTTTTTCTCAGGGTCGCCCAGGACTCGTTGATTCCGGCCTTCTTCAATTGGGTGCGCAGCATCTGCACGCACTGATACGCCAGTACCGTGATAAACAGATGCCCATCCGAGCGACCCTCCTTGTGATGAAACACCGGGCGCAAGCCCAGTTCGCTCTTGAGACTGCGAAATACGCTCTCCAGATCGGTCAGCATCGTGTAAGTGCGCCACAGGCGCTCTTCATCCCAGGTCGTTTCGTTGCTGCGCAAGCGGTACACGCCCGGATGGGTGGCCATCGTTCCGCCGACCGGGACCTTCGCCCAGGTCAGTGCCGTCGCGCACTTTCCTTTTGCTTCCGAATCCGCGCCAACCAGACTCACGGTGTAATGCGGGCTCGCTCTCCGGCTCCTCTCCTTCAGCCGGCCAATACGTTCCAGCAACTGTTCGTAACGTTTCTCGCTGCGCGGTTTGTTCAGTCCGTCAGCAATCTTTTGCAGTCCGGCCTCGAAGGCTTGGCTAAAGCCGACATCATCGCCGTCTCTTTCGCCTCCCGCCCTGCGGAGTGGCAATACAATTCGACCTCCTTGCCCTCCTCGCGCGTCACCTTTTGCAGCCGGATCGGTTCGCCGCCGGCCGTCTCGATGGACACCGCACAGTTCTCGTCGAACTGCCGCACGCCGCCCCGTCGCACCACCAGATAGCGGTAATCGTGCTCGCGCAATCAGGTCACCTTGGCTTCGCTGGCCATCCCGGCGTCCATGATCACCATCGCTCCCGGCGGGGCGCCCAGTCCGCTCAACATGACCTCCAGCGTCTCCCCTTCCGAGACATTGCCGTCGAAGGTCTTCGAGCGGCGGATAAAGCCGCTGCCGTCGAGCACCAGACCCAGCGTGACCAGCGGACAGTCGCTGCGCTTCTCCTTCGAGCGCCCAAAGTAGGCCTTGGGATTGGCGGTAGCATCGCCTTCAAAGTAGGTGTTGGCTAAGTCATACAGGGTGACGGTTTCTTCCAGGCTGAAGAGTGTTTCGATGGAACTGAACAGATGCGCTTCAATCGCGGCGCGATGGCGCACCCCATCAGTACTTCCTGCGGACGCAGCAGTTGCTCAAGGCGCAGGTACAGCAATGACCAGTCGTCCTGTTTGACCGTAAAGTGACGACCGAGGTAGAGGACGTCAATCTGGCGTACCTTGCCGCCAATGCGTTCGCTACGCACCAGGCGGAAGGTGAACTAGCCCTCGCCTGTGATTCTGTTGTCGGTTCGGGTTTTACGGATGAACATGCACTGATGTTGCCGGAACACCAAGAGAAAACCGGTCCGGATTTACGATTCTGGGACAACAAAACGACTTCCGGGCTTATCCATTATGGATATGTGCATTAAATCAATCGATCGCGGAGTCGCAAGGCGCAATAATTCAATAAAACGATTATGGAGTTTAAAAGACCGGTTGAGGTAGTGCCATTGGGGGCAAGGGGGAATGGATTTTGTGTGCAGCCAACCCCTGGAGCCAGCCGCCATGCGAACCAGAATGACGAATTGAAAAGGGGTACTCCGTGCCTGGTCAGCGCGAGCGGCGCGAGCGATACTGCTGTCGCGCCTGGAAGGCTTCCTGGCACTCGGGCAGGTCGAGAGCGGCACGTTGCCGCTCCTTCACTCCGTAGTCGTTCCAGTAGCGCTCGCATTGCTCCAGTGTCCGCTGCTGCACTCGTCGCGTCGGCGGCGGCAAAATGCACTCGGCAATCAACTGTTCCCGGATGCCGGGCAGGACTGCGTCTCTTGCCGCCTCGCACTTCCGGTCGAGTTCATCGAGCTGCTTCAAGGTTTGCCTGCTTTGTGCGAAAGCAGGTTGCAGCGCTGCAGAAAGCACTAGGGCGACAAGCGCGCAGGAGACTATGTTGTTCATCGATCCACTCCCTCATTGCCCTGCGGCTTGCATGATTAACCAGTCAGCCTGCCACCAGCATACTCGCCGGGGGACTTACTACCTGGAATCGTCATTCGAGCAGCTCGACCCAGGTTCCGAACCTCGTATCTGCTCACCTGCCTAAGCAGCCAACGCCATGGATACCGCAGGAGCGATGTCCAAGGCGCTGGCCAGGCAGGCTGCTTAGTGGCTATTGCCGATTGGCCTTGATATTGCCGGCGACGCCGCCGGCAGCGGCGCCAATCGCCAGACCAGTCCAGGCGCTGCCTCCGGCGATTGAGGCGATGCCTGCGCCTGCAGCCCCACCAATGGCCGCACCACTTAATGTTCCCTGCTGTTGCGTGCTCATGTCCGTGCAACCGATTACACTTGACACCGCAACGACAACCACCATCAAACGAACTCTTTTCATTTCATGTCTCCGTTATTTATATTTCTGAAGTCCCGGTACGATAACTTCGAACCAGATGGTTTCAAGGACCGGGCGCTGCATTTTGCCCGGATTCGCGGCGTACCATTTGTCGAGCGCCGCGCTGACACTTTCAAGCGACTGGCCTTTCAAGCCCTTTGTCGTACGCGGAATAAGGCTTTGGCTATCGGGCGGCGGATTCGCGCCCTCATAGGCCGCTTCAAGCTGGATTGTATTGGCCACTCCAATGAGATAAGCCTTCTTCAACTCACCCGACGACTTGCTCCACATCTCGCCGGTGACCAGGGGTACCTCATCCGCCAGTACATTGGCCGAAGCCACAGACAACAACGCGCAAGCGCCGAACAGCGCCGCACGCAAACCCAGTTTCATCACCATCGCATTCTCCAAGAAAAAAATCGAATAAATCCAGCGAGATCCGCTCAGATTGATCGCAGTCGCTGACGCACCATGACAACTACAAATTGCTGTACTTTCGGCTTGGTCGCAGGTATAGAAAATCACATCCTGCATGCAAAGTATCATTGCCCAGTGCACCCCTGTCAATGCCTAATTTTGGGCTAATGGCACACTCGGCAATTTCACAAACTTTACGCTAGGCAAGCGCCTTGGTCTTGAGCCGTGCGAATTCCTCGGCATTGATCGTTCCTGCATCGAGCAGCGCTTTTGCGTCAGCGATTTGCTCTGCCGGCGACTTTCCCGCCACCTGCCGAATGTAGGTATCGGTATCGGATTTGGCGCGCTCGACGGCCGCGCGCTGGCGTTTGGCCATCCCCCCCCCATTGGTAATAATGTAAATCACGGCGGTCAGCATCGGGATAAAGATCAATCCGATAATCCACAAGGCCTTTGAACCTCCCCCCATTTCCGTATTGCGAAAAAGGTCGGCAACAATCTGGAACAGCACCAGAAGGTAAGCGATAAAAACGAAAGTCGATATGATCAGCCAGACTAAATCCCAAAAATTGCTCATGTAATAAAACTCCCTGAATGTAACTCAATGAATAAACCAAAAAAAGTCGAGCATAATGCCACTAACGTAGGCCCTCATCCCCGGCTCTCCCGCAGGGATCCCGCAGGCGAAGGGTGCAAACCCCCTCTCCTTGCGGGTTGGGGTGAGGGCCAAACCCCCGCCAAACCTGGTGTTGCGGCGGGCGCGCTCAATTGCGCTTTCTTGGATAAAACCAACCCGATGAAAAACAAAGTGCCTTGACGGGAAAACGTCAAGGCACCTTGCGTGTTGCGCCGTGCAGCCAGCCGCGCAGCAAGGAAAACAGCGCGCTACCGGAAACCATGCCAAGAATGTAGACGCCGATCACCAGCAGTGAAGCCGGCATGGTCAGGCTCATGCTGAACAGCGTAACCGTGACCGAGGTAAGGTTCTGGAAATTGAACATCAGGACAACTGCCGTCACCACAAGGATCAGGCCGGCGTAGACATAGCGCATGATGACTCCTTGATAAAAACTCTGCCAACTTGCTTGAGGAACGGATTATATACAACAAGCGGCCGTTATCGGGTTCGATCCGAGAGCAGAGCAGATTGACCTGGACTCAACGCCCGTCCGGGATGAATGAATGCTTCGCCCGCATCTTT
>NZ_JAEUOI010000144.1 GCF_016790145.1 Propionivibrio sp. | reverse complement strand
GTGATTTGGTATTTTAAGGGTGAATCGGTTTGATGGTCATGGCGTCAGTCTTATCGTGAACAGATTTCGCCCGCTCACGCCGCCTTGCGACCGATGGCGCGGTGGACAACCATATTTCCCTTGCCCTTGAGGTAGATCGTTTGCGGCTCGTGAAAATCGAAGCGCTGTTTTAGCCGCCGATAGGTGGCTTCATCCACCTGCACCATGCCGGGAACGCCTTCGCTGGTGATGCGGCTGGCAATATTGACGGTGTCACCCCACAGGTCGTAGATAAATTTCTTTTTGCCGACCACGCCTGCTACCACCGGACCGGTGCCGATGCCGATACGTACTTCGAGATGCATGTGGTTAACCTGGAAATCGCGTTGCAGAAGATCACGCATCTCCAGCGCCATGTCGACCAGTGCCTCGGTATAGTTGCTGCAATCATCGTTCAAGCCTCCAGCGACCATATAGGCATCGCCGATTGTCTTGATCTTCTCCAGACCAAACTTTTCGGCGAGTTCGTCAAATGAAGAAAAAATCTTGTTGAGCATCGAGAACACCTGTTGCGGGCTCAGTCCCTCGGCAATCCGGGTGAAGTTGACGATGTCGACAAACATCACGGAAATATCGGCAAATCCGTCGGCAATGGTCTGGTTGCTGTTCTTCAGTCGTTCGGCAATCGAACCCGGCAGGATATTCAGCAGCAAGCGTTCAGAACGCTCCTGCTCGACCTGCAGTTGCTGGTGCGCTTCTTCGAGGCGGGCCTGGGCTTTCTGCTTTTCAATCGCCGAGTAGCGAAGCAGGAGGAAAACAATACTCGACACGCCAGCAAAATTGAGTGCGAAGAAGAACACCGTGGTCCGCGTCGGCACCTTCATTGGCGTGTTGGTCAGCGAATCGGCGAGGTAGTAGTCAAAAGCGCCCGAGAGTGCGGTGAAAACAATGTAGGCAAAAAACCAGGCCAGAGCCTGACTTGGGCCAATGAACAACACGGCGCCAATCGGTGCCAGCAGTGCCCACAAGCTGACACCACTGGCGGAAATGAAATTGCCCATGCTCCACTGCGCCACAAAGGGCATGAACAGGAACAGTGCAAGCTGGATTACGCGAAAAGCATCAAAATTCAGTGTTTTCAGGTACACCACCAGATTGCCGACCAGCAGCAACTGGAACACAAAAGGGATGGTCGATGAGAACTGCGGCCCGAGTTGCCAGTAGATGAACAACCACAGCATCGAGGCGAAGCTGATGAGGCCAGTAGCAAAAATCAGCAGCGATTTCTGCAGTCGCAATTCCTCAGAGTCTGTCGGCAGAATACCGGCATTACTGAAGCCTTCGAGAAAGCCGCGTTGACTGCTCATGGGTTGTCTGGGGCGATCAGTAGAATTGCACCGGTTGATTTGACCTCAAACGCTCGAGTCGGTCAACCCGGGTGTTTGACATCCGGGTACTTGTCAGGTGCACGGTATATGTGTACTCGCACTAACTCATTGAAATACCGTGGCACCAAGCCAGGGTTCGTGCTCATTCCGGGCTTGACACGGAATGACTGTTGACTTGAAGGGAAACGCTGAATAGGCCGTCACACCGACGCACTCCAGGAGTGCTTGAGCACTAGGCCCTTTCACCTTCAGGGCTGAAGCCGGTGTTCAGTGCCTTGGCTTTTCTGGAATCCGGTTTTTGCCACGAAGGAGATACCCTTGACGTGGCCGAGGGCCATGGAATGCGCCGGGACGAAGAGCATTTTTTTAAATTCTTGTTGTGAAATGGAAATATCCGATGTCGAAGGCTTAAGGTAGTGCCATTGATGAAAGGATGTTTTTAATGTCTCTTCAGCGCGTCAATGTAAGTTGCATTGATTCCAAATTCCACTCGGTGCCGGGCGCCGTTTCCTCCGATTGTGATGTGTATCGTCAGCAAGTCGAGGCTATCCGAACCTGTTTTGTCGACTCAAGCGGATCGCCATCATGAGCGCGTCGAGCCATCTGACACCGGCGGAACGCATGCGCGGCGCACTGTGGGGGTTGTTCGTCGGCGACGCGCTGGCGATGCCGGTGCACTGGTATTATGAGGTGGCCGCCTTCCAGCGCGATTTTGGCGTCATCCGCGATTACCATTCGCCCAAGGCGCATCATCCGGGTTCGATCATGGCGCTGGCCAGCACCGGCCAGGCCGGGCGCGGCTCGCAGGATGGAGACGTGGTCGGCGGCATCATCCTCAAGGGGAAAAAACAGCACTGGGGCCAGGCCAACCGTCACTACCATCAGGGCATGCAGGCCGGTGACAACACCCTGAATCTGTTGTGTACGCGGGTACTGCTGCGTACGCTCAACCTCACAGGCCGCTACGATCCCGCCGATTATCTGCGCGACTATGTTGCGTTCATGACCGCGCCGGACAGCCACAACGACACCTACGCCGAATCCTTCCATCGCGACTTTTTCGCCAATTACGCCCGTGGTTTGCCGCCGGAACGCTGCGCTGGCGCGGAAGGCCATGACACCGCCTCGATTGGCGGGCTGGTGGGTCTGCCACCGGTGATTTTCGCCGCGTTACGGCAAGGCGATCCGACGACAGCAAACGCGGCAGCACTGACCCAATTGCGGCTGACCCACCGTTCGAGAAAGCTGGAACGTTACGCTCAGGAATTCAGTGCCCTGCTGATTCGCTTGCTGCAAGGCCCGCGAGGCCAGATCGCGGCGCTGGCGTGCGCCGCTGCCGAACGGCTGGGCTTCCCGGCGACGGCGGTGATCGAGCGCATCCGCCGCCAGCACCAATCCGATCAGGCCGTGATCGGAGGCCTGCTCAGTCCCGCCTGCTATATCGAGCATTCTTTTCCCGTCGTGCTGTATCTGGCGGCGCGCTATCCGGATGACATCGAAGCTGCGCTGATTGCCAATACTAACGCCGGCGGTGACAATTGCCACCGCGGCGCGGTGCTGGGTGCCATTCTCGGTGCGACACTGGGGGTGGCGGCGATTCCCGAACGCTGGATTCAAGGGTTGACGGCGCACGCCGCACTGGAAGAGGAAATCGAGCGCTTCATCGCCCGCTTCGGCCAGGAGTGTGAATAAATTGATAAACACCTCCCAAGCCGTTGCCCGAGGCCAGGCTTCGCGCTCATTCCGGCGCAAGCCTGAATCCAGTACCTTCCTCTGATATTCCTTAAAACATTCGGATAAACTAGCTCAATCACAGCTTACGCCGGGGTGACTATCGTGGAAATCAGGCAGTGTTGATTTTTCACAGACTCTCAGGGAGATTTCCCGGTGGGGTGAGCTGGGGAAAAGAAGTCGTCGAGCAGAGCGGCAATCGCTTGTGGCTGGTCGTGGTGCAGGTTGTGCCCGCACTCGTCGATCCGGACTTCCCGCACATCGGCAAAGCAGGCCATGCGCTCGCAGTACTCGTCCGGGTGTTCGTCAAACCTTTTCATGATGACCGATTCACGCCCGGCGACCCACAGCGTCGGGGCGCTTACACGACGCCAGCAGGCCTTGGCCTCCTCCAGCGGGTAAAGTACGGGGCTGATCCAGCGGTGCTTCGGGTCGGCGGCGAAAGTGAAGTCGCTGCCATTTTCAAGCGCGAGCAGCGAATGCTCGGCAAGGAAGGCGGCACGTTCGGGAGTCAGGCGCGGGTTGTCGCGGCATAGTCGCAAAGCATAATCCTCGCGCCGCGGGTAATGACGGAAAGCCGAATCCTTGTCACGAATCTGCTGCAGCCATTTCTCCAGACGGGCCGGTGTCTCGCCCGGTGCCGAGACCCACAGGCCGAAGCCCTCCATGTTCGCGAAGCGTGAAACCCGCTGCGCCCGGATTCCGGCATATACGCCGGCCACGATGCCGCCCAGGCTGTGCCCGGCGATCTGCGCGGGCTGGTCGGGCGAGTAATGTTCGAGCAGGGCGTCGAGGTCGGCGATGTAGTCCGTGAACATGTAGGCGCCATCGTTCCATTGCGAAAGGCCGAAACCGCGCCAGTCCGGCGCAATGACGCGCCACTTGCGCGGTAAGGCATCGACGACAAACTGGAATGAAGCGCTGACATCGCCCCAGCCATGCAGGAAGAAAAAGGTCGGCGCGTCGTTCTCACCCCAGATGCGGACGTGATAGCGCCGTTCGCGCAGGGAGACGAATTCGCAATGGAAGGGCTGCATGCCGGTCAGGCCGCCTGGGCGGCATGAATGACTACCGGCGCTTCGCGGATCGGCAGGTTAAGCAGCGCCGCCAGACTCGACAGCGCGATGTCGGCGTACCACATCCACGAGTAGTCGCCGAAGCGCGTGATCGAGAGCCCTCCCAGCCAGGCACCGAGAAAGCCGCCGATCTGGTGCGAGAGCAGGGTCAGTCCGAACAGTGTTCCGAGATAGCGCACGCCGAACAATTTGCCGACAATGGCGGCGGTCGGCGGCACCGTCGCCAGCCAGGTAAAGCCGAGGCCGGCGGCAAAAATATAGAAGGTCAGGTCGGTTCGCGGCGCGACCAGATACAGCGCAATCATCAGCGCGCGCGAGGCATACATCCAGAACAGCACGTATTTGCTGCGATAGCGGGCGACGCAGGCGCCGGCATAGAGGCTGCCGAAGATGTTGGCCAGGCCGATGATGGCCAGCGACCAACTGGCCACCGAGGGCGGCAGGCCGCACAGATTAACCTCGCCCGGCAGGTGGGTGACAAGAAAGGCGATATGGAAGCCGCAGGTGAAGAACCCGGCATGCAGCAGCAGATAGCTGCGGTCGGCCAGCGCGTCCTGCACGCTGCGCCGCAGTCCGGGGTCGGCCGCCGTGACCGTCTTGTGCGTTGCTTCGAGCGGCCTTGACACCACACGGACCAGCGGTAGCGCGGCCAGCGTCATCACGGCCAGCGCCCACAGGGCGCCCATCCAGCCTATCGTCTGAATCAGTTTTTGCAGGATCGGGGCGAAAATGAATTGACCGAAGGAGCCGCCGGCGTTGATCACGCCGGACGCCGCACCGCGCGATTCCACAGGCAGTCGGGTGGTCGCCGCGCCGATCAGCACCGAGAAACTGCCGGCGCCCGAGCCAATGGCCGAGAGCAGACCGAGTGAAAAGACCAGCCCCCAGGTACTGTTCATGAAGGGTGTGACGGCACTGCCGAGCGCCAGCAGCAGCAGTCCCCCTTGTAGTACGCGCCCCGGCCCGTAACGGTCGGCCACCGCACCGGCGATCGGCTGCACGGCGCCCCACATGAACTGCCCGACGGCCATGGCCAGGCTGATCGAAGCGATACCGAGGCCGGTGCTGGTGTTGAGCGGAGCGAGAAAGAGGCCGAGCGACTGCCGCGCACCCATCGTCACCATCAGGATTCCGGCGGCAGAGAGTGTAACGGCCCACAGAGCCGGCGTATTGAGGGAGCGGAACATGGTCTGGTTTTCTCGGGTGCGTGAATATATTGGAACGGCCATTGTAGAGGGAGTTCATTGGGTATGCACCTGAGTGGTTTGCGCGCTCAACCCGGTCGGAATTGAGTTCCTTCTTTTGACCACAGTGTACGGACTCATTCGAAAGGCTATATTGAGCTTGTGGCACAACCGTGCACTCGCCTCATTCACTCAACTCTCGTTTGGAGGATGGTCAAATGCAAACCTCACCGCTAGGGTTCCTGCGAATTAAAGTCATTGCACTGCCAACGCTCGATATCGAGCGCGCCCACACGTTCTATCGCGATACGCTTTCCCTGGCCCCAGCCTTTGAAGGCGACACGCATGTCGGGTATTTTCTGGGTCAAACCATCCTGATGCTGAAGACCAACTGGTATGCCCCGCCTTCGGACAAGCTGAATCCGCGCATTACGATCGCCACCGAACATGCTCCCGATACCGAAAAGGCGCTACGCGAGCGTGGCGTCTCCATCCCCGATCCAGTCCAGCCCTATGATGATTTTTATGTGGGCAGCTTTCTGGATAGCGAGGGGAACAAGCTGTGGTTCTGTTCGCCCGTGAAAAAGTAAACGGAAGCAATGTGGAGGTGCTGAACTAAAGGGGATGGTCAGGAAAGCGCCAAATTCAATTTATTCGAGCCTGGCCGTTTCGATCAGACCCTTTTGACGCACTTCTGCATCGACCCTCTTTCAACCGGCACTGGACTATGAGTGCGATCAGCGGATCACGGGGTATCAGGCAAAATCCAACGAGCGGGCATCGCCCAGGGAATCTTGTAGCCAGGGTCACACAATCAACAAAAACCGTCGCTTGCGTGACCCATTGCACGATGGCTCGCGCTTCTGGATGGAGTATTCAAGTCCTTCGCGTGCCAAGTCGACGATTAAACGCGACTAAACACTCCTGGATACTCCCCAAAAAGCGGTATTGAATTTCCTATCCTTCTACCAGGAATCTGTTACTGCGCCTTGCGCGCCTGCCGCGGCTGGCTGTTCAACCAATTGATGGCCAAACCCACGCCCGGCAAGCATAGAGCGGCAAGCATTGCAAAAATGCCAAGGTCTTCCACCAATACGGCGATATTCGTTTTCATCGTTTTCATGTTTCTACTCCTTGTGTTTGGGAATTGACTCGATCAATTCGAGACTGCTTCCCGTCGTGTTGTGGCTCGTGTATTTCCGAACATCCGAACCGTCAGGCGGGACAATAGTGGGCCAAAGCTGTAGTGGCAAACGATAAAATCCGACTTCATGGATGAGTTTTTCTCAGCCATAGGGCTCAGGTAAAGCAATAGGTGACCACGATTGCTTTCTGTTCGAATTCAATATTTGCCGTTTTTAAGCTGAATTCAGAAGCCTTCGTTGAATCCCCGGATCAGTCGTCGAGCCTTTTTGGTCGGGCGACCGCGCAGGTCGCTGCCGGGGGTGGGAGAGAATCGCTGGATCTCCTTCATTGCGCTGCGGCGTGCGCTGCTCTCCGCTGTTTCCGCATAGAGCTGCTGCGCTTCGCTTGCCGGTCGACGTTGATCGTTGAGGCTGCTGACCCGGATGGTCCAGAGTGCATCGCCGATTGCCAGATCAAGCGTATCGCCTGGGCGCAGGACGCTTGCCGGTTTGACGCTGTGCCCGTTGAGCTTGATGTGGCCGGCGTGGATGGCGGCTGTGGCCAGCGAGCGCGTTTTGTAGAAGCGTGCCGCCCACAGCCATTTGTCGATGCGCAGGCTGGCGAGCGGCGGTTTTTCAGGAGCGGCCATGGTCTTGGCGATTGGTCTTCAGACCGCTTCGGGCAGCGCGTTTTCGGCCTTGGCCTTGGGCGTCAGGCGGTCGAGGTAAACGTAGACCACCGGCGTCAGGTACAGGGTGAGGAACTGCGAGAGCAGCAGGCCGCCGACGACGGCCAGCCCCAGCGGGCGACGCACTTCGGCACCGGCGCCGAAGCCGATGGCAATGGGCAGCGTGCCGACGAGAGCGGCCATGGTGGTCATCATGATCGGCCGAAAGCGGATCAGACAGGCTTGGTAGATCGCTTCATGCGCCGGCAATTGCTCGCTGCGTTGGCGGTCGAGCGCGAAGTCGATCATCATGATGGCGTTCTTCTTGACAATGCCGATCAGCATGATGATGCCGACAAAGGCGTAAAGACTCAGATCAACGCGGAAGACGAGCAGCGTAACCAGCGCGCCGAGCGCCGCCGAGGGCAGGCCGGAGAGGATGGTCAGCGGGTGGATGAAGCTTTCGTAGAGGATGCCAAGCACGATGTAGACCACCAGTATGGCGATCAGCAGCAGCAGGCCAAGCCCCTGCAATGAGGCCTGGAAGGCTTGCGCCGTGCCTTGCAGGCTGGAGTTGAGCGAGGCCGGCATGCGCATTTCCTGCTCCAGTGCCTTGATGCGGTCGACGGCATCACCGAGTGAAACACCGGGCAGGAGGTTGAAGGAGAGGGTGACCGAGGGAAGCTGTCCCTGGTGGTTGACGGTCAGCGCCTGTGTCTTTCGAGTGACGCGGGATACGGTGTCGAGCGGGATCAGTTTGCCGCTTGTTGCGCGCACGTAAAGGCGGGAGAGCATCGAGGGATCGAACTGGAATTCGGGGGCGACTTCGAGGATGACCTGATACTGGTTGGTGGCGCCATAGATGGTAGAAATCTGCCGCGCGCTGAAGGCGCTTTGCAGCGCATCCTCAACCTGGGCGAAGCTCAGACCCAGCGTGGCGATCTTGTCGCGGTCGACGTCGAGTGCGACGACCGGGCTGAGGTTGTTGAGGTTGCTGGTGACGTCGATGAAACCGGGCAACTGGCGGATTTTGCCGAGCAGGGTTTCCGTCCATTGGTAGAGTTCGGCCAGGTCGGTGCTCTGCAGCGTGTATTGGTATTGCGCGGCGGTGATCTGGCCGCCGATGCGGATGACCGGCGGATTCTGCATATAGACCTTGATGCCCGGGACGGCAGCCAGCTTGGGACGGAGCTGCTGGATGATTTCATCCGGAGAAAGCTTGCGTTCGTCGCGCGGCTTGAGAATCATGAAAATCGTACCCGTGTTGGAGGTCGGGCGGATGCCGCCGCCACCGACCGAGGACATGAAGGAGCGGATGTTCGGGTCCTGCGCAACGATGGCGGCCACTGCGCGCTGGTGTTCGACCATCGAGGCGAACGAGGCGTCCTGCGCACCTTCGGTAAAGGCGATGATCTGCCCGCTGTCGCCACTCGGGATGAAGTCCTTGGGCACCATCGTGAACAACACGCCACTGAGGACGATGGTCGCCGCGAAAACGGCGATCACCAGTCGCGGGCACTCCATGGCCCAGCGCAATGATTCCCGGTAGCCGGCCAGCAGGGCATCGAAAAAACTTTCGAAGGCACGGAAGACGCGGCCATGCTCTTCCGCATCGGCATGCCGCAGATAGCGGCTGCACAGCATCGGCGTCAGCGTCAGCGACACGACCCCTGAAACGAGAATGGCGGCGCAGATGGTGACGGCAAACTCGTGCAGCAAGCGACCGACGATGCCGCTCATGAAGAGCACCGGGATGAATACGGCGATCAGCGAAATCGTCATCGAGATGATGGTGAATCCGATCTCGCGCGAGCCCTTGATGGCGGCCTCCAGCGGCGTTTCACCCAACTCGATGTGGCGGACAATGTTTTCGAGCATGACGATGGCGTCGTCGACGACGAAGCCGACAGAGAGCGTCAGCGCCAGCAGCGAGAGGTTGTCAAGGCTGTAGCCGAGCACGTACATGACGGCGAAGGTGCCAGCTATGGAAATCGGCAGCGCCAGTGCCGGGATGACAGTGGCCGAAAGGTTGCGCAGGAAAAGCAGAATGACCAGGATGACCAGAAAACCGGCAAGAACCAGGGTGAACTGCACGTCATTGATCGCGTCGCGGATCGAGATGCTGCGGTCGTAAAGCGTGGTTATCTCGATCGCCGCCGGCAGCTTGGCCTGGAAGCTGGGCAGGATGCGCTTGATCGAATTGACCGTTTCGATGGTATTGGCGCCGGGCTGGCGCTGGATGGCCAGCACGATGGCACGCTTGTCGACATTCCAGCTGGCGATGCGGGCGTTCTCGACACTGTCAATCGGTGTCGCCACCTCTTCAAGGCGAACCGGTGCCCCGTTGCGCCAGGCGACGATCAGTGGGCGGTAGGCCGCGGCATTCGAGAGCTGCCCGTTGTCCTTTATGGCAAAGGTCTGGCGCTCGCCGTCGATCAGGCCGACCGGCTGGTTGACGTTGGCCTGTGTAATGGCCTGCTGAAGTTCGTCGATGCCCATGCCGCGGGCGGCGAGTTGATCCGGGTTGCTGCGGATGCGTACGGCGTATTTCTGCGAGCCGAAAACCTGCACCTGGGCAACGCCGCTGATCGTCGAAATGCGCTGGGCGAGCTGTGTTTCTGCATATTCGTTGACCACCGGCAGCGGCAGCGTCGGCGAGGACAGCGCAATGTAAAAGATCGGCGAGTCAGCGGGGTTGACCTTGCGGTAGGATGGCGGCGCCGGCATGTTCGGTGGCAGTTTGCGCAGTGCGGCGGCTATCGCCGATTGAACATCCTGAGCGGCGTCGTCGATGTTGCGTTCGAGCGAGAATTGCAGCGTGATCGAGGTGGTTCCCTGCGCGCTCGTCGAGTTCATCGAGTCGAGCCCGGCGATCGTCGAGAACTGACCTTCGAGCGGTGTGGCGACGGCAGCGGCCATCGTTTCCGGCGATGCGCCGGGTAACGCGGCGGTGACCGAAATGGTCGGGAAGTCGACGCTCGGCAGTTCTGAAACCGGCA
>NZ_JAEUOI010000132.1 GCF_016790145.1 Propionivibrio sp. | reverse complement strand
CGGTATCGGCGCGGTGATTTTCACGGCCCGGGTCGAAGCCGGTGCCAATGTCGTGGTATTCGGCCTCGGCGGCATCGGCCTCAATGTGATTCAGGGGGCGAAGATGGTCGGTGCCGACAGGATCATCGGTGTTGACATCAATCCGGCGCGGCAAGCGATGGCGCGCAAGTTCGGCATGACACACTTCATCAACCCGGAGGAAACCGCGAACGTGGTGGATGACATCGTGCAACTGACCGACGGAGGCGCCGACTACAGTTTCGAGTGCATCGGCAACACCCAGGTAATGCGCCAGGCGCTGGAATGTACGCACAAGGGCTGGGGGCGCAGCATCATCATCGGCGTCGCCGAGGCTGGCGCGGAAATCAGCACCCGGCCCTTCCAGTTGGTGACCGGGCGCAAGTGGGAGGGCTCGGCCTTTGGCGGCGCTCGCGGTCGCACCGATGTGCCGAAAATCGTGGACTGGTACATGGAGGGCAAGATCAACATCGACGATCTGATTACTCACACCATGCCGCTCGAAGACATCAACAAGGGTTTTGACCTGATGAAGCGCGGCGAATCGATTCGCGGCGTCGTGCTGTACTGATGAGCATGCCGGAACTATTGAGCGAGCATGCCTGCTTTGGCGGCGTGCAAACCTTTTACCAGCACGCCTCGCAGGAGATCGGATTGCCGATGCGCTTTTCGGTGTATCTGCCGCCCCAGTCCTCGCTGGGCAAAGTACCGGCTGTGCTCTATCTGGCCGGGCTGACCTGCACGGAAGAAACCTTCATGATCAAGTCCGGCGCGCAACGCCTTGCCGCCGAGCTGGGACTGGCGCTGATCAGTCCCGATACCAGCCCGCGCGGTGCCAAGGTGGCGGGCGAAACCGAAAGCTGGGACTTTGGCGTCGGCGCCGGTTTTTATCTGGATGCCACCGAGGCGCCCTGGTCAACGCACTACCGCATGGAAAGCTACCTGATCGCCGAACTGATTCCACTGCTGGCGCGGGAGCTTGCCGTCGATATCCGCCGGCTGGGCATTTTCGGACACTCGATGGGCGGTCACGGAGCGCTGACGCTAGCCCTCAGGCATCCCGGGCTGTTCAGGTCGGTTTCGGCTTTTGCCCCGATCTGTGCGCCCACGCAGTGCCCGTGGGGAGTGAAGGCTTTTACCGGCTATCTCGGCAACGATAGCCGGCGCTGGGCGGAACACGATGCCTGCGCATTGATGCGCCGGCATACGCTTGCCCCCTATCCTGCCGGCATCCTGGTCGACCAGGGCCTGGCCGACAGGTTTTTGCCGGTTCAACTCAACCCGCATCTGTTCGAGGTGGCCTGCGCCGAGGCCGGCCAGCCACTCACTTTGCGCCGCCATACCGGCTATGACCACGGTTACTACTTCATCTCGACCTTCATGGCCGATCATCTGATACACCACACGCAGATGCTGGGTTGAGGCGGGCCACGGATTATAATCGCGATGCGTGCATTCGCCAGCCCATAGGGAAAAGCGTTTTTGGAGAAGCAAATGAAGGAGACCTTGAAACCCGGTATCAGATACGAGCACACGTTCCTTGTTCCTGAGTCGAAAACCGTTCCGGCACTCTATCCGGAGGCGGACGAATTCGTGGCCATGCCGGAAGTCTTTGCTACCGGCTTCCTGGTCGGTCTCCTCGAGTGGGCCTGCATCAAGGCCATCAACCCTCATCTCGACTGGCCACACGAACAAACCGTGGGCACACACATCGACGTCAGCCACGATGCGGCAACCCCCACCGGCTTTGAGGTCACAGCCCGCGTCGAGTTGATCTCAGTCGAAGGGAAAAAGCTTGTTTTTGCTGTCGAAGCCCACGATGGTGTCGAACTGATTTCACGGGGCAAGCATGAGCGCTTCGTCATCAACAAGGAAAAATTTGATGCCCGGCTCGCTGGCAAGCGGGTAAAACCATAACCCGGCATCCAGTGAAACGCCGAATATGCCGTCACACCGGCGGAAGCCGGTGTCCAGTGCCTTGACCGTTTAACAGTTCCCTGGCGTATATTCAGTCTGGATCAATACTCACCGAACCTTCACCCTCGCTTGAAATGACGCCATGAAAATCTCCAATTACCTGGGTACTTCGCCCCGTCTGGCTGAAAGAATCTATCTCCACGAGTCGGCCCAGGTCATCGGGGATGTTCAGCTTGGCGACGATTCGTCGGTATGGTGCAACACCGTGCTGCGCGGCGATGTCAATCACATCGTCGTTGGCCGCTGCACCAACATCCAGGATTTCGTGATGTGCCATGTTTCGCATAAAACGGAACGCAAGCCCCTCGGTTCGCCACTGATCATCGGCGATTATGTGACCATCGGGCACGGGGTGATCCTGCATGGCTGCGCCATTGGCAATGAGTGCCTGATCGGCATGGGCACCATCGTGATGGACGACGCCGTGATTGCCAGCCAGGTCATGGTCGGCGCCGGCAGTCTGGTGCCGCCGCTGAAGCACCTGGAAAGCGGCTTTCTGTACGTCGGGCGGCCGGTGAAAAGGATACGTCGTTTAACGGCGGCCGAAGTGGCTTATCTCCGCTACTCGGCAGAACACTACTTGCGCGTCAAAAACAATTATCTTGCCGGAGAGCCTGCCAGTGGCGGGGCTGACGCAGCAGTCGAGCGGCCTGGTTGAGCGTTTGACATGACTTGTTGCTAGTCTTCGATCCAGGCACGTGAGCGTTCAACGGCTTTTTTCCAGCCCTTGTATTTCTTCTCGCGAGCCTCTGCTTCCATGGCTGGCCTGAAGGTGCGATCGACAGTGCATCTGGCGGCAATTTCCGCCTTGTCCTTCCAGAAACCGACGGCCAGACCGGCCAGGAATGCAGCACCCATGGCTGTTGTTTCGGCAAGTGCCGGACGTTCTACCGGGACACCGAGAATATCGGACTGGAATTGCATGAGGAAATTGTTGGCGACTACACCGCCGTCCACCTTGAGTGCCTTCAGCCTGATTCCGGAATCGTCTTCCATGGCCTGCAGTATGTCGCGTACCTGGAAGGCAATCGCCTCAAGCGTGGCGCGAACGAGGTGATTCCGGTTTGCGCCGCGTGTCAGACCGACGATGGTGCCACGCGCATACATGTCCCAGTAAGGTGCCCCCAGTCCGACGAAGGCCGGCACCAGGTAGACGCCGTTGGTATCCGGAACGGCCATCGCCATCGCTTCTGATTGTGCTGCGTTATCGACGATCTTGAGTTCGTCGCGCAGCCACTGCACCGCCGCACCGGCGACGAAGATGCTGCCTTCGAGCGCGTATTCCACTTTGCCGTCTACGCCCCAGGCGATCGTCGTCAGCAGGCCGTTTTTCGAAGGAATACGTTTTTCGCCGGTGTTCATCAGCATGAAACAGCCTGTACCGTAAGTGTTTTTTGCCATTCCATCGCTGAAGCAGGCCTGACCAAAGAGGGCGGCCTGCTGGTCACCCGCATCGCCCGAGATGGGGATTGCCGCGCCACCGAAAGTATGCGCATCGGTATGTCCATAGACATGACTTGAGGGCTTGACTTGCGGAAGCATACAGGCCGGGATGTCCAGTTCGGCAAGAATTTTTTGATCCCAGGTCAGATCGCCGATATTGAACAGCAGGGTACGCGAGGCATTGGAATAGTCGGTGACGTGCACCTTGCCGCGCGTGAGATTCCAGATCAGCCAGGTATCGACGTTGCCGAACAGCAGTTCGCCGTTCGTGGCACGCGCACGTGCACCGGCCACGTTATCGAGTATCCATTTCACCTTGGTTGCCGAAAAATAGGCATCGACGATGAGACCGGTAGTCTGGCGAATGTACGGTTCAAGCCCCCTGGCCTTCAAATCATCGCAAATACTCGCCGTGCGACGGCATTGCCAGACGATTGCGTTGTAAATCGGCTTGCCGGTTTGCTTGTCCCAGACGATGGTCGTTTCACGCT
Organism: Propionivibrio sp.; assembly: GCF_016790145.1. Classification (GTDB taxonomy): domain Bacteria; phylum Pseudomonadota; class Gammaproteobacteria; order Burkholderiales; family Rhodocyclaceae; genus Propionivibrio. The sequence continues at coordinate 22,024 of NZ_JAEUOI010000132.1, read as the reverse complement.
GGTTGGTTATGCCGATCGCCGCTACGTCGTCGGGGCGTATGCCCGTTTTTTCCAGGACTTCACGCGCAACGCCGCTCTGGGTGCCCCAGATTTCCATCGGATCGTGCTCAACCCAACCGGGTTGCGGATAGATTTGCGTGAACTCTTTCTGGGCCACGCCAACACTTTTGCCCGTCCGGTCGAACAGAATGGCACGCGAGCTCGTTGTGCCCTGATCGAGAGCCAATACGTATTTACTATTCATCTGCGTTTCTCCTCTTCTTGACAGGCAAAGCCCGGGTAGGTTGTTCAGGCCGGATCTTGAAATACTCTGCGTATTTTTCCTTGGCCTGGTCGCCGAACAGGATTTCGCACGCTTCCATCAGACCCTCGGCATTCCGGATATCTTCGTGGCGAACAACCAATGCGATTTTTGAGCGACGGCGCAGGAAGTCCTCAAGCCGGGTAATCATTTCCTGATGCTGAGCCAGCCGGATCTCACAGCGAATGTAGTCGGTTCCCTTGATCAGTACTTCAGCCTGGCGCGGGTCTTCACGGATGGTTGCCAGCAACTCGAACGCCTGCTGATCGTAACGGCGCCACAAGCGTGTACTTAGTGTCTCGATCGACTCCGGTGCGGTGTAACTGTCAAGATTCATCAGCCTGGCCTGATGCATGTATTCCTCACGCACGGAGCGATGCGGCTCACCGTACCACTTGTACTTCGGGTAGGGCAGCTTGACTCCCATCGCGGAAACAATAGTGGAGATTTCGTTGCCCACGTTAATGCAATCCGTCAGCTTGCCGCCAAAGATACTCAAATGCGTGCTGTCCCAATTCACATCGATTTCGTGCTTGCGCGACATCTGTAACCAGTCACGGGTATTGTCGCTGGCATCGCCAGCTTTCACGACCAGCGGCCGCACTCCGCAGCGCTCGGAAATAATGTCGGCTGTAGTCAGCGGCTTCGACAGATTCAGGCGCTTGTTGATATTGTCGATAACGAATTGACGGTCTGCTGCGCTCACCTCGGTGAATGGAGAATTTACTCTGCTGTCGGTCGTACCGATGCAGGTTCGCACACCCATCGGAATGACAAAGAACAAGCGTCCATCATCGGCAAAAAAGGTCAGAATCCGGTGCTGTGGCGTAATCCGCGGAACGATGAGATGAATGCCCTTTGAGAACAGGTGGCGGTGCCCGGTTTTTTCTCCCGTGAGCCGGTTGTGATCGTCCACGAAGGGGCCGGCCGCATTGATCAGGACTGTGGAGCGTATCTCCAGCGTCTTTCCCGTAATAACATCGCGGGCACAGGTGATCCAGTGACCTTCTTCCCGGCGCGCACCGAGCGATTCGACATAGTTGGCCGCGATGCAGCCACGATCCATCGCTGAACGAACAAACTGGAATACAAATCGCGAGTCATTGTCGTGCAGATAGGCATCCGAATATTCAAAGCCGCTATGGAATCTGGAGGTGTCTATGACCGGTTCCTCGGCATTGATTGTTTCCCTGGATAACCAGCGCGGAATCTTCGTAAAGCCATTGCCAATCAGCCAATACACCCAGGTTCCCAGCCACAGGAGCAGGGGTGGAAAGCGGAAACCCCGTTCGATCGTCGAATAGAATCGAATCTCCTTTACCCGAGACGGATAGTTTTCAATCAGGTGATTTCGGCCAAGACAGAGTTCTCTGACTAGCCCGTAGTCATGACTTTCCAGATATTTGATACCTCCCCAGGCAAGATTGCTCGACTGCTGACTGGTGAAGCCGGCAAAGTCGCGCTGCTCGATCAGCGCCACTTTCACCCCCTTGCCGGACAATGCTGCGGCCGCAACGGCGCCGTTTATCCCGCCACCAATGATGAGAGCATCATAACAAGTGCCCTGACCCAGTTTCTCAATGTTGCTATCCCGGAGTTTCATAGGTTTACCCAAGGTGTTGATCGTGGGTCTGACATGGGTGAACTGTACCGCAACCCGTCAATCGGGGTCATTGGCGGCTTACCCTGGTTATTCAATCCACACTCGAATCGGGCTACAGGAAGTGATCAAGAAACGAGCGCAAAAAAAAGCGCCAGCCGTTTCGGGCTGACGCGGGTTCCTGGGCAAGGATGGTCTGTAGTCGATATGAGACCCGTCCTCAGCCGGCGTGCATTAAAAGCCCAGTCGGAGCAGAACGACGGCCGAAACCACTGTGGCGACGAAAGCAGACCCGTAACAGATCAGTTTGGCTCCCAACCCGGCATGAATTCCAATCTCGTGCAGCGAGTGAAAAATACGGTGTGCGGCAAACCACAGAAATAGGGAAATGACCGCCAGGATGAAGCCTTTGCCGATGAAGTTCTGCGCGAAAGCCAGCATCTTCGGATAGCTCATCGTGCCCGATGGCAACATCAGGCTCAGCGGAACCGCGATGCCGGTAATGAACACCAGCACCGGGCCAAACAAGGCCGAGAACATGCCGCCGGCACCAAACAGGCTCCAGAAAATCGGCGCGTTGGAACGTTTCAGTCCAGACTTCATTGTGCAATCCTCCAAACCAGACCGAGCATGAAAACGCTCGCCACAACGGCAGCCAGCAAACCGCTACCGGTAATAGCCCCGGGGCTGACTTTCTTGCCACCAACGATGATCGGCGGCAGCGTTATGGGCATGATCTTGAACCAGGTGTAGGTGTGGTACATGATGGCCAGCAGGAAGACCACATGGAAAATCAGCGACAGCGGGCTCTTCATGGCTTCCAGCCAGCCGTTCCAGGCCGCTTCACCCTGACCCAGACGAACCAGACCAACGAGCAGGGTGAAAGCATAGGCGGCTACGAACAAGGCCGTGCTTTCGTGAATCATGTACTCGACGTAGAAGGGGTTTTTCTTCCACCAACCGTCCATCGAACGGACATAGGGACGACGCTTGCTCACTTGGAACCCCCTTTCGGTGACAGGAAGCGCAGGAAGTAGTCCTTCGCTGCATTGGTTTTGTTGATATTGACGGCGTTGGCCGGATCAACGTGTTTCGGACAGACTTCCGAGCAGTAACCCACCGCACTGCAGTTGAAGACGCCTTCTTCGGCAGCGACCAGTTCCATCCGCTCGGCGGCTGCACCATCGCGCGAATCCATGTTGTAGCGGTGCAGCAGGGCAATCGCGGCGGGGCCGATAAAGTCCGGATTCAGGCCAAACTGCGGGCAAGCGGCATAACACAGGGTACAGTTGATGCAGGAGGTGAACTGGATATACGCATTGAACTGCTCGGGCGACTGGATGTACTCACCCTGGTCAAGCGAGCGCGGCTCCCTGGGAATGATGTAGGGCTGAATGCTCTCGAGTTTCTCGATGAAGCCGCTTAAATCGACCACCAGATCCTTTTCGATCGGGAAGTTGGCCATGGCTTCGATACGAATCCGATTCGGATAGTAATCGCGCAGGAAAGTCTCGCACGAGAGCTTGGGTATGCCGTTGATCATCATGCCGCAACTGCCGCAGATGGCCATCCGGCACGACCAGCGGAAAGTCAGCGAACCGTCGAAGTGGTCCTTGATGTACTGAGCACCCTGCAGCACCGACATGTCGTCGGAAAAAGGGACTTTGTAAACCTCAAGATGGGGCTCTTTGTCACTCTCGGGGTTATAACGCAGAACCTCGATTTCAATGATTTTTTGGCTATCAGGCATGGGATCCCTTCCTTTCCTGGTCTGCTTTTTCGCCGGCAGCGCCATAGACGCGTGCCGCCGGTTGAGACGTGGTGATCTTCACATCGCCATAGGCGATGCGCGGTACGTCGCCTGCAACGTAGTACGCTTCGGAGTGCTTGAGGTAGTTGACGTCGTCGCGCAGTTCGAAACCGTCGAGACGCTGGTGGGCACCACGCGATTCCTTGCGCTTGATCGCCGAATGCGCCATCGATTGTGCGACGTCGAGCTGATAGTCAAGCTCAATGGCGGTCAGCCAGTCGGTATTCCAGACGCTGGATTTGTCGTCGATGCTGATGTTCTTGAAGCGCTGACGCAGTTCGGAGAGCTTGTCGCAGGTCGCCTGCATGGTGTTTTCCATGCGGTAGATGCCGCAACCATCTTCCATGCTTTGCGCCATTTCCTTGCGGATCACCGAGATTCTCTCGGTTCCGCCCGTCTTCGTCTTCAATGCCAGGAGACGCTGCTCGGTGGCCTCGGCCTGCTTGAGCAGGCTGGCCGACTTGCCGGGAGTGAGCGACTTGGCGTTCCTGGCCGCATCGACGCCGGCTACCTTGCCAAAAACGAGCAGTTCGGTGAGGGAATTCGAACCAAGGCGGTTGGCACCGTGAATGCCGACGCTCGCACATTCGCCAATCGCGTAGAGCCCCTTGAGCGATGCCGCGCAATTGCCATCGACCTTGATGCCGCCCATGGTGTAATGCACGCCGGGGCGAATCGGGATCGGGTCTTTGGCCGGATCAAGACCCATGAAGGTTTCGGCCATTTCATAGATCAGCGGCAGACGCTCACGCAAATACGCTTCGCCGAGATGGCGCAGATCGAGGTGAACAACCGAACCGAGCGTCGGGTGTTCGATGGTGCGGCCCTTCTGCTGTTCGAAGAAGAAAGCCTGGCTCAATCGGTCGCGCGGACCGAGCTCCATATACTTGTTCTTCGGTTTGTCCTGCAAGGGGCCGAGGCCGTAGTCCTGCAGGTAGCGGTAGCCGTCCTTGTTGACCAGAATGCCGCCTTCGCCGCGGCAGGCTTCGGTGAAGAGCAGTCCGGTGACCGGCATGCAGGTCGGGTGATACTGGACGAATTCCATGTCGCGCAGCGCAACGCCATGACGGTACGCCAGCGCCATGCCGTCGCCGGTGACGATGCCGCCGAGTGTGCTCTCGCGGAAGACACGGCCTGCGCCACCGGTCGCAATGATCACTGACCTGGCTTCGATCATCGAGAATTCGCCGGTACCCATTTCGATCACGACGACGCCCTGGCAGCGACCCTCGTCTTCCAGCAGGTCGACACAGAAGTGCTCGTCAAAGCGCTTGATCGAGGGATACTTCATCGAGGTCTGGAACAGGGTATGCAGGATATGGAAGCCGGACTTGTCGGCAGCAAACCAGGTGCGCTCGATCTTCATGCCGCCAAAGGCACGCACGTTGACGTGTCCATCGGCGGTACGGCTCCACGGGCAGCCCCAGTGTTCAAGCTGTGTCAGCTCGATAGGCGCCTGCCTGACGAAGTATTCGACGACATCCTGTTCGCACAACCAGTCGCCGCCACCTACGGTATCGTGAAAGTGATACTCGTAGCTGTCGGTCGGCTTCTTGACGCCAGCGGCACCCCCCTCTGCGGCCACGGTGTGGCTACGCATCGGATAGACCTTGGAGACCAGCGCGATCTTCAACGAAGGATCGGTCTCTGCCACGGCGATCGCCGCACGCAAGCCGGCTCCACCGCCTCCCACTATGACTACATCAGCCTTGAAAATTTCCACGCCCAATCCTTTCTCGCATTATGCGAATTCAGCTACGACCAGCGCAAATTAGACACCGACAGAAAGGTCCCTGGCGACGCTTGATACTTGACAGCGAGCGATTATGGCGTTTTTTCTGCTCTCCGGCAACTTCAACTCAGTTTTGCCATGTCTAAAAACGTTCCTGCCAAAGGCCGTCAAACAGCCATTCCGGGCGAATCCAGATGCATCGGGCCAGGCAGCGGCAAGTTCAAAATTTCCAGTACGTTGGCCGAAGTTGCCGCCAGCACCTCGGCCAAGAGAAGACCGCGCAGCTCAGAGAAAGTTCGGGCGATCCGGATTAGTTCAACCGGCGTGTTGCGCTCACCGGCGAGCCAGCAGGGCGCCATGTCGGGCGCGTCAGTTTCTAGAACGATGGCATTGATTGGCAGGGTGCTGGCGAGCTTCCGGATGCGTGTAGATCCGGCGTAGGTCATGGCGCCACCAAACCCCAACCGGAAACCCAGGCGGATGAATTCATCGGCCTGCTGGCGACTGCCGTTGAAAGCATGCGCGATGCCACCACGAACGGCGATCCGGCGCAGGCATTTCAGGACCTGATCGAGCGAACGGCGCACATGCAACAAGACAGGCAAATCAAAATCCCGGGCAATCTTCAGTTGTTCGATAAAAAAGTGTTCCTGGCGCGCTGCATCAAAACCAGGCACAAAGTAATCCAGCCCGATTTCGCCGAGGGCGACGGGTGGAAACGCGCCGGTTGATTCGTTGTGCAGCCATTCTCGCAGCGTGGAAAAGTCGACCTCACTGGCTCGATCGATGTAAAGCGGATGAATGCCATAGGCCGGGAAGCATCCGGGGTAGCGCCTGCAGCAATCGCGCACCGCAGAAAAGTTATTCTTTTCGACACTCGGGATGACGATTCCCGACACCCCGGCGGCATGCGCGGCAACAATGACTGCATCCCGATCTGCGTCGAACTCGCGTGCATCGAGATGGCAATGGCTGTCGATCAGCATGCGCAGGAATCAATTCTTGTTGTAGACCGGCTTGCGCTTTTCAAAGAAACCAGTCAGTCCTTCGGCAAAATCGGGCTTCGTTGCACAGTCTACGAAGGACATTTGCTCGGCGTGTAACTGGGCTTCAAGCGAGTTGTCGAATGACTGGTTGAGCAGGGCCTTGGTATGTGCCAGCGCTGTGCTCGGCCCGGTGGCAAGACGTCTGGCGAGCTTCAGCGTTTCGGCCTCCAGATCGTCACGCGGGACAACCCGATTGACCAGTCCCAGTTCTCGAGCGCGGGATACGTCAAAGCGCTCACCCAGCAAGGCGATTTCCATGGCTTGTTTTAACCCGACCTGACGTGGCAGCGACCAGGTGGCACCACCATCCGGTGAAAGTGCAATGTTGCTGTAGGCCAGTGTGAAATAGGCGTTATCTGAAGCCAGTACCAGATCGGCAGCCAGCATCAGCGACAGGCCGAATCCGGCAACCGCGCCGTGCACCGCAGCAATTACCGGCTTGTTCATGCGCTTGAAGTTCAGTACCGAGGCATGAACCCCCTCGATCAATTCCTCGAAGCGTGACCGGCTGGCCTGCGCGGGCAGATCAGTTTGCTCGCGAAACCACTTGAGATCGCCGCCAGCCATGAAGTGTTCGCCGGCGCCGCGCACAATCACCGCACGCACGGCAGCGTCGCTGGCCGCGCGCGAACTCGCCGCCAGCAGGGCATCAATCATCGCCGGATTGACCGCGTTCAGCGATTCCGGCCGGTTAAGTGTGAGCGTGGCGACGTTATCGCACACCTCGTATAAAACAGCGTTCATGTCATCTCCTGCCAGGGGTTAGAACAATCTAGATTCGGCGTAGTCCGATTTCAGGTGATCGACCACTGATGATGTCGGCCAGAGCCGAACCTGAACCACAAGCCATGGTCCAGCCGAGTGTACCGTGACCGGTGTTGAGATAGAGATTTGAAAACGTCGAACGCCCGATAAAGGGCACATTCGACGGTGTCGATGGGCGCAGGCCGCACCAGAAATCCGGATCGTCGACTGGCCGCAGATCGGGAAAAAACTGCTGTGTGCGTTGCATCAGGGCCTGGCAGCGTACACTGTTGAGCTCGGTATTGTAGCCGTTGAATTCGGCGGTACCGGCTATACGAAGGCGCTGACCAAGGCGCGAAAAGACCAACTTGTGGCCATCGTCTGTCAGGGCCACTGTCGGTGCAACACTCGAATCAGCGAGTGCTACCGTCGCCGAGTAGCCCTTGGCCGGATAAACCGGTAGCCGAATACCCAGCGGACGCAACAGCAAGGGCGTATAGCTCCCGAGCGCGACGACATAGGCATCAGCGGTCTGTACCTTGCTGGCGCCTGACGCTTTCAGCAATGCCCCGGTTATTCGTCCGCCCTCTGTAAGCAGCCGCTCAACCGTGGTGTCGTAGCGGAAGCTGACGCCGCGTGCGCTGCACAGTGCAGCAAGATTCCTGGTAAAACAATGCGCATCACCCGATTCATCGGCGGCCGTATAGTCACCACCGACCAGCATTGGTCGCGCCGCTTTCAGTGCGGGTTCAATCGCCACGCACTCGTCGGCGTCTATTGTTTGACGGTCGCAGCCAAACTCGCGCAACACTTTGGCTGATTCGACGGCTGCTGCAAACTCATGACGATCAGTATAAACGTGCAGAATGCCACGTTCGAGATGGTCATACTCGATGGACGTTTCGTCGCGCAAGGCCTGCAACCGGCTGCGGCTATAGAGTGCCAGCGAAACAATGTCACGGATATTGGCACGAGTACGTTGCGGCGTACATTCGCGCAGGAAGCGCAGACCCCAGTCGAAGAGTGCCGGATCCCAGCGCAGGCGAAAGAGCAGAGGCGCATTCTCGCGCCCCATCCACGAAAGGGCGCGCAAGGGGGCATGTGGATTGGACCACGGTTCGGCGTGCGAAACCGAGATCTGGCCGCCGTTGGCAAAACTGGTTTCCAGACCGGCAGCCAACTGGCGATCAATGACAGTGACTTCATGACCCGCTTTTAGGAGATACCAGGCACTACTGACGCCAACGACACCGGCACCGAAAATCAGGACTCTCAACAACTACTCCTGTTTGCGAACAATGCGGACAACGTCGGTAATGCGGCGAAGGCTGCGCATCAGTGCGGCCAGATGCTGGCGACCGGAAACCTGCACAAGAAAGTCCAGTTCCGTATATAAGCCAGGGTTATCCCTTTCCATGCTCACATGCTCGATATTGGCGCCGGCCTGCGATATGCCTGTCGCGACGCGACCCAGTACCCCGCGCACATTTTTCGCGGTTACTCTGATGTGTACGTCAAAGAATTGACCAGGATCCGCGGCCCACTCAACGTGAATCCAGTTCTGCGGCTCGCTGCCGCGCAATTTTCTGGCCGCCTGACAGGCATGGGTGTGGATCAGCAAACCTTGATCCTTGCGCAGCATTCCGTCAATCGGGTCTCCAGGAATCGGCTGGCAACAGGGCGCTAACTGGATGGCCAATCCCTCGGTACCGCGTACGACCAGGGGTGACGATAAACTCGCTTCGGTCTGGGGAACTTCGTCGTGTGCGGCCAGACGGCGGGCGAAAACGGCAGCCAGACTGCGGCCAAGGCCAATATCGGCAAAAAATTCCCGTCTCGATTTTTTCCCCGAATCGCGAATCACTCGCTCCCAGATGGCTGACGGTATCTCGGAAGGAAGCACGCCGAGTGCTTGCAATTCCTGATTGAGCATATTTTCGCCAAGGGTGCTTGATCCCTCCTGCTGGATGGCACGCAGAAATTGGCGTATCTTGCTGCGTGCCCGACCGGTTTTGACATAGGTCAGCCAGGCCGGATTCGGGCTGGAATGTGCCGCCGTAATGATCTCAACCTGATTTCCATTGGACAGTTCAGCCGACAGTGGAATCAACTCGTGATCAATACGAGCGGCTATGCACCGGTGACCAATGTCGGTATGCACGGCATAAGCAAAATCGATGACCGTCGCACCACGCGGGAGCGCCAGAATCTTTCCCTTCGGAGTGAAGACGTAGACTTCGTCAGGGAAGAGATCGACCTTGACGTGTTCAAGAAACTCGGAAGAATCTCCGGTCGAGCTTTGCAGTTCAAGCAGCGAATGCAGCCATTTGTGCATCTTGACCTGCAGGTTGGCGCCGCTTTCTTCGCTATCCTTGTACAGCCAGTGCGAGGCGATTCCTTGTTCGGACAAATGGTGCATGCCCTGGGTCCGGATCTGGATCTCGATCGGTGTGCCATAGGGGCCGATCAGCGTCGTGTGCAGGGATTGATAACCGTTTTCCTTGGGGATGGCGATGTAATCCTTGAATTTTCCGGGCACCGGTTTGTACCGGGAATGCAGTGCGCCCAGGGCCAGATAGCAGTGGGGAATATCCCGAACAATGATCCGGAACCCGTAGATGTCGAGTACCTGCGAGAAGCTCAGGTGTTTATCAACCATCTTGCGATAAATCGAATAGAGACTCTTTTCCCGACCGAAGACGCCTGCTTCTATGTTTGATTCATGCAGCTTGTTGCGGATGCCTTCAAGAATCTTGGACAGCAACTCGCGCCGATTGCCGCGCACGGCCTTGATTGCCCGCGTCAGTACCCGGAAGCGCATCGGATGGATGTGCTCAAAGGAAAGATCCTGCAATTGCCGCGAAATGTTGTTCAGACCGAGCCGGGTGGCGATTGGAACATAGATTTCGAGTGTTTCGACGGCAATACGACGCCGCTTGTCAGGGCGGATGGGAGCCATTGTTTGCAGATTGTGCAGGCGGTCGGCGAGCTTGATCAGAACAATGCGCAGATCTCGCGCCATGGCCATCAGCATTTTGCGGAAATTTTCCGCTTGCGCATCCTGATAGGACTGGAACTCTATTTTCTCAAGCTTTGAAAGCCCGTCGACCAGTTCGGCCACCGGTTTGCCAAAACGCTCGGCGATCTCGGCTTTGGATACTGCGGTATCCTCCATGACGTCATGGAGCAGAGCGGCGATGATGGCTTGCGCGTCCATGCGCCACTCGGATAATGAGCCAGCCACTGCAAGCGGATGAGTGATATAGGGTTCACCCGAGAGGCGAGTTTGTCCATGGTGCGCATCCTCGCCGAAGTGATAGGCCTCGATGACGAGCGCTATTTCATCCGGCTCAAGATAGCTGAGGGTGTCGATGAAAACCCGGTAAGCGGGATCTTCATTCCGGTAGATAGTTTTATTCGGCTCGGGCTGAGCAGCTAAGTCGTTGGCAGGGTCGGCGGCAATGGCGTCGGGATTCACGATGGCGCACCACGTAACCTGCCGAGGACGGTCAGGCGTGACCGCGGTTGAGAACTTCCAGACCGTACATGCCCAGCGCGAGTTCGCGCAGAGCGATGACTGTCGGCTTGTCGCGGTCGGCATCGACCATCGGTGCTGCACCGGCAGTGATCTGGCGGGCGCGATAGGTGGCGGCCAGGGTCATCTGGAAACGGTTCGGGATACAGTGCATGCAGTCGTCTACGGTTACTCGTGCCATTTTTTTGTCCTGAAAATCAGAGTAGTGTGGCGAACAGCGCAGAGTGCCGCTGGCGCTGGGTTGCGTATTCAAGCCGCGAGGCGCTGATCACGGACAGAAGATTGTCATGTGCCTGCTGCAAATCGTCGTTAATAATAACATAGTCGAATTCATCCACATGCCTCATCTCCTCGCGCGCTGCGGCAATCCGGCGAGCGATGGTTTTGGCGGAGTCGGTGCCCCGACCGGAAAGCCGATCGTTCAGTGCTTCCAGCGAAGGTGGCAGAATGAACACGCTGATCGCCGCCGGGAAAGCACGGCGTACCTGCTGAGCTCCCTGCCAGTCGATTTCCAGCACAACGTCACGCCCGGCAGTCATCTCCGCCTCAATCCAGTGCTTCGACGTTCCATAGTAGTTGCCATGCACTTCGGCCCATTCAAGAAACTCACCCCGGCTGACCCTCCCGAGAAAATCCTTGACATCGACGAAATGGTAATCGCGGCCGTCTTTTTCGCCGGTTCGTGGCGCGCGCGTGGTCATCGAGATGGAGACGCGAATTTCAGAATCGCTCCCGAGCAGCAGACGTACCAGTGTTGTTTTTCCTGCTCCCGATGGGGCTGTCACAATGTAGAGATGACCTATCATGCGCTTTGGCCTGCAATAATACGGTGCTGATCGACAGCCTGAATTGTACCTGTGAAATCTCGGGAATCTCTCTCACCTAGACGGCACGGGACATAAAGACGAGAATTGGCGCATTGTCGAGTTAATTGCTCAGGGAAGATTCATGTCGAGAAGAGTGCCGCTGCTGTCACTGTTGTTACTGTTCGCTGCCTTGATTGCCACCGGCACTGCTGCGGTTCCGATAAAAACCGTCGGATTTGACGACATGTCCTGCAACGCCTGGGTCAAATCAAAAGACGATGCAGAACAACGTAAAATTTACCTGGCCTGGATTCGTGGAGTGCTGACCGGCCACAACTATGCCAGGCAGAGTCAGCAGGTGTCGGCCATATCAAGCGGAACAGTCGAAAATTTCGTTGACCGGTATTGCGTCGAGAAACCCCTGGGTGAGTTCAGCGATGCCGCTCTGCGCATGAGCGACAAATTTTCGGGGCGTAACGAGGCGATCACTCGTTAAAGAATCGGTCGGACGGTGACAGCTTTCCAAAACTTTGCAGAATGGGACTGGATATATAATAATCAACAGCTTGAAAGTTCTGCAACCAACTTGTCACAGCGTTCAACAGAGTGGCAGGGATTGTTGCCGGAAATGGCGAACGACGGTGGTATCATCAATCCTGACCGTTCGGTCTTTGCAGCCTCATATTGATTCATCGGGGATAACAAACATATGAATTCCAGGGGACTAAACTCGCTTCTGCTGCTGGTATGCGTTCTGGCCGGTTGTGCCGGCAACCCGATGCGTCAGTACGATGACGAATTGAAGGGAACGGTTAATCTGGTCAACAGCGGCGCGGTCAAGCAGGCCATCGAACAACTGGAAAAAAACAACACGCCGGGCGTTATCACTCAGGACAAGGACATTCTCTATTATTTTGAAAAAGGCGAGCTACTGACACTGGACAGCAATTATGCGAACGGTCGTGATTCCTGGTTGAAGGCTGACGAGTTTGTCCGCGAGTGGGAAGACAGCGTCAGGACCGATCCCGCCAAGCTGATGGGGAACATCGGAAGCGTCCTGATCAATGACAAGACGCGGCGCTACGAAGGTCAGGATTACGAAAAAGTGATGCTGTCCACCAATCTGACTTTGAATCACGTCATGCTGGGCAACTACGATCTGGCCCGCATCGAGATGAAGAAAACCTATGAGCGGGAAAAGCTGATCGAAAGCTTCCGCGAGAAGGAATATGACAAGCTGCAGGAAGAAGCCAAAACGCAAAATGTCGCTGTCGATGTCAAGCAGATGAAGGAGTATCCGATGGCTGAACTGGATACCCCAGAGGTCAACAGCCTTAAGAACGGTTTCCAGAATGCCTTTGCTCATTATCTGGCAGGCTACTTTTTTGAAGTAACCGGCGAATCGTCGCTGGCCGAACCGGGCTATCGCAACGCCCTCAAGCTGGCGCCGAATTCCCGCATTGTGCAGGCCGGGCTGAAAGATGTCGGCCGTCGTCGGCCGGGCCCCAAGGAAGCGGATGTATTGTTTGTCATTGAATCGGGATTTGCTCCGGCCTGGAAGTCGATAACCATCCCGATACCCATCCCCCGTTCTACCGGATTCATGATCACGCCACTGTCGTTCCCTCTGATAAAGTCCGAGAACAAGGGTTTCGTTCCTTCAACGGTTTCAGTGGCCGGGAAACAGCTTCCGGTAGAAACGCTGACCAATATCGATACCATGGCCCGGCGCCAGCTAAAGGATCAGATGCCGGGAATTCTTTTGCGTACGGTTATCCGTGCCGTCGTCAAATCCGTCGCTCAGGATCAGGCTTACAAGGGCGGTCTGGCGCTGGGGGTGCTGGTCAACATAGGCACCGTGGTTACAGAACAGGCGGATGAACGGAGCTGGCGGACCTTGCCCGAGCGTATTTCGGTCGCCCGCGCCACCCTGCCGCAAGGCAGCCAGACGATCGAATTTCAAACAGGTAGCGGAACCTACAGGAAGGAAGTGATCATCGGCAGCCGTTTCACGATCATCCCGATCCGCATAGCCAGTGGGGCTGTTTACATAGGTCAGCCCAACATACTGGGAAGTGGTTTGTCGGATGTTGGCGCTAGCGGCAAGCCGGCGCCCAAAAAACCTGCCAAAAAGACCAGCCTCTAAGAGCAAACCTGCCTGGAAACCTTGCTGGAGAACTTCATGATGCGAAAATTACTTGTTGTCTTGAGCCTGCTTTTCACACTGCTTCTGGGTGGCAATGCATTGGCGGCAGCAGAGCGTCGTGTTGCACTGGTGATCGGAAACAATGATTACCAGAACATCACCAAACTTGAAAAAGCGGTCAATGACGCCAACGCCGTTGCAGCCGAACTTCGCAAAGTCGGCTTTGAAGTCCAGGCCTTCAACAACGTTGGTCAGAAGAAGATGAATCAGGCGATCAACGACTTTGTCCAGAAAGTCTCGGGAGGCGGCGTCGGCGTCTTTTTCTTCGCCGGCCACGGCGTACAGATCAACAATCAGAATTTTCTCATACCGGTCGATATGGATACGCCACGCGACCCGGCTGACGTTGCCGATCAGGCGATCAGCGTCCCCGTTCTGCAGGACAAGCTGGCGGATGCCAAGGCCAAGTACACCCTGCTCGTGCTTGATGCCTGTCGCAACAACCCCCTGCCTAAAAAGGCCGGGCGTTCGATAGGGTCGACGCGCGGTCTGGCGATGACCAATTCACCGAGCGGACAAACCGTGCTGTTTTCGGCGGGCGCCAATCAGGAGGCGCTCGACAGCCTCGGAAACGACGACAAGAACCCGAACGGCCTGTTCACCCGCGAGTTCCTGCCGATGATCTCGCAACCTGGCGTCAGCAGCACCGAGGCACTCAAGAAAACACGCTCGATGGTTATCCAGAAAGCCAAGTCGGTCGGCCATGAACAGCAGCCGGCCATCTACGACCAGACCGATGGCGACTTCTACTTTGTTCCGGGTCCCGCACCGGCTAAAACCACGGCAGGCGCTGCTGCCGCAGCACCGGGCGGAACGACGACGGTTGTCCAGGCGGTTGACCCAAAAGCCGTGGAACTCTCGTTCTGGGACAGCATCAAGGACAGCAAACAGGTCGAAGACTATCAGGACTATCTCAGTAAGTACCCGAACGGTCAGTTCGCAGCGCTGGCCACCCGTCGCGTTGCAGCAATGAGCAAGACCGTCAGCCGGAGCAGCGATTCTACACTTGCGCCAGCCGCCGCGTCCGCACCCCCCCCTGTTGCCAGCAGTGCTCCGACACAGATTGCCATGGGTTCGGCGCCGCCGCCGCCACCTCCCAGCAGTGGCCCTTCGATAGCCAGCAAGCTCGAAGAACAGGGCAAGATGAACAACCTGAAGGTGACTGATTTACGCGCAGTTAAGCGCGATAATCTAATGCGTATTCAGGTCGAAGTCACCAATATCAGCTCGGGCAATCAGCAACTCTATTACCGCTTCAAATGGCTCGATGGCAATGGCTTTACGGTATGGGACGAGGAGCCGTGGAAACCGCTGATAGTCTACGGCAATCAGAAACAGATCATCAACGTATCCTCGCCTACATTCAAAGCGACGGACTTCCGGCTCATACTGCAGAGTCCGGATAGCACCAGTAACTAACCAGCACTTCTATCGGAGGTTCATCATGCAAGTTCTGTTCGGCGCGCCTAAACCCATCTATTTGGCAGTTTGCCTGCTTGCACTCGCTCCCATGGTTGCCTCAGGCGCCAATCCGGCCGGTGTGCCCGTCAACCATGGCTATGCCACGTTGACCCAGGATGGTTCAGACGCTATTGCCATCAGTGATCTTCGCGCGACAAGGCAGGACCGGCTGTTACGCGTTCAGGCCGAGCTGAACAACGCCTCTTCAACCAACCGGCAAGTGTATTACCGTTTCGAATGGATGGATCAGCAGGGTCTGGCCGTTTGGGATGACGAGCCATGGAAGCCGCTGATTGTCTATGGCCACAATAAACAGACGATCAGTGTCTCCTCGCCGTCTTTCAAGGCAACAAGTTTCAGACTGGTTGTACAAAACCCGAACTGACACCTTTCCGTCACCATGGTGGTCACGGTACGATGTCGAACAACAATTTTTTCAGGAGAAATTCGATGGGCTCAAATCTTGGTCGTGATCAGCGTACGTATCTGCTTGCCGGCATTCTGTTGCTTGCGCTCGCCGGTTGCCAGACAACCTCACCCACCACCGGAACGAGCGGGGTCAGTTACGGCGATGCCAAAGCGGTTGAAACGGTGACCACCGATCTCGGATCGACCGATATTCAGATGATTTCCGAGAAGATGACCCAGGGCCTCATTCAAACCCCCGAAATCCAGACGCTGATCAAGAAACGCCAGTTGCTGATGGCTTCTCCGGTCAAGAACAAGACAAGTGAGTACTTCGACACCCGTATGATTACCGACACGATTCTGACTCAACTGCAGAAGAATGGTGTGAAGTACGTCATCGAAGGCGAAGACATGCAGAATCAGACGGATGAACTGATGCGCCAGAACCAATCAGGCCTCTACAGCAAATCCAAGACCGTTAAAATGGGCAAAATGCAGGGTGCCAAGTACCGCCTTGATGGCAGCATTTCTTCAATCGTCAAAAAGACCAGCGACCTGAAGGATGTGTATTACAAGATGAACCTGCGCCTGATCGAGATCGAGACCGGTATTGTCGAATGGTCCGACGAGAAAGAAATTCGCAAGTCGGCCAGGCGTTGATTCTGTAAGCCGTCGCGGCAACCTGGAGAACTTGAGATGAAAGCCAAATGGTTCATACGGGCGGGTCTGGCCCTGTTCGCAACAATCAGTTTTGCTGCGCCCTCTTCCCCCACTTCCTCGCCCAGGCTGGCCGTCGCCGAGCTGGCCTACGGCCAGCATGTCAGCGGTACGATCGATCGCGCTGACTTGCGTAAACTGACTGCGGATATCCGGAGTGGAATACAGAAATCCGGCAGTTTCCAGTTGGTTCAGAGCAAGTCCTCCGCAGATGCCAGGAACAACGAGAGGCTTGGCGACATCATCGGACGCATCAAGAGTGGGATGTACCCTGGAGCCGATTACGTTCTGTTTGGCGAAATCAGCAGTTATGAATTTCGTCAGGAAGCCAACCCAATCAAGAGCACCGATACGGTTTCGCATACCCTGAGTCTTGACCTGGTGGGCGAGTTCGCGGTGATCAGCACAAAGAATTATGCGGTTAAAACCCGCTTCAGCGCCACGGGCGAGGGACAGGATGTCAGGTTGATGACCAGCCAAGGCGGACGCGTTGTACTGAACCGCAACAAGGTTATTTCCGAAGCGTCCAGGAGTCTCGGCGAAGAGGTTACCAAGCAGCTCGAAGAGCAGTTAGGCGGGTTTTCTGGTGGCGCTGAAGATGGCGGCGGTAACCGCCCGCTCGTCGAATCACCTCGCGAGGAAGTCATCATCTTCAAATGATGGAGGATGGGGGCGGCGGCCGCTCCCCGTGCACCTTATTTTCCGGCGCTTTTCGCCTCCCTGACAGCGCGCGAGTAAAGCATGTTCAACGCGGCCAAATCCTGGTCTCCCGACCCTTTTTCGTTGAGTTGCCTGAGTACGTTTTCCAGCTTGTCGAACTCGCGCAGTTCCAGATAACTCGCCAGCAGATACAGCTCCGGATTCCGGTCCTTGGCGTCGGCCTGCTTACGCATTTCCTCATAGTTCTTTTCGACTGTCTCCAGTTTCTCGTACGGAGGGATCGAGCGCATACGGATCATGCCTGATTTGACGTTGCCGTCGGGTGACGGGGTTTTGGACAACTGTTTGACGAGTATTGCAGGCAGCGTCTTTACTTCGGGCTGCAGGCTGCCTTTAAGCGTTTTGCTTGATCCGTTGCCGATCTCAAGCACGACCGGGCCTTGCCAGGTTTCCTGACGCCCCCCTTCAAAATAAACCACTTGCAACCGGGAGGTGCCTTCCATCATCAAAAGATCACGCTCTCTCACCTTGACGAAGGGCTTGAGTTCGCTGGCCGCGGCTTTTTCTTCCTGCAACTTGACGTTTCCTGAAACTGCAGTTATCAGGCCGACTTCAGCCGCCAACGCGCCAAACGAAACGAGGGCCAGTATCGCCCCGCCAAACCACCCTGTTTTAGTCATTTTCCTACCCTCCTGCCTCTAGCTTCAACACTTCAAAAACGCGAACGGCTTCCTCGCGACCTTTTACCTTGACGACTTCGCTACGCCCGCAAACGACGGTTTTACCGGCCTCAACAATCGTTGATTCGCTTGCCAAGATAGCGCAGCCGATCTCCTTTGTCATCCCTTCCAGCCGGGAGGCCAGATTGACGGTGTCACCGATCGCCGTAAACTCCATGCGCGTCGGCGAGCCGATATTGCCGATAACCGCCTCGCCGCTATGCAAGCCAATTCCTACCGCGAATTTTGGCAGATTGCGATCAGGAAAGCGATTCACCATCCACACCGAAAACTCCTCGGCCACCGTGCGCAGTGCAATTGCCGCGCGCACCCCGCGCAGGGCATGGTCGGCCAGGGGCAAGGGCGAACCAAACTCGACCATGATGGCGTCACCAATAAACTTGTCGATACTGCCACCCTGTGCCAGCAGCGGCGCGCAGGCACGTTCAAAATAGGTGTTCAGCATCTCGACGACTTCCTTGGCGTTCAACCGCTCGCTGATTGTCGTGAAGTTGCGGATATCGGAGAAAAGCACCGTCATCGCCTGCGACTGGCCGCCGAGTTCCGGGCGATTACCCGATTTTAACAAGGCTTCAACCACCTGTTCCGAAACATAGCGACCGAACATCTTGCGCACGCGGGATCGCTCGCGCTCCTCACCCGTCAAACGCCAGCCCAGTACGCTGAGCAGGCAAAGCCCCGTCGCTACCGCATACACAGAAACCGGAACAAGTACGCCGACGCGGAAAGCCAGAAAACCCGAAACCGCCAGCACCAGCGCGCTCACCAGCCAGAGCAAGGCGCCCGCCCAGACAGGCAGAGCCACGAAAGCAGCCGCCGACAGTCCGGCCAGGATGAGCAGTGAAACGATGCGTGTCCCTTCGTTCAACGGGTGCAGGCGCTCGCCTGAAAGCAGCGACTCAAGCACGTTGGCGTGCAACTCGACGCCGCTCATCAGGATCCCACGCCCGGAAAAGAGCCGTGTCGCATATGGCGTGAAATGCTCATCATTCATTCCGGCAGCTGTTGCACCGATGAGCACTGCCTTGCCACGTAGCGCGGCGATAGCCGGGTCGTCCAAAGCGTCGGGCGCCAGCAGTTGCTTGAGTGAAACGCGCGGGAAGGCACCCGGAGGCCCGATGTAGGGAATCGGCTCGGGAGGCTGATCACGTGCCACCTGGCGTCCGGCAAGCATCCAGTTAGCCGCCAGCGGATTTAGCCCGGCGGCGTGCACGGCGAGCAGCGAGGGCAGTCCGAGAACCGGAACGCTGCCTTCCAGCGGCGCGCGCTCGGTCTGCGCAACGGGAGCCACCAGATAGCGGCGAATGACCCCGTCCCCCTCATCGAGCAGATCGGCCAGTGCAACATGGCCGGGGATGTCAAAGTCAGGGAGCGCAAGCAGATAATCCGGGCTCGGCAGTAAATAATCCGTTTCTCGCCCGCCCGAACCGGAACGTGTCGACGCCAGCACCAGTTGCCCGCTATTGATCTGCTCACGGAAAGGTCGGTCGTAATCGCGCGCCGCCTGCTGCAGATCGCCGCCCAGTTTGCCAAGCCAGCGCTCGGGACTGATGCTGAGCAGCATGTCGAGTCCGACCGCCTTGACGCCCGCTTCGCGCAAGCGGGCGACGGCAAGGGCAAGCCGATCGGTCCAGAACACCATCGGATCGTCCGGATACGCCGCCAATGTATCTTCGTCGAGCGCGACGATGGCCACATGCCGAGCCTCGGCCCGTTTGCCCTGCCACTGGAACCAGAAATCCTGCAGGCGCTGATCCACCGTATTGAGTGCGCCACCACGCAGCAAGGCCTCGGCAATCAGGCAGGCGGCCACAGCGAAAAAAACCAGCCAGAGCCGGCGAGCCTCGCCAAGGTGTCTTAACATCAGGGTTGGAATCAGCTGTAGCAGGCACAAAGGCCTGCCGCTGCTGATTCTTTGTTATTCGATATTTCTCGGGAGTACGCGATTTTCATGGGCTTGTCTTCCGATATGATTTGATTGATTCTATCTGAAACACTCGTCCCCGAACGATTCACTAACAATCTCAGTCTTCACAGATTGCGAGAAGGCTTCAATACGTAGCGGCCATGGTTTGAACGAGACTGAAGCGTGTCAGAGGGCTGGCGGCGGTGATGGCTGACGCCCGATTCTGGTCAGATAACAGCGATAGTCATGAGCGACTTTCTTGATGATCCCGAGCACATGCTTTCGCGCAAACCAATCAAGCTGTCCCACAGGGACTTCCTTTGGTCGGAGATTGATTTCTTCAACGGAGCCAACTCGCGCATGACGAGCTGATATTTATGTTCCACCTTGCTGTGGTGCTTGAAAAAACTGAGGTCATTGACGTTGGTCTTCATGCGCAGCACGCGAGAGAATTTGTCATAGACCTTCACGCCGACGCCACCCATGTAATGCTTGATGCGGCGCCTCTCGATACGCGTGGACAATCGCGAACCGATTTCCGGTGCGAATTTCGGTGTGACCTTTTTACCCAGGAAGCCAGAGACACACTCGGCGCTGGCCGCCGAACCGCCTAGCCCGAAACGGCGTCATTATTCGGAACCAGAATCTGCTCACTGCGAAACATCAGGTCGGTGGAGTAATCGATTACCACAGACTCATGTGATAGAACTGCCCAATGGCACCTGCTATGGCGAGGATCAACAACGGGGAATACTGGCTGACCAGCAATGCTTCGGCTCTGCTGGAGTTCCCTTCCGTCGACGTTCAGTTGGAACGGCGCTGGTCGAAATTGAAGGAGTGTCTGGCCACATCAGACACGTACCGATAGTGCTACAGTACCCCAGCATCCGCAGTAGCCCGTCCCGCAACGTCCCCACCTGACCCCGCTAAAAAGGCAATTCCTGCTGAATTACAACGTGGTTCAATTCGGCTTCTGCCCGGGGTATCAATCCACTGGCCCGAACACCGAGCAGCCGTATTTTTTGCGTCAGCGGGATCCGCTTGAGGCATTCTCCGGCGGTTTTTCGAATCTGAGTACCCTCGCTCACACTTCTCTGCAAGGTGACATCCCGGGTTACCGAATGAAAGTCCGAGAACTTCAATTTGATGCCGATTGTCCGGCTGACATAGCCCTTCCGTTTCAGATCGTCGGCAACGCGCATACAAAGCGATGTAAGAATCTCGGTCAGTTCTGCCTTGTCATGCTTGGCGTGCAGATCGCGCTCGAATGTGCTTTCGCGGCTGATGGACTTGGGTTCGGATTCGGTGACGATGGGCCGGTCATCGAGACCATGAGCCACTTGGTGCAACCACACCCCCGTCGTACGCCCAAACTCGCTCACCAGAAACTGAACCGGCGCTGCCGCCAACTCCCCAATGGTGTTGATGCCAAGCCGAGTTAGCTTTTCAGAGGCTTTGGGGCCGATCCCATTGATCTTCTTCGTGGCCAACGGCCAGATACGGGCTGGAATTTCTTCCATGCCGAGAACTGTAATCCCATTGGGCTTATCCAGATCGGAGCAGATTTTTGAGAGGAGCTTGTTTGGCGTGATACCGATGGAACATGTCAGTCCGGTTGCATCGAAGACGGCCTGCTTGATGCGCCGTGCCAGTGCGTTGGTGTTTTCCTGAATGTCACTCAGGTCGATATAGATTTCATCAATGCCCCGATCCTCTATCTTCGGCGCAATGCTTTGCACGGCATTCTTGAATCGCCGCGAGTAATCGCGATAGGCGTCAAAATTGGCGGGAAGGAGGATGGCCTCCGGTGCCAATTGTGCCGACTTCATCAGCCCCATACCGGAAAACACACCCAGTGCACGGGCTTCATAGGTGGAGGTCGTAATCACACCGCGTCCGGCATAATCCTTTAACCGGGCAAAACGCTTGGTGCCGTCAGGCTGCTCGACGGGTTGATAGATATTTCGCCCCCCGACCACCACCGCTTGCCCTCGAAGTTCCGGGTAGCGGAGCAATTCGACTGACGCGAAGAAGGCATCCATGTCGAGGTGGGCAATACGGCGGATACTGTTCATAACAATGGGGTATCCACTTAGCTCCAGTTATCGCGAGTACTGGATAAATAAGCAGTATTGAATGATATGCCAGTGAGGCAAACAGTCAAGCCTTTTTCACCACATCCCGGTACGTCACCGGTGCGGTCACGACCGCTTGTTGTAGCAACCTATAGAACAACATGCCTCGTGAGTTGGATGTGCGACGATTGAAGCGGAACACGAACTCATCCAGATAGGCGTCCAGGTGCTCGGGCTGCACCGAGCCATGATGGGTACCCAGAATCCACCGCTGCAC
>NZ_JAEUOI010000111.1 GCF_016790145.1 Propionivibrio sp. | reverse complement strand
GGCAATGCCCTCGTTTTCGATTTCAAGCAGCATGTCGGTGGCAATGGCCTCGATTTCGGGTACCACCAGATGCGGTCGCTCGCGCTCGATGTCGGCGCGCAACGAGGGGCCATCGGTCATCGGCACCACGTGCGAACGGTGCGCGACTTGCATGCCGGGGGCGTCGGCGTAGCGATCGACGGCAATCGTCTCGACGCCAAGGCGCTGCAGGGCGATGATCACTTCCTTGCCCAGTTCACCGGCGCCGAGCAGCATGACGCGCGTCGCCGAAGGGCTCAAGGGCGTACCGAGTCTTTCAACGGGGTGCCGACGGGGTCCAATACTCGTGTTCGACATCGCGGAATTCCTTTCCACCGGTGAAGGTGGCAGATTCTAGCATGCGTCATTGGCCGGCTTTGGCTACCCGATCAACGCGCAGGGCAATGGGTGCAAACCCCCTCGCCCTGCGGGAGAGGGATGGGGTGAGGGCCAAACAATGGCCAATCCTTGTTTTGCGGTAGTCTGGCTTAACTGCGGTTTCCCGGTTAAAGACGGCAGGGTGGTTCTGCCCCACGGGATTTGCTTCGCGGCACCATTCTGGATTCCGGCTTGCGCCGGAATGACGGCAGGAGGCCGGACGCTTACTTTTTGGCGTGCGCCGGCCGGAACGCCGCGCAGAACTGCGCATCGGTTTCGAGCCAGGCGCCTCCGATCAGATCGATGCAATACGGCACTGCCGGGAATACGGCCTGCAGGCAATCGTCAATCGCCGAGGGCTTTCCGGGCAGGTTGATGATCAGGCTCCGGCCGCGGATACCGGCGGTCTGCCGGGAAAGGATCGCGGTCGGGACGAACTTCAGCGAGGCGCTGCGCATCAGCTCGCCGAAGCCGGGCAGCATCTTGGTGCACACCGCCTCGGTGGCTTCCGGCGTGACATCGCGCAGCGCCGGCCCGGTGCCGCCGGTGGTCACGATCAGGCTGCACCCTTCGCTATCGCTCAACTCGCGCAGCGCGTCCTCGATTAGCGGCTGCTCGTCGGGGATCACCCTGGCCACCGCCTGCCACGGGCTGGTCAGCGCGCGCGTCAGCCAGGCGTGGATCGCCGGTCCGCCCTGGTCTTCATAGACTCCACGGCTGGCACGGTCGGAAACGGTCAGAATGCCGATGCGGGCTACAGGTTTATGTTCGCTGTTCATGCTTCCCCCTCAAAACCTGCTTCACTCTGGAAAACGGTGCCATCGAGAAGTTGCACCTGCGCCAAATCGCCCGCGGCCTGTCCTGAACTCGTCGAAGGAACGACCAGCAATCCATCGGCCTGTGCCATCGACAACAGCGCACCACTGCTTTGGCTACCGGTCGAACGGGCCAAATAGTCACCGGCCGCATCGCGTTCAAGAACGACGCGGATGAACTCGGTGCGGCCCGGCCGAATGCTGACCGGATGCGCCAGGCGCGCGGCAAGCGTCCGCCGATACAGGCGCGGATGCCCCATCATCCGGCGCAGGGCGGGCAGGACAAACTGCTCGAAGCAGACCATGCTCGACACCGGATTGCCCGGCAGGCCAAAAACGATACTGCTGGCGGTGCTGCCGAAAGCCACCGGATGGCCGGGGCGCATTTCGACGCGCCAGAAGTGCATGTCGACGCCCAGCGCCTCAAGCGTCGGCCGCACATGATCGTGGACGCCCACCGAAGACCCGCCGGAAACCAGCAGCACGTCGAACAACAGGCCGCGCCGCAGAAACTGCGCCAGTTCTTCCGGATCGTCGCGGGCGATGCCGAGCAGCACCGGCTCGATGCCCAGAGCCTGCGCCTGCGCCATCAGCGCATAGCTGTTCGAGTTGGGGATCTTGTTGGCGTCGAAGGGCTCGTCGAGGCCTTCGAGTTCGTCGCCGGTGGCCAGGATGGCCACACGCGGCCGGCAATAGACCGTCACCCGAGCACATTTGACCGTCGCCAGAACGCCTATCACGCCGGGCGTAATTTCGGTCCCTGCGCTCAACACCACCTGCCCGTTGCGCATCGCTTCGCCGAGCCGGCGAATGTCATTGCCGGGTTTGACCGGGCAGTGGATTTCAACCCGACCCTCGTCCAGCATCTGCGTATCTTCGACCCGGATCACGGCATCGGCGCCGGCCGGCACCGGCGCCCCGGTCATGATGCGCGAGCACTGACCGGCGAGCACCGTTCTCGCCGGCCTGTCGCCGGCCTTGATGTCTTCGATGATGGTCAATGCGGCCGGCGTACTGGCGAGATCGGCACTGCGTAGCGCGAAACCATCCATCGCTGAAACATCGAAGGGCGGCTGATCGCGGTTGGCACGAATCTCTTCGGCCAGCACCCGCCCCAGCGAGTGTTCGAGTTTGACGATCTCGCTATTCAGGGTCGCCACATGCTGCAGAACGCAGTGTTGCGCGTCCCTGACCGAAAGATGATTTGCTTTGTTCAAGGGATTACCTTTCCTGATTCGATTTCAATTATTGATGGGGCGATTCAGGGAGCAAAGAGGTTGTCATTTCGATCCCAATCATGTCTCCGGCATTTCCGTCAATTTTCATAACATGGTTCTAGATCCACGCTGAGCCCAGGCGGGGACGAACTTCCAAGCATCGCGTATCCGACCATGCAGTGAATCTGTTGCCGGTTCAAACTGGCGGAGATGCGCCCAGAATCGGCTGGAATGATTACTTTCCAGCGTATGACAAAGTTCGTGCGCAATGACATAGCGAACCAGCTCACGAGGCAGAAACAACAGTTTGCAGTTCAGGCTCACGCGACCATGAACCGTACAACTGCCCCAGCGGGTTCGTTGATTCTTGACGGCCAAGTCGGTGTAGCGAAGCCCTGTCTGCTGAGCAACATTGGCCAACCAGGTCGACAAGGCAACTTTTGCATGACGTGCCAACCATCGCCGTAATGCCGTCTGGCAAGCCTCGACGTTTTCGATAGCGCCCGCCACCAGGATACGTCCCGGTTGATCGGTTCGAGCGCCGACCGTTTGGCTGCGGGTCGACCTGTACTCGACACGCCAGGACTCGGCGAGTGCAGGCAGATCAAAAGCCTGCGGCCTAACCGGTTCAGCGGCGCTTACCAGATGGCGCACCGCGTCGAACTCGGTCAGACGTTCGGCGATCCAATCGGCCTTACTGGCGACCAACTGCATGACTCGACCGCGTTCAACCCCTTTTGGAACGACTACCACCAATCCGTCACGGGCGCTGACTTTCAGGCGAAGCGAGCGCGCCTTGGCTGAAAAGCGAATCTCGAACTCCAGCGCACGCCCATCCGGCAAGTCCAGATGAGCCTGTCCGGATGGTTCAAGCGCCGGAGTCGTCACTGCCCGATCCGTCTGGCTGGGGTTTGTAGTGCCGGCGTTTGAGCGTCTGCAGCAATGTCCCGATGAATCCCATTGCATCGTCTGCCAGCAAGCCGGCGGAAGAGAACTGTTTGGCTACCATAAACAACAAGGCCCGCGAAAGTTCAGGATCTGCCGTACTGCTATTCCACCATCCAGGGAAGCAATGCTTGTCGGCTACCACCAAGGTGGCTGCTGCAATCTCGGCGGCCAGCGTTTCAGAAATGGCCGCATTGCGCATCTTGACCTTGAGTGCCAGTTGCTGAGCGATGGGGCGGTTAGCCTCATCCGCCGCCGCCCGAACGGCTTCGGTCAGTTTCTCAAGTTCCTCGATCAGCACAATGCCCGCCAGGGTACCAGCACGTTTTTCGTCGATCAGGCGCTGCAATTTTTCTGACAGCGAGCGGAAGTTTTCGTCCTGATCCATCCGAATGCGCAATTCGGCGGAAAGCATGGCCTCGATGTCGAGCGCTTTCGCATCCGGATTCTTGTCCTTCAACTTGGACAGGAAGTGCTCGTCCAGCACGTAGGTCGGGAACTCCGTTTCCAGCGCATCGACGTCGATGTGTTCGCGGATCAGTTCTCGGGTGCGTGCCGCGTCTTCTTCGGCTGCCTCGATGCTCTTGCTGGCATCCGGGTAGAACTTCTTACGGTACAGCATGTAAAGCTTGGTCAGCCAGGCATAGGGTCGAACAAAATCGCGCAACTGCTCATCGGGCTGCAAGGCCTCATAGAGCACGCGCAAATTGCGGTATCCGGTATCGTACCCCCAGTCCTCCAGCGAGAACGGTGGATTCATGATGACGCGATCGACCTGCTTGAGTCGGTTGTCGGCGGTAAGGTGGCGCGGGTCGCGCAGGCTGTCGCCCTGCTTGTGCTCCCACACCGGGATGCCGTGCAGGATCATGTTGATACGCGAGATATTGTAGGTCGTGACGTTGGATTCCTGCCCGTGCAACTGGAGCTGACGCACATCGCCGCCGTGTTTCTTGACATGGCGTATGCACTGCAACAGCAGGCCACCTGAACCGCTCGCCCAGTCACAGACCGACATGCCAGCTCGCGGTTGCAGTATCTCGGCCATCAGGAAACCCACCTCAGCCGGGGTGTAGAACTCGCCGCTGGACTTGCCCGCCTTGCTGGCGAAGTTACGAATCAGGTATTCGTATGCGTTGCCGAAGAGGTCGTCGGAAACGTGGGCGCGGTCGAAGCCCTGACTTCCGAAGTGGTTGATCAGATTGACCAGCTTGTCGCGCGGCAATTCGTCCTGCTTATTGAAGTCGATCTTGCCGGTGAGGATGCCGTCGAAATTATTCTGCCGGTGTGCATTGGCGCGCTCGACGGCGAGCATCGCGTCGTTGAGCGCCTGGCCCAACTGTCCTTTCGCAGTACGTGCAACCGCTTTCCATTCGGCTGCCTCCGGCACAATGAAGTGGTGGTTTTGCGGATCACGGGCCAGCAACAGCGCCTGCTCCTTCGGCATGCCCGCCGCTGTCAAGGTTGCGGCCTGGGTGCGCACTTCTTCCTCGAAGCAGTCGCTGATGCGCTTGTAGAAGAGCAGCGCGAATACATAGCCACGAAATTCGGAATGATCGGCGTTGCCACGCAGGATGTTGGCGGCGTGGTCGAGGTAGCTTTCGAGCTCGCCTTGAGTCATGCGCCGGGTTGGGCGGATGACAATGGGCGATTCAAGCGTGCTGAGGAGTTCGTCGAGGTTCATTTGTTGTGAGTTCTCTAGCCGTAGGCTGATAGCTTGCGTTTCGTCACTTGAGGTAACCGATGCGCCCTGGGCACGGCCACCCTTGCTTGTTCTTGTGCGGGTTCAGCGTCGAATCGTATTTTTCACGCTTGAACGTCTTGCCGCATAGTGTGCATTCGAAGGTGTAGGACAGACCGAAACCGCGTTGGGGTCTAGCGGGTGCTGCTCGCGCAAGTTTGCGCACTGCGAGCGAACGTGGTGACGAAAATGCCTTGAAGGCGACCGGGAGCCTCTCTACGGGTGGCGTATTGAGCGGACCGGACTCGGTCAGTTCAACGGCGTAGCGTGGCTTGAACGCCTGACGGGTGACCGTGGCCGACCGAATGCGGTCGAGGCGATAGGTACGAGGCTCACCTTTTGAGACGTCGACTGCCCGAAGAATCAAATTCCGTTCCTGCGTTTGTATCACAGCATAAGGCTCGATCATAGGGGACGTGCGCTCGCCACCCTCCTTCGCATATTCGAGTTGGATACACAGCCGGTTCGCGGCGGCAAACCGAATGGATTCCAGAGTACTGGCGCCAACGCCCCAAGCCATGACCATGGGTGGCAGGCGCCAGGTGGTGTCGACGACCTCGCGGCCAAACTGGATCGCCGGCAGCGGCGGAACTGAGGCATCGGTGTTCAACCAATCGAAGACTGCCGGCAACTCTTGCCAGAATTCATCGAACGGCGGACAGGTGGGAAGTTGGTGAGCGAGCATCTGCTCCCACTCCACCTCGATGGCTATGCGCTCTGGGCGGTCGGTGAGTGCGGCGTAGGTCGGAACCGGAATGCCCTTGAATTCACACTTGCGCAACAGCGTGCTACGCACGAGTGCCCGATCAGCTTGAAGGTCTTGCCGGCGATACAGGTGAACCACATCGTAAAGATCGCGCGGGCGCTGGCGTTCGGCCAGGGCGCGCATCTTTTCGGCAAATACTTCCTCGAAGCAATAGCTCAGGACGTGGATGCCCGCTTCGGGCAGGTCGCTGTAAGGATGGTGGACCGGCCTCTGCACAGGGGTGAGGACGAGCACTTCGTCGGTCGCCAGATCCAGCTTGATGCGTGGCGGATCGCCCGCGCGGCCTAATGGGCCACGGTAGCCCACCCGACCTTGCGCCGAAAGGTTACCGCGGGGATTGGTGAAAACTTCGAACTTGCGTGCCTCGGACGGGAGTAGCAGGCCACAGGCTTCGTAGACCCATTCACCGATTTCCTCGAACACTTCGGCGAGAAATTTCTCGTCCAGGTGCACTTTGTCTTGCAGTGTGAAGTCGAGGTCTTCTGAGAATCGGTAAGTCTCAAAGTAGCACTTCTTGAGGCAGGTACCGCCCTTGAATACCCACCGGTGGCCGATCACCGGATGGGCGGCGATGCCGGCAAGGAACCAGCCGAGCGCATAGTCTTTCTCGACGACGTTCGCCTGGAGCCGAAGCTCGGCGGCGAGTGCCATGATCTCCGGCTTGGAAATCATGACCTGGCCTCGCGCAACTCACTGGCAGAAACCCAGACGCGCCAGGCGGTGATCAGGCGATCAGCGGGAAGCGCAGGGTCCAGCTTGGCGTAACCGGCGGAGAGATTGGCGCGGCATTCTTCGATGAGCGCGCCTTGATCGGGATGATCACGCTGCAGCAGGTAGCCGAGACGCTTGTAGACGGAACCTGTACCGAGCTTGGCGGCATGAGTGCACAGCTTATCGGCCTCCTTGGGCTGTTCAATGAGCAGGTTCGTCAGCATCTCGGCCACATGGCGAATACCTCCGCCCAAGGCCGGGTTCGCCAGCATGTCGATGAGCGTTCGAGCGGGATCGGACACCTGCACGCGCGTACCGCCGCGCCAGACCGATTTCAAACCGACGAAGTGCGTTGCTGGTACTGTGTGAAGCTCAAACCTGGCCTTGCGCAAGACGGGTTTGCGATCATGCGGCCGCTTTGCAGTCATTACGCACAGCGACTGGAATATCTGCTCAGTGAGACCCCAATGCTCGGCAGCCGACCAGCCACCGATGTAACACGGGTTGAACATCGCTGTGGCGACCGCCCATGGATCTTCCAGCGCTACGTCGGGCGTTTCCGACTCGATGGGAACCGGTACATAGACCCCACGCTGAACTCTCGCCAACCAGCCTGCGCGTGACCAGGTGGCCAACCTTCGCGCAGCGACGGCTGGAGTTACGCCAAGTGCCACAACTGCTTCGCCAGGGGTAATGATCGGCGGATTATCGCGGAGCAGCCTGCTGAGCTGGCTTCGGGAGCTTGCACTAAGTCCGACTTGTTTCATGGCTATATATTAAGCGCAGTTAGATCGCTGATGCAAATGGTTCTACGCTTTCCATATAGCGATTTGCCCGTCAGTGGCGACTACCGTCCCAGCCCTCGGCTAGCATCTGCGTGTCCTTGACCCGGATCACGGCATCGGCGCCGACCGGCACCGGCGCTCCGGTCATGATGCGCGAGCATTGGCCGGCGAGCACCGTCCTCGCCGGCCGGTCGCCGGCCTTGATGTCTTCGACGATGGTCAAGGTGCTTGGCGTACTGGCGAGGTCGGCGCTGCGCAACGCAAAACCATCCATCGCCGAAACATCGAAGGGCGGCTGATCGCGGTTGGCACGAATCTCAACGGCCAGCACCCGCCCCAGCGAATGTTCTAGTTTGACGATCTCGCTATTCAGGGTCGCCACATGCTGCAGAACGCAGTTTTGCGCGCCCCTGACCGACAGATGATTTGCATTGTTCAAGGGATTACCTTTCCGATTCGGTTTCAATTGAATAGATTGAACTGCGGCGGTCGCGTGAAGATTTCCATAAGGGAAGCACTTTGGTTACTGAAGAACGGTGGCGGGTAGCGTCACAATGGGATACGTATCATCACTTTCCATGATTTCATCGAGCGGTTCGAGAAGCGATCTAGCTTCCTCTGCATATGCCATCGCTGCCGTTCTTTCTGAGATTTTTCTCCCAAGAATCAAGAGTTGCTGTCCCAGTGCGTGCTGGGTATGTGGCATCGGATATGCCTCGAAGGCAGTCCTCGCCTGCCCCAAATATCCTGCTTCACGCTGATGCCGGATCGCAAGAATCAGGACTGCGTCATGCGCTTCCTCCAGACTGTAGAGGGCCAGGTAACCGCTTCGTCCGCGAGAGATGACCAGTTCCCGCAATCCATACTCTACGGGTCGTCCGATCAGCGGATGACGAATCAATACGCTTACGGCTTCCTCAAACAACTCAAACGTCTCGGCTGCCGCCGCATAATCAATCCCGACCAGGAAGTCGGTCAGCCTTTCGAGATCGGCAAGCGCTCTTGCCCAAATAGCTCAGCTTTGCCAAGACTTGGCTTTTGGCTTTGCTGACTTGGTGCCGGAAATACGCGCCTTCAGGTAGGCATGAACCTCGCTGGCCTCATACCCCTTGCCGGTGCTCAACATTTGTTCCCGTGCCGCTTGAGCCTCGCTGACGAAACTGTCCCGACGTTCCGCTGAAGTGGCTGCCTGCTCTATCGCTTGTACCATGAATGCATGTGGCGACACGCCTTTCTTCTCGGCTGCGGCAACGGCCCGTTGCTTTAGCTCGTCAGATAGCTTGAGAGATGTAGTTGTCATTGTGGTGCACCTTTTCGCCTGGCGGTGGCACCAAAGTAGCACCGCCGTACTGTGAGGTGCAATGCTTTATTGCTTCTGCTGGCAGGGTAAATTTGTTCGCCTTGCTATCGCCACATCCTGCGGTGTATCGAGATCGAAGAAGCTGCGCAATCCGGGGTCGCTCTGCAGCATGTCCGATTCGTCGACATAACAGACGTTCAACTGCTCAAGCGCCGCGCGCAGACTGCGCCTGCCCTCTGCTTCAAGCAGGGCGCGCAGCGTATCCAGGCCGCTGGCCGAATAGAATGCGGCCAGGGGTTGCGGGTGCCCGTGCACGACGGGCACCACGGCCTGATAGCCGGAACGACGTTGCGCCAGCCGTTCGATCAGCGCGGGCTGCACGAAAGGCATGTCGCTGGCTACGGCAAAAATCCAGGGCGTACCGGCCTGCGCCAGCCCGGCGCACAGCCCGGCCAGCGGCCCGGCGTTGGGGTATTCGTCACAGACTTGCGGCAATGCAATCTCGGGACGGTGCTGGCGAACGCTGACCAGAACTTGCGGAAACATTGGCTGCACGATGGCGATCACTCGCTGCAGCAGCGTTCGATCGCCGAGCAGAAGCTGCGTCTTGTCGCAGCCCATGCGCTGCGAATCGCCGCCGGCCATGACCAATGCGGTGCACTCCTCGATCATCGCGCGGTGTGCTCAAGCAGAAAGCTGGCCAGTCCGGCGATGTTGTCGAGCGCAAAATGCGGGAGCTGCGGATAAACCTCGTCCATGTCGGTGACGATGGCGATCAGTCCATCTTCGATGGCGCAGCGTGGCGGTTTGCCGCAGGCACGCCGCAGGACCTCGATCTTGACTCCCGGGGCCAGCGAAAAGCCCTCGGCCAGAACCATGTCGGCCTCACCGAGAAAGCGCTCGGCCAGTTGCGCCGGATCGCGTCGATCTACGGCATCGGCCACCAGTTGCAACTCGTCGGAAGTGACCAGCATGCTCATCGCGGCGCCGGCCTGCTTGTAGCGCCAACTGTCCTTGCCCTCCCTGTCAAGCGCGACCTTGTGGTGCGCATGCTTGATGGTCGCCAGACGAAAGCCTCTGGCCGTCAATTCGGGCAACAGTTTCTCGACCAGCGTGGTCTTGCCGGCACCGGAATGTCCGACAAAAATGAATACCGGGGTAACCATGGACTTCATCTGCAAAAACGCGGTATGGCGTGATACCCATGGCGTAAGCCCTCATCCCCAGCCCTTCTCCCGCAGGGAGAAGGGGGCAAACCCCTTCGCCCTGTGGGAGAGGGGCGGGGTGAGGGCCAAACGCTGGCCAAATCTCGTGTTGCGGCCAATTTGTCACTCATGTCTGCGGTTTCCGGATTCGTTGAACTCATGGATGCGGCGTTACCCAGCAATCGCCTTGCGGCGTGATCTCTTTTTTCCAGATGGGAACGCGTTCCTTCAGCTGGTCGATGATCCACTGGCAGGCTAGCAGGGCCGGGGCGCGATGTTCGGCGCCGGTGGCGATGAAGACGATCGAATCGCCAGCGCGTACCACGCCCAGACGATGCACGATGCGCGCATCGATCAGGCCGAAGCGCTCAATCGCTTCCTTGCGCAGTTTCTGCATCTCGGCCACGGCCATCGGTTCGTAGGCGTCGAAACTGATTTCGCTGACCTCGCGGCCTTCGGAAAAGTCACGCGCGCAACCGAGAAAGGTGGCGATGCCGCCGATGCGTTTTGAACCGGCCTGCAGTGCCCGGATTTCCTCGTCGTGCGAGAAGTCTGCAAGTTGAATGCGAACGGGGCCTTGCATCTCATCCCCCCGAAAACTTCGACATGAAGACGACTTCGCAATTGTCTGCCAGCGGCAGGGATCTGTCCCTGACCTGCTCGCCATTTACGGCGGCCAGGGTGACCAGTGCGAAGGCTTCCGGATACCTGGGCTGCAAGTGCGCCTGCACATCCTGCAAGCGCATCCCGGACTGATATTCAAGCTCCAGGCGGCTGGCGCCAACGCGTTCGGCGACCGGCCCGAAAAACAGCACGGTGATCATCGGGCCTCTTTTCCTGTGGTCTCGTCACGGCGCAAGAGTCCGCTCTTGCCGCCACGTTTCTCATCAAGCTGGACGCTCTCGATGCGCATGCCGCGATCAATCGCCTTGCACATGTCGTAGATGGTGAGCAGCGCCACGCTCGCCGCGCACAGCGCTTCCATCTCGACCCCGGTCTGCCCGGTACACGTGGCGGAAGTCACCACCCTGATACCGACGCATCCGTTTTCATCCGGCACCAGTATCTCGCTGAACTCGACCTCGACGCCGCTCAGCGCCAGCGAGTGACACATCGGAATCAACTCCGCCGTTCGCTTGGCGGCCATCACCGCAGCGACATCCGCCACGGCCAGCACGTTGCCCTTGGCGATGTTACCGGCGCGGATGCGTTCCAGCGTCGCCGCCTGCATGCGCAGAATCCCGCTGGCGATGGCCACGCGCCGGGTCGCCGATTTTTCCGACACGTCGACCATGCGCGCCCGTCCGGCAGCGGAAAAGTGAGTCAAGTCATTCGTTTCGTCCACCTGGAATCCTGTTCAATCCAAAGCCAAGGTTAAAGCTCAACCCCCAATGTACG
This sequence comes from Propionivibrio sp., assembly GCF_016790145.1. Classification (GTDB taxonomy): domain Bacteria; phylum Pseudomonadota; class Gammaproteobacteria; order Burkholderiales; family Rhodocyclaceae; genus Propionivibrio. Next base: position 343 of record NZ_JAEUOI010000111.1, on the reverse strand, counting down.
ACATCTCGATCTTTCGCCGTGGTACTTCTGTTGCCGCATGGCGCAATTGCGAGTAACGGTCGCTGCGCCGTCCCCAGGTATCGACGATCAGGCGGCTCAGGGCTTCATCGTTGGAGTTGTGCCGTAGCGGGTCGCGCAGATCGACACCCTCCGAGGCAAACAGGCAAGTATAGAGCTTGCCGTCGGTGGACAGCCTGATCCGGCTGCATTCGTGACAAAAAGCCTGCGTCACCGAGGCGATCACACCGATCTCACCGCCACCATCGACGAAAGACCAGCGCTTTGCCACTTCACCTGTGTAGTTGGCGTCGATCGCCTGCAGTGGGTAGTGGGGCTTGATCGT
>NZ_JAEUOI010000085.1 GCF_016790145.1 Propionivibrio sp. | reverse complement strand
GACAGCACCTTGCTGCGCAGGTGCACCACGCTCCAGGGTTGCGTCAGCGGGAAGCCCTTGACGTCCAGTCTGGCCAGTTCGCCGCGTTCGAGACTGTCGCCCAGCGCATGGCGCGAGAGTACCGTCAGCCCCATGCCGCTGGCGACCAGTTCGCGGATCGCCTCGTTGCTCGACAGCGATAGCCGTACCTTCAGTTGAACCCCGGTGAGTCGCATGTGCTGATCGATCACGTGGCGCGATCCGGAGCCGATCTCGCGCAGCAGGAAAGGCTCGTCGGCCAGTTTTTGCAGTGTCAGGTGCTGGCCGACAGCCCAGTGCGTGCGTGCGGCGAGTACCAGGAATTCGTTTTCGAGAAACGGCAGGCTGACGATGTCTACATCCTCCGGAGGGTAGGACATCACGTACAGGTCGTCCCGATTGCCGCGCAGACGCTCGACGATCTTCTCCCGGTTGGCGATCTCCAGTTCGATGTCAAGCTCCGGATAGCGCTGGCAGAAGGCGCCGAGCATGCGCGGCAGGAAGTACTTCGCCGTCGTGACCAGAGCCACCCGCAGCTTGCCGCGCTTCAGGCCTTTCAGATCGGCGATCGCCGACTCGAAGCGATTCCAGACGTCATCCAGGCTGCGCACCGTGACCAGCAATTCCTCGCCGGCGGTGGTCAGCACAAACTCGCGTCCGCTTTGCTCAAAGAGCGGCAGTCCGATGGTGTCGACAAGCTGCCGGATCTGGATCGAGACGGCCGGCTGGGTCAGATGCAGCGCCTCGGCCGCCCTGTTGAAGCCGCGCAGGTGAGCCACGGTGGCAAAGGTTTCAAGCTGGCGGAAGGTGATTCGGCGTCGAGGCATGTATAAGCTCCAACAAATAGCAAAGTTCAAATAGTTTAATTGGATTTTATATCAATAAGCCACCATAGTGTTTACACACCGTTTTTGACTTGGCAATACGGAATTATTCAACTACTGCTACAAGGAGATTCATCATGCGTCACTACCCCTCTGACAGCCCTGAAGCCATGACTCGCGTTGTTGCACTGACGCTGCTGGTCGATGGTGCCATCGACCTGAGCGAACTCGAGACGCTGAGGCGGAACGATATCGTTAACCGGTTGGGGCTTGATCACGCTCGTTTCGACAAAGTCATCCACGAGTTCTGCGATGACATGCTGGCCTACGTGGACCTCAAGCCTTCCGGTCAGTACGAACTCGACCCGGAGAGCATCGGCCATTTGCTCGCTGAAGTCGGCAACCCTGAACTTCAGAAGAAGGTTTTGAGTGTGATGCTCGATATCGTCAATGCCGATGGCAATCTGGCACACAGTGAGACGGCACTGGTCGCGCAGGCCATCAAGCACTGGAAGCTCGATCTTGTCCATTAGCGAGCCGTAGCGTCCCGGTAAATTTGTTCTGGCGCCAGCTTGCGGTGCACCGTAATGACTGAGGACTGTTGGAACAAATTTACCCGGCAAGAGCGTGATAATGGATTGGGCGCGACAAGCGAATGCTGTACAATCCTGCCCTCACCTCGATCCTCATCCGGCGCTGCATTCTGACGCTAGCGGGAGAGGAATTAACCCCATGGGCATTTTCCGGCGCACCCGCTACCCTTACCGTTGATTCGCATGCCGTTCGAACCCGTCATCCTGTTCTTCATTCTTGGCCTGTTTGCCGGGCTGGTTCGTTCGGATCTGAAGATACCGGGCGTGCTTTATGAGTCGCTGAGTATCTTCCTGCTACTCGCCATCGGGCTCAAAGGCGGCGTCGAACTGGCTCGCTATGCGCTGGCCGACCTGATCGGCCCGGCGCTGATCGTGGTGCTTGTCGCCACCCTGATTCCGCTCGTCGCCTTCCCCATCCTGCACCGGCTTGGTGGCCTGGCGCGCGCCGATGCCGCGTCGATTGCCGCGCATTACGGCTCGGTCAGCGTCGTCACTTTCGCCGTTGCGGTCAGCTTTCTGGCCCGGCTCGGCGAGCCGGCCGAAGGCTACATGATCGTATTTCTCGTCCTGCTGGAATTCCCGGCGCTGCTGATCGGCGTCATTCTGGCCCGGCGCTCGGTCGGCAAGACGAAGTGGGGGCCGCTCCTGCATGAAGTTTTCTCCGGCAAGAGCATCGTTCTGCTGATCGGCGGCCTGCTGATCGGCTGGGTGGCGGGCGCCGAGGGAATCAAACCGCTCGACCAGTTGTTCTTCGCTCTGTTCAAGGGAATGCTCGCCTTCTTTCTGCTCGAAATGGGGCTGGTGGCGGCGAGTCGAATGGCCGACCTGCGCCGCGCCGGGCCGTTCCTGCTCGGTTTCGCCACGCTCATGCCGCTGTCTGCCGGGCTGCTTGGCATCCTGACCGCCAACCTGCTCGATCTCTCGGTCGGCGGTGCTGTGCTGCTCGCCACGCTTTACGCCAGCGCCTCGTATATCGCCGCACCCGCCGCCATGCGCATCGCCGTTCCCGAAGCCAACCCGGCCTTGTCGATCGGTGCTGCGCTCGGCATCACCTTTCCGTTCAATCTGCTGATCGGCATCCCGGCTTACCACTGGCTGGCCATCAGGCTGAAGGGGGTCATCTGATGAACGCTCAACTTTCGCTGCGCAAGTTGCTGACCATCGTCTGCGAGGCCGATCTGGAGACACTCGTGGTGCGCGACCTGAAGGCGCTGGGCGCCAGGGGCTACACCATCACCGATGCGCGCGGCGACGGTAAGCATGGCGCGCGTGATGCGGCCTGGCCGTCGAGCGCGAATATCCGCATCGAGGTGCTGTGCACCGAGCAAACGGCAAGTGACATCGTCGAGCATCTGAAGAATCGCTATTACGCAAACTATGGAATGGTCACCTTTCTGCTTGATGTCCAGGTCCTTCGACCCGAGAAATTCTAGCCCGCGCACTGATCAGGATTTCGCTTGGAAACCGTATTCACCACCCACCTTGAACTGCATCGGAGAAACAGAATGAGCCTGACGGCAGAAGACCACAGAAGCACCGGTTCGCTCGCATCGGAAGCGTCCTACGCATCGGCGAGCAATCCATCGGGCACGACGGTAACCCGCTTCCGCAACAGTCTGTCGGCGGCGGCCAAGCACTATGACTCCTTCCTGATCGACCAGTGGGGCGTTCTGCATGATGGCCGCAAGCCTTACCCCGGCGCCGTTCAATGTCTCGATCGTCTGATCGGGGATGGGAAACAGGTGATCCTGATCAGCAATTCCGGCAAGCGTGCCGTCGAAAACGAAATTCGTCTGAACAAAATCGGCTTTCCCGCAGAGAGCTACACGCACCTGGTGACTTCGGGCGAAATCGCTTGGCAAATGCTGGCCGCAGGACAAGGCCTGTTCAGCAAGCTGACGGGCAAGCGCTGCCTGCTGCTGACCAGCGACGATCCCGTCGACTATGCTGCCGGTTTGCCGATCAGTCTGGCCGATGCCGAAGACGCCGATTTCATCCTGCTGGCGGGGATCGATGACCGCAGGCCGCGACACTACTACGAGCATATGATTGCCACCGGGCTGAGTCGAGGCCTGCCCCTGATCTGTGTCAATCCCGACCTCATGCGCATCACTGCGGCAGGTCTCAAACCGGGGGCCGGGGGGGTGGCGGACCGCTACCAGTCGAGAGGCGGCAAGGTGCGCTACATCGGAAAACCGCATCTCGAGATCTATACGCATTGCCTGAAGCTGGCGGCAGGCGGCCCCGGCGAGCGGGTACTCTCGATCGGAGATTCACTGCATCATGACATTGCCGGGGGCCGGCTTGCCGGCATCGATACGCTGCTGGTGATGGGCGGTGTACACGCCGACGCCTTGCCCGAAGACGCCGATCCGACGTCTCTGAGAGCGGCCATCATGGCCATTGCCGGCCGCTACGGCGCACTACCCGACTGGGCGATTCCCTCGTTCAAATGGTAAGGACAGGCAGGCCGGGCCAGCGTAGCGTCCGGCAGGAGGATTTGCTGCGCGGCATAGGCCGACGAAACTGAAATGTCATTTACGGTGAATTTTGATCCTGGAAACCGCAGTTGAGCGCGACCGCCGCAACAGCAGGTTTGGCCAGTGGTTGGCCCTCACCCCGACCCTCCCGCAGGGCAAGGGGGTTGCCCCCTTCGCCCTGCGGGATCCCTGCGGGAGGGCCGGGGATGAGGGCTTACGATACTGGCATTACGCTCAACTGCGATTCTTTGGATGAATCCGGAGGAAATGATGACTGAAGCAAGCGACAGCCGTCCCCTGGTTGGCATCGTCATGGGTTCGGATTCCGACTGGCCGGTGCTGCAGGCGGCGGCGAAGGTTTTCGAAGAATTTGGCGTCCCCTACGAGGCGCGTGTCGTTTCGGCGCACCGCACGCCCGACCTGCTGTTCGACTACGCCCTGGCCGCACGCGCGCGCGGTCTGCGGGCGATCATCGCCGGTGCCGGCGGCGCCGCGCATCTGCCCGGCATGCTGGCGGCCAAGACCACGGTGCCGGTGCTTGGCGTTCCGGTGCCTTCGAAGCACCTGCAAGGCCTCGACTCGCTGCTGTCCATCGTCCAGATGCCGAGGGGCGTTCCGGTGGCCACCTTTGCCATCGGCGAAGCCGGTGCCGCCAACGCCGCGCTGTTCGCCGTCGCCATGCTGGCCAGTGGTGAACCTGCCCCGGGCAGCGCGCCGGCCTGGCCACAACTGGAGACCTTCGCCGGCAAGCTTGACGATTTCCGCCGCCGCCAGGAAGGCAAGGTGCTGGCCATGCAACTCGCGAGGCCCGCATGATCCTGCCCCCGTCTACCCTCGGTGTACTCGGCGGTGGCCAGCTCGGCCGCTACTTCGTCATTGCCGCCCATGAGCTGGGCTACCGGGTCGTCGTTCTCGACCCGGACCGGCAAAGCACCGCCGGCCGGATTGCCGACGAGCACATCATCGCCGCCTATGACGAGCCGCAGGCGCTGCAACGCATGGCCAGTATCTGTGCAGCAGTCACTACCGAATTCGAGAGCGTTCCGGCCGCCGCACTGGCTACACTGGCCCGCTTCGTACCGGTGCGGCCCGGCGCCGAAGCGGTGGCCGTCTGCCAGGAGCGGAGCGCGGAAAAACGTTTCCTGAAAACTCATGGGTTCCCGCACGTGCCCTATGCCGAAATCCTCAGCGAGAATGACATCCGCAATGTCGAGGCCGGGCTCTTTCCCGCCATCCTCAAGGTCGCCCGCTTCGGTTACGACGGCAAGGGCCAGGAGCGGGTCGCCGGCATTGACGAAACGCTGGCCGCCTTTCGTCAGTTCAACAAGGAGCCCTGCGTTCTCGAACGGCAGGTCACTCTCGATTACGAGCTGTCGCTGGTGCTGACGCGGGGCGAGAGCGGTGAGGTCAGGTGCTTTCCGGCGAGCGAGAATCACCACCGTCATGGCGTCCTCGATTACTCGAGGGTTCCGGCGCGCGCCTCGGCTGGCGAGCTGACGCGCCAGGCCAGGGAAATCGCCGAGGCGATCGCCGACAGGATGGCTTATGTCGGCACCCTGGGCGTCGAGTTCTTCGTTGTCGATGGCCGGCTCCAGGTCAATGAGCTGGCGCCGCGACCGCACAATTCCGGCCACTTCACGCTCGATGCCTGCGTCGCCAGCCAGTTCGAGCAGCAGGTGCGGGCACTGTGCTGCCTACCGCTGGGCGAGATCCGGACTCACTCGCCTGCCGTGATGGTCAACCTCCTCGGCGACCTGTGGTATGACGATGTCGAACAGCCGGTGCGCGAGCCGGACTGGAACATCCTGCTCGCCGAACCCGGTCTCAAGCTGCACCTCTACGGCAAGGATGTGGCCCGGCCAGGCCGCAAGATGGGCCACTTCACGGTGCTTGGCGAGGCGGGTGATAAGGTATTCGAGACGGCCATGGCCTGCCGTGCGGCCATCGGAATTGGTGATCGATGAGCCTGGGCGAACGGCTGGCGGGCTTCAACCCGGGACTACGCGGTGAAACCGCGGATTGACCGGAGCCGATCCGGGCCTTTAGACTCGCACAGGTGGCGATCGATTCCCGGTTCTGCGTATTCGCGTTGCATTTTGCGCAAGCCTTCGCTCGCCGGTTCTGCTGACAAAATCAATTTTCGTGCCGAGAGTCTGTGAAAAAATCATTACGGC
>NZ_JAEUOI010000081.1 GCF_016790145.1 Propionivibrio sp. | reverse complement strand
CTGCAAAACAGGAAATTTCATCGGGCCGCACCAAAAAATGACTTATGGATATGTACGGCGGGACAATTTGGAATAATGATGACGTATAAGTAAATCTCTGGCGGACAAATTTTCAAAAAAGGGGGTTTTCTGTCAGGCACTATTTAATTACATTACGTGTGGTGGCGCACAGAAAAGATGGCAATGCCGAGTCATCGTGTGCTGTCGGAGTAGCTGAGTTGAGTCGTTGCCGACAAACGAGCTTCCATCTGACCATCTTCACCACAAAAGGAGCACAAAAATATGGGCATCTTCAAATCGATCCTGGACAAGATATTCCATCACAGCTCATCCGCTGCTGCGGCCGAACCGGCGCTGGCGCTGCCGCCGACGCAAGCATCGATTGCCACCGACATTAACGTCTCGTCACAGCAGCTGCAAGCCGTTGACGTGGCCGCCGTCTTGACCAGGCTTGCTTTGTCCAAGGGCGGAGGGGGTAACTGGCGGACGTCAATCGTGGATCTGCTCAAGCTGCTTGACCTGGATTCTAGCCTTGCCGCACGCAAGGAACTCGCGCAGGAGCTGAATGTAAGCTTCGGAATTAACGGCAGTGCCGAGCAGAACATCGCTCTGTCGAAAGCTGTCATGCAAAAGCTTGCAGAAAACGGCGGTCAAGTCCCTGAAAGCCTCAAGCACTGATCGTCAATGGCAGCATGGTTCCGCGCACGAGATAAGTGGCATACACCAGTAGTAAATATTTTTTATTCTTAACAGAATAGGCTCACCGAGCCCTTAATAGGAGCAGACCATGGGTATTATCTGGACGATTATCATTGGCTTTATCGCGGGCGTTCTCGCAAAATTCATTATGCCAGGCAGCAACGAGCCTTCAGGTTTTGTGTTGACAACGATCCTCGGAATAGTTGGAGCTGTCGTTGCGAGCTATCTTGGACAAGCGCTTGGATGGTACGCGCATGGTGAAGGTGCGGGACTCATCGGCGCCGTCATCGGCGCCATTGTCGTTCTGTTTGTCTGGGGGGCGTTTGTCAAACAACGCGTGTAGGAGTAATCGCTTCTTTGCTAATGGTATATCACAGCGATAACCGATTATCCGGCTGTAAATTCATGTTAACTCAATAATGGTCATCAACTGTTGTTAACACGCTATCACCGAAACAAGGGCGCGGTTGTGTTCCAAACAGGCATAGAGGAGAAATGAAATGAGTCAAGGAATGCCGTCAATGGTAGCCCTTTTGGGACTTCTAGCAGTCGCGGGTTATCAGAACCGGGACAAAATCGCCGAAGTGCTTGGGGGTCAGAAGCAAGAGGAGGGCGGCAGACCCGCTACTTATGATCAGCCCAGTCAGGGAGGCGTGTTCGACAAGTTGGGAGGGCTCTTCGGTGGTGCGAGTGCCGGTAGCGTACTGAGTGGTGGGCTGCGGGACCTGGTCGATCGTTTCAAACAGAACGGACATGGCCAGGCTGCGGATTCCTGGGTAAGCACCGGTCCCAATCAACCGCTCCGGACGGATCAACTGGAGCAGGCGATCGGGCCCGATGCATTGAACACGCTTTCGCAGCACACCGGACTCTCGCGCGAAGAACTGCTATCCAGGCTGACTCGTGAGTTACCGGCAGCGGTGGACAAATTTACGCCTGAAGGCCGGCTACCCACAGAAAACGAGGCGGCGCGGCTGATATAGCCAATGTCTTGATCAGGGACAATGTAAAACGGCGCCCCGCAGGGCGCCGTTTCCCGGATTGAGAAGCCGCCTGCGGCTTAAACCGTCACCGTATCCGCCACATCGCTGAACTCGGCAATCTTGTCGAAGTTCATGTAGCGATAGACCTCGGCCGCCTTGGCATTGACCACCTTCACCTGCTCCATGTATTCGGCGACGGTCGGGATCTTGCCCATCAGGGCACAGATCGAGGCCAGTTCGGCTGAACCGAGGTAAACAAAGGTGTCGATGCCGAGCCGGTTCGGGAAGTTGCGCGTCGAGGTGGACATCGCGGTGCTGCCCTTGCGGATCTGTGCCTGGTTGCCCATGCACAGCGAGCAGCCGGGCATTTCCATGCGCGCGCCGCTCTTGCCGAGGGTGGCGTAGTAGCCTTCTTCGTTGAGGATGGTGGCATCCATCTTGGTCGGCGGCGCCACCCACAGGCGGGTCGGGATGTCCGACTTGCCTTCGAGCACCTTGGCCGCCGCGCGGAAGTGGCCGATGTTGGTCATGCACGAGCCGATGAAGACTTCGTCGATCTTGGTTCCGGCGACTTCGGAGAGCAGCTTGACGTCGTCCGGGTCGTTCGGGCAGGCGACGATCGGTTCTCTGACATCAGCCAGATCGATTTCGATCACGGCGGCGTAGCTGGCATCGGCGTCGGCCTTGAGCAGTTGCGGGTTGGCGATCCAAGCTTCCATGGCCTTGATGCGGCGGGCCAGGGTGCGTTTGTCTTCGTAGCCGGTGGCGATCATCCACTTCATCAGGGTGATGTTCGAAGTCATGTATTCGATGATCGGCGCCTTGTCCAGATGCACCGTGCAACCGGCGGCAGAACGTTCGGCCGAGGCATCGGAGAGTTCGAACGCCTGCTCGATCTTGAGATCAGGAAGGCCTTCGATTTCAAGGATGCGGCCGGAGAAGATGTTCTTCTTGCCCTGCTTGGCGACGGTCAGCAGTCCCTGCTTGATGGCGTAGTAGGGAATGGCGTTGACCAGGTCACGCAGCGTAACGCCTTCCTGCAGCTTGCCCTTGAAGCGCACCAGAACGGATTCGGGCATGTCGAGCGGCATGACGCCGGTGGCTGCGGCAAAGGCGACCAGACCGGAGCCGGCGGGGAAGGAGATGCCGATCGGGAAACGCGTGTGCGAGTCGCCGCCGGTACCGACGGTGTCGGGCAGCAGCAGGCGGTTGAGCCAGGAGTGGATGATGCCGTCGCCGGGACGCAGCGCAACGCCGCCGCGCGTGCTGATGAAGGTCGGCAGGGTACGATGGGTCTGTACATCGACCAGCTTCGGATAGGCGGCGGTGTGGCAGAAGGACTGCATCACCATGTCGGCGGAGAAGCCGAGGCAGGCCAGATCCTTGAGTTCGTCGCGCGTCATCGGGCCGGTGGTGTCCTGCGAGCCGACGGTGGTCATCCTCGGTTCGCAGTAGGTGCCGGGAAGGATGCCCTTGCCTTCTGGAAGACCGCAGGCGCGGCCAACCATTTTCTGCGCCAGCGTGTAGCCCTGGCCAGTATCGGCCGGGTTCTGCGGCAGGCGGAACAGCGTTGAAGCGGGCAGGCCCAGCGCTTCGCGTGCCTTGGCGGTGAGGCCACGGCCGACGATTAGCGGAATACGCCCACCAGCGCGAACTTCGTCGAGAATCACCGGGGTCTTGAGCTGCGATTCGGCAATCACCTGGCCATTCTTGAGCGCGGTCACTTTGGTCGTCACTGCGTCAATTTTCAGCTCGATCTCGTCGCCCATGTTCATTTCTTCGACATTCAGTTCGATCGGCAGGGCGCCGGCATCTTCCATGGTGTTGAAGAAAATCGGGGCGATCTTGGAACCCAGACAGAAGCCGCCAAAACGCTTGTTCGGTACGAAGGGTATGTCCTGGCCGGTGAACCACAGCACCGAATTGGTGGCGGACTTGCGCGACGAACCGGTGCCGACCACATCGCCGACGTAGGCGATCAGGTTGCCCTTTTTGGCCAGCGTTTCGAGCTGCTTGAGTGGGCCACGGCTGCCCACTTCGTCGGCTTCGATTCCCGGACGTGGATTCTTGAGCATGGCCAGGGCGTGCAGCGGGATGTCGGGGCGCGACCAGGCGTCCGGTGCCGGCGACAGATCGTCGGTATTGGTTTCGCCGGTGACCTTGAACACGGTCAGCTTCTGCGCAGCGGGAACATCCGGACGCGAGGTGAACCACTCGGCGTCAGCCCAGGATTGCAGAACGGCCTTGGCGTTGGCATTGCCCTTGTCTGCAAGTTCTTTCACGTCGTGGAAGAAGTCAAACACCAGCAGGGTCTTTTTCAGCGCTTCGGCGGCCACGGCGCCGACTTCAGTGTCGCCGAGTACGTCGATCAGCGGTTTGACGTTGTAACCGCCGAGCATGGTACCGAGCAATTCGGTGGCCTTGGCACGAGAGATCAGCGCGCAGGACTCGTCGCCCTTGGCGACCTTGGCGAGGAACTCGGCCTTGACCTTCGCGGCGTCATCGACACCGGCTGGAACACGGTAGGTAATCAACTCGACCAGCGCCTGCTCTTCACCCTTCGGTGGATTTTTCAGCAGAGCAATCAGTTCGGTGGTCTGCTTGACCGTCAGCGGAAGCGGCGGGATACCAAGCGCAGCGCGCTCGGCGACATGGGCACGATAGGATTCCAGCATGGGGAGACCTTTCTCAAAGCTTGCACGGGGCAAAATCTTGTAATCCGTTAATTACGGGCTAAACGAGCATTGTACTGCAAGGCCGGTAAGGTAAAACGCTCCGGATACCGGCATTTCAATCAATCGGGTGAGAAGTGGAAAACCAACTCTTATATATGATATAAGATAAGCGCCCTGCTGTGAAGTCAACTGCCAGGTCAATCGCATGAATGCACCAGTGATTTATTCGGGGCTCCGCAGAGCCATTTTTTCAGGAAAACGTCGTCCCGGCGAAAGCCGGGACCCAGTGGGTGCTCCAACAACCTGGATTCCGGCTTTCGCCGGAATGAGCGCGAAGCCTGGCCTAGGGCCACGATGTAGTGGTTTTTCAGCCGCTTGCGAATCCAAAGACATTCATGCAATCGCCCTGAGTCATCTGCAAAGAACCGGGCTTGTGACCGGCATTCGGATCAGGCAACAAGCCCGGCAACCAGTTCGACCGTCTCGCCGCCATAGCTGACAAACTGGCCAGGGCGTAGCTTGGCACGCTTGCGGCTTTCGACGAGCCCGTCGACCAGTACCATGCCGGCCTCGATCTGGGCATGCGCATAGCCGCCCGAATGACACAAACCCGTCGTCTTCAGCAACTGGTCCAACTGGATGAAATCACCACGAACTTCAACAATTATCGACATGAAAACCTCTCAGAGTGATACCAGGGCGCGGTAAAGCGCGTGCCCCGAGTTCAGGTATTTTCGTTCGAAAGGCGTCAGCGCATATTCCGGCGTATACGGCTGGTAAACGGCTTCCCGCTGCGTCAGGCGCTTGACGGCGAAACAGAACTCGTCGATATAGATCCGCCAGTTGCTGCGGCATTCCAGCTCGCCGCCCAGTGCAAGCATCGCCGGGAAAACGGCATGGCCGTGCCAGCGCCGCGCCAGGTGGCCGATCTTCGGCCAGGGATTCGGATAGAGCAGGTAGTGACGTGCCAGACGGATATTGGCCTCGCGCATCAGTCGCCAGTAATCGACCAGATCGGCGCGCACCAGGTCGAGATTGGCCGGTCTCTGCGGAAAACCCTTTCGACCCGGCGAGTTTCTGCCCAGGCGCGCTGCGGACTGGTCGACACCGATCACGTAATGCTCGGGCCAGGCCAGCGCCAGCGCCGTGCTGCTCTCACCGACGCCGCAACCTGAATCCAGAATCAGCGGCGCTGCGGGCGCCACACGCTCGCGACGTTCAAGGCTCGCCGCGAAAGCCGCGCGGTTGTAATCGCTATACGGCTTGCGGAACGGCGAGCGGCAATGACGTTCGAGCAGTGAATCGAGATGTTGATGAATCCCGGTCTGGGCGCTGACCGGAATGCGCGAGTTGGCCTGCATGGATTGCTTACGCCGCGTGCGGCAGTACACCTCGCCACAGCGGCACCGCATGCTGCTCGAGCATCCGGCTGGTCTGCTTAATATCGCGCAGAGGGCGCACTGCCCAGTACAGCGCCTCGGCTTCGACAAAGGTGCGGCGCAGGGAATTGAGCCACAACTTGAGCCGGCCCGGCGCATGGCGCCACTCGACCCGAGCGAGTACCTGTTGCCAGTACTCGGCCAGCAGGGGCAGGAATTCGATCCAGTCGGCGTTGCGCCGTTCAGTGATCCGGTCGCCAGCGTTGATCGCCCGGATGCGCCGCGCGAGAAACGGGTCGGCCACCGCACCGCGACCGATCATCACGTCGTCACAGGTGCTCACTGCCCGGCAACGCAGGTAGTCCTGCGCTGTCCACACCTCGCCGTTGGCAACGACCGGCACCTGTACCGTTTCGTTGATGCGCGCCACCCACTCCCAATGCGCTGGCGGCCTGTAGCCGTCGTCCCGGGTTCGCGCATGCACCACCAGCGAAGAAACGCCGCCGTCTTCGAGCGCCAGTGCGCATTCGAGTGCCTTGCCGGTGTCGCGGACGCCGAGCCGCATCTTGGCCGAGACCGGGATGGCCTGCGGCACCGCCATTCTGACCGCCAGGACAATCCGGCGCATTTGTTCCGGATCGTCGAGAAGCGTCGCGCCACCACCATGACGATTGACGGTCGGCGCCGGGCAGCCAAAGTTGAGGTCGATCCCCGCCGGCGACAGTGCTGCCAGTTGCGCCGCATTGTCAGCCAGGCACGCCGGATCGCTGCCGAGCAATTGCACCACGACCGGCGTACCGGCATGCGTGCGGCTACCATTAGCCAGTTCCGGGCAGATGCGCAGGAAAGTGCGCTGCGGCAGCAGATTACCCGACACGCGGATGAATTCAGTCACTGCGCCATCATAGCCGCCGATGCGGGTCAACACGTCGCGCAGCACCTTGTCGGCCAGACCCTCCATCGGCGCCAGTAGAATTTTTCCCACGATTTAGAGTGATCAGAATGTTTGGAAAAGTGGACGAGCGTCGTCAGCCCCGGGAGCTCAATGAAATCATTGGCTAGATGACAAGCTGTGTTCCCAATTCGACGACGCGTTCGGTAGGTATCTTGAAATACTCGGTCGCACTGGATGCATTCTTTGACATCTGTGCGAACAGGCGGGCACGCAAGGGCGAAATGTTGCGCTTGAGCCTGGGAACAATCGTTTCACGCGACAGGTAAAACGTGGTTTCCATAAGATCGAAACTCTCGCCAAATCGTTTGCAACGTTCCAGTGCACGCGGGATATCAGGATCCTCCATGAAACCATAGCGGATGATCAGACGGAAAAAACCTTTACGCATCTTGTGCAGATACATGCGATCCAGGTCAAGGACGAAGGGGGAATTGGTCGTCTGCACGGTGACCAGCACGACCCGTTCATGCAGCACTTGATTGTGGATGAGATTGTGCAGCAATGCGGCAGGAACGCCTTCTTTGGAACCGGTCATGAAGATGGCCGTCCCATTCACGCGATGCACATTGACAATGGAATCAAGGAAAGCATCCATAGGAATGCTTTGCTTGGCGATTTCCTCACCGACCAGACGGCGACCCAGTCGCCAGGTGGTGAGCACGGTAAAGGAGGCGAGTCCCATCGCCAGGGCAAACCAGCCGCCCTGACCGATCTTGATCACATTGGCTGAGAAGAACACCAGATCAATGACCAGGAGCACTCCGAGCAGGGGCAACGCAAACCAGGGATTCCAGTGCCAGGCGCGTAACACGACAAAGGAGACCAGGATGGTACTGATCAACATCGTTCCGGCCACCGCTATTCCGTAGGCGGCCGCCAGATTGCTCGATGACTTGAAACCCAACACCAGTGCGATGACAGCGAGATAGAGCGTCCAGTTGGTGAACGGGACAAAGATCTGACCTTCCATGTGAGAGGTCGTATGAACAACCCTCATCCTGGGCAGATAGCCGAGTTGGACGGCCTGCCGGGCGACTGAAAAGGCACCCGAGATCACCGCTTGCGAGGCGATTACTGTCGCCGCCGTGGCGAGCACCACCATGGGGATCAGTGCCCAATCCGGCGCAAGCAGATAGAACGGGCTGCGAATCGTTTCCGGATCGGTTAACAGCAAGGCACCCTGTCCGTAGTAATTCAGTACCAGGGCCGGGAGCACGAAAGCATACCAGGCCAGGCGAATCGGAGACCTGCCGAAATGCCCCATATCCGCGTATAGCGCCTCGCCTCCCGTGACCGAAAGAAAGATCGAGCCAAGCGCAAGAAAGCTTTGCCATGGATTGCCGAAGAGAAACTCGGCAGCGTAGATCGGATTCAAGGCCAACAGCACCTGTGGCGCCTGCGCGATGCTGATCACGCCAAGTACCGCCAGAACGACAAACCACAGACACATCACTGGCCCGAACAGCATACCCATGGCCGCCGTGCCCCGGCTCTGGATCGCAAACAGGACGGTCAGAACCACGAGAGTGATGGGAATCACGTACTTCGTGAACTCCGGAGAGACCACATCCAGCCCCTCGACTGCGCTGAGCACAGAAATAGCCGGCGTGATCATGCTGTCGCCATAAAACAGCGCGGCGGCGAAAATGCCCAGCATCGTCACGAACCACGTGGCGCGCGTGCTCTTGGTCAGTTCCATGACCCGTGCGAGCAGGGCCAGACTACCACCTTCGCCATGGTTATCGGCGCGCATGATGATGAGTACATATTTCAGGGTGACCAGCACCATGATGGTCCAGAAGATCAGTGAGAGGACGCCGAGGATGCTTGCCGGCTCCACCTGCATGGGGTGATGCCCGGCGAAGGTTTCCTTGAGCGCGTAAAGCGGGCTGGTCCCGATATCGCCAAAAACAACACCTATCGCGCCGACGACCAGTGCCGACGGGCGACTCTTGTTCTCACTCGCTGACATCGTTCAATACTCCCTGTTTGTTGTTATTCGAGTCCCGACCTGTTTCGACCTTGCCACGGATGTTGTTAAAAATGGCCTCCATCCGCTGTATGGTCGGCAGGGATATTTCGGCGGCATTCGCCAGCGTATGCTTATCCCTGCCTAATAACGGTTACGCTGCTACCAAATGGGCCACCTTGAGCATCATTAAGGCCAGAGTGTCTATACGACTTTTATAATTTTTTTGATTTTAATACACATTGATAGACAAGTGATCCCGATGATAGACAAGTGATCCCGACATCGTAACTACTGAGAATCGACCCGACCGCGCAAAACCTTCACCAGCCCGCGCCGGATCTTGCTTTCAACTCTTTTCTTCTGCGCACTGCGCGTTGGCCGGGTCGGACGTCGCACCACGGGAACAAAGGCCGCACGCGCGATCAGCTCACGCAAACGTGTCAGTGCATCGACGCGATTGCGTTCCAGACTGCGGTGCTGCTGCGCCTTGATCACCACCACGCCCTCGGCGCTGACCCGCTGGTCGCGCAACTGCAGCAGCTTCGTCTTGATCTCGTCCGGCAGCGAAGAGGCGCCAATGTCAAAGCGCAGGTGGATGGCATTCGACACCTTGTTGACGTTCTGACCGCCGGCACCCTGCGCCCGAATGGCGATGAACTCGACCTCTTCTTCGCGCAGCATGATTTGTGGTGAATGGACAGACATGTGATCGGCTCAGGAAAATTAACTAGCAAAAACTGCGTACAGGCTTGAAAACCCTGTTGGCAAGGGTTCACAACGCTAACGTGCATGATTATAAGACGGGCATTCGTGCCCCGGCGTTTTGCCGTAAAGGGGGACAACTCCGCTGTCCGCAGGCATTACAATGCGCCCTTTCGACGGGAGCAATGCAGGATGGAGAGAATCGGCGCTGTCGTGATCGGGGCCGGGGTTGTCGGTTTGGCCTGCGCAAGGACGTTGGCGCAGCGCGGCATCGATACGGTGATCCTCGAACAACATGACACCTTCGGTAGCGAAACAAGCGCGCGCAACAGTGAAGTCATCCACGCCGGACTTTACTACCCGACCGGCTCGCTCAAGGCAGAACTGTGCGTTGCCGGCCGCCATCTGCTCTACAAATTCTGCGTCAGTCACGGCGTCAGCCATCGGCGCTGCGGCAAGCTGATCGTTGCCACCTCGACCGCACAGGAAAGCCGTCTGCACGCCTTGCTCCGGCAGGGCGAAAACAACGGCGTCGATGACTTGCGGCTGCTCGGTGCCGCCGACGCCCGCGCCCTCGAACCCGGGCTTCGATGCACTGCGGCCCTGCTCTCGCCGTCAACCGGAATCATCGACAGCCATGGTCTGATGCTGGCCCTGCTCGGCGACGCCGAACGCGCCGGTGCGACGCTGGCGGTGCGCAGCCCCCTGCGCGCCGGCACCCTGGCCGACGATGGACTGGAGCTCGACGTCGGCGGCCAGGACGCCGCGCGCTTCAAGGCCGGCATCGTGATCAACGCTGCCGGACTCGGTGCCGTCCGCGTCGCCCGCTCATTGGCCGGCTTTCCGGCGGCCGGATTACCGCCCGCCTTCTACGCCAAGGGCAACTACTTCACGCTGGCTGGTCAGGCGCCCTTTTCGCGGCTGATCTATCCGCTACCCGAACCCAGCGGCCTGGGTGTTCACCTGACGCTTGATCTCGGCGGTCAGGCACGCTTCGGCCCCGACGTCGAGTGGCTGACCCACTCATCGACTGACCCCAAGGCCATGGAATACAGCGTTGACCCGGCGCGTGCCGACGCGTTCTATGCCGAGGTCCGCCACTACTGGCCGGGCTTGCCCGATGGTGCGCTGGCCCCGGCCTACGCCGGAATCCGGCCGAAGATCGTCGGCCCCGGCGACCCGGCCGCCGACTTTCTCATCCAGGGGCCGGAAACCCACGGTATCGCCGGGCTGGTCAACCTGTTCGGGATCGAGTCGCCGGGGCTGACGGCGTCTCTGGCCATCGCCGAAAGAGTCGTTGAAAAACTCCGGCTCATTTGAATCCATGCCCTTGCCAACCCGCCTCGTGCTTGATACCAACATCGTGATGGACATGCTGCACTTCGGCAACCGCCATACCCAGCCTCTGCAAACGGCCATCAACCAGGGACATATACTGTGTTTTACCGCGACGGAATGCCTGGCCGAACTGGATCGGGTCAGCGCTTACCCGGAGTTCGGCCTGGATCTTGCCGCACGCAATGTCCTGATGCAAAGCTACCGGAGTATTGCCACGCCATGCGACGCCAGCGGAGAGGAAAACTACCTGCTACCGCGCTGTCGTGACAAGGATGATCAGAAGTTCCTGATTCTTGCCGCTCGCTGCCAGGCCGATCTGCTGATAACGCGCGACAAGTTACTGCTCAAACTCGCCCGCCACCGGCACAAACCGCCACCGTTTACCATCATGACGGCGGAAGCCGCCAATCAGCTTCTCGGCCTGGTATGACAAAACCATCTCTCGTCGAAGCGAATAGGTCGGGTTAGGCCGCCAGGCCGTAACCCGACGTCTCAGGC
>NZ_JAEUOI010000058.1 GCF_016790145.1 Propionivibrio sp. | reverse complement strand
GACTCAAACAGGCCGGCAAACCCGGCAAGGTCATTATCGTCGCCTGTATGCGAAAGCTGCTCACAATCATGAACACGATACTCAAAAATAATACGCCGTGGAGTCCCCAAAATGCTTGACTTGGAACACAGTTGCTTGGGGTGCGACGGAATGACGGCTTGGGAGGTGTTTATCCATTGATTCACGTCCGCCTGACCGAATGCCGCCGGGCTAGGGTCCAACACACAGATTGGGCACCGTAAGGCGCGTGAACAGGTGCGGCGAGGCCACGGCTGAAGACGGGTAGTGCTCCAGTGCCTTCTTGAACTCGGGATTGCTGAAAGCGGCGCGGAAATGGGCCGTTGACTCCCACACGGCATAGTTCATGAACACCGTGCTGCCTCCTATGCCTTGATGCAACTGCGTCGAGATATAGCCGGGTTGCTGTTTCATCCAGTTGGCGTCATCTTCCCAGGCCTTGAGGAGGGCAGGAATATCTCCCTCGGCGACCTGGAAGATATTGACCAGGATAACGGGTGAGACCTCAACACCGAGTTGCTGGAAGATCGGAACGCTTGAATCAAGCGGTGTGAGCTGAAGCATGTGCAATCTCCTTTGCAATGTGCCCCGGGTCAGGGCAGAAAAAGCGTGGCTGCCGACGCACGGCCTAACGTATTGTCCACCGGCGTTGAGCAGCATTATCGCGCAATTTCTTGCAAGCACAGAGAGTGATGTTCAGCACAATGTCAGGTATTTCGTGTGTATTAAAGGGGTCGAAGTGATTTGATAATTGGTGCCCTGGTTTTTAAATGACTACGACCCCCTATGGTTGATCACTTTGGTTGATCAGCCATCCATACCCAACATCTCTCACCTGATCCTGATGTTGTTCTCGACGGATCTCACACCGCCGACGCGGCGCGCTACCTCAATTGCCTTGGTTGCGTCATCCTGAGAATTCACAATGCCGCTCAGTCGAACCGTACCGTTCATGGTCTCGACGGTGATTCCGCTTGAGTTTAGAGCAGGCTGCTCGCGTAGGGCTGCGACCACTCTGGCGGTGATGCCACGGTCGTCGTAATCGCTGGGTACCGGGGTGCCGCTAGTGTTCCCTGTGTATCCCCTGGCCCCCGATGCTCCTGTAGCTCCCGTTGCTCCAGTCGCTCCCGTAGCTCCCGATGCCCCAGTAGCTCCAGTGTATCCAGGGCTACCCGTTTCGCCTTGCGGACCGGCGGGACCAACGCAAGCACTGATTGCGAGCAGCATCACCGAAGTGACGCATAGATTTGAAAATTTCATGGCAATTCCTCCTGTTAGACTTGTGAGAAGTGAGAACTGCTTACGTCATTGTGAGCAATCCCCAGATTTGAACAGCTTTCGATGAATCACTGCCCCTGTTGCTTCGTATAAAGCGACGAATCATCAGGGGCAACTCACATATAGCTATTTGTAGGGCGTCCGTCTGTGCGGTGGCGAACAAACAGTTCTCAGAGGCATGCCACATGAACGAGCCACATATCAGCTTTGTGGTGATCAGGGATTTCGTGGGGCAAAAATAGCAAGCTTCATAGGGGGTGTTGACATTCATTTCATGGGCGCGACGGTCGCTGTGCGGGAGGTCGCGCAAGGCGCGGCGGCGCCGCCTGGCTGGTCCCAGGCTAGCCGCCGCAACGCAGCGATGCGCCCGCACAGAGGCCGTCCCGAAGGGTTGCCGCGAGGGGGCGGCGTCTGCGTTGTTGCTCGCCGTGCCCGCACCCCGGTGCGGGCGGTGGCGCGCGCCTAGCATCCACCGCCTCCTCGTGGCAACGCGTCCCACGAAATGAGTGTCAACACCCCCTAGCCCATCATTTCGGCGTAGCTCGCCTTGTTGGCCTTGTAACATCCGCAGGAGGCGGCTTCCAGGCCGTGGCGGTCGACAATCCTGATATTCCCGCGGCAATAGCTGATCAGTTTGTTATTTTGCAGCGAGCTGGCGGCCTTGGTCACACCGACGCGACGTACGCCCAGCATGTAGGCGAGGAATTCCTGTGTAACATGAAACTCGTCCGAGTGCGCCCGATCCTGAGTCATCAGGAGCCAGCGGGCGAGTCGTGCCTCGAGCAGGTGGAAGCGGGTGCATGCCGCTGTCTGAGCAAGTTGCCCTATCTCCACATAAAGGTAGCGCTGCAGCAATCGTTGCAGCTCGCTGCTCCGTGCAAGTTCATGGCAAAATGTTTCAGTATCCATTCGCCAGGCCGGCCCTCCACCTTGCACGACGGCGAGCAGCGGCGAAACCTCGACACCGAGAATCAGCGAGATCCCGAGCATGCCTTCGTTGCCGATCAACCCCACCTCAAGGCTGGCTCGGCCATCGATGGGCGCGACCAGGGAAATAAAGCTTTCTGTCGGGAAATATACGTGGCGCATGCGCCCGCCCTGTTCGGCCAGAACCTCGGCAAAGACAAGCTCGACCGGCTCGCAGCCTGCCATCAAACGCTCACGGTCTTTGCGCGGCAGGGCCGCCAGCAGGCGATTGGCTGCAGGGGCTGAGTGGGTATCCGGCATGGGAATCCTCCTGGTGATACTGAAACCATTTACTCGGCACGCGCACCGCGAATGATGGACTGCCGGTGTCGATTGCCATCCCGTGTGTGCAACTTTGCCAGGATGTGCTATCCGCATGGTGGAGTAAAATCAGTTGCTGGTCTGGGCGCTAGCGCACACAACACGTCTACGCTACGGTGAGAAAGCATGGGTGTTTTTCCCCCATCACGGCGGCGATCAAACACGCCATTCCATTCGCCTTAATGGAACGTTTCATCAACCGGTATGGACCACGCGATCAACTTGTGTTCGTTAGCGAACAGACGGCCTTCCGGAGAGTAATGACAATGGACATTCTCGCAAGCTGTCACAGACAGGCCATGGATGCGGCCAGCGCACTACCCGAGGAAAGGTTCAGGTAAGAGTTATGCCCGATGATAACCCGAGCTGGTGGCTCTCACCGCTCACGGAACCCCAGGCCGAACTGGCGACCGACGCCGGAGGACTGTCGAGCGTCGAGGCCAAAGCCCGGTTGGCCAGATTTGGCCCCAACTCCTTCCTTGGGCGGCAGGAAAAATCGCTGCTGCTCCAGTATCTGGCCCGTTTCAGGAATCCACTCGTCATTATCCTGCTCGTTGCCAGCGCGGTTTCGGCGTTCACCGGGGAAGTGACCAACTTCGTCATCATCACCTGCATCGTTCTGCTCAGCGTTACGCTTGATTTTGTCCAGGAGTACCGCGCCAACACGGCGGCGGACAAATTGCGCCAGTCGGTTTCGGTGCGCACCAACGTGCTGCGCGATGGCCGGCAAATCGAGATACCGGTGACCGAGGTGGTTCAGGGCGATCTCGTCGTACTCTCGGCGGGCGACATGATTCCGGCCGACGGGAGGGTGCTGGAAGCGCACGATTTCTTTGTCAAACAGTCCGCCCTGACCGGCGAGACCTACCCGGTGGAAAAGCGGCCGGGGGTTCTGGCGGCTACGGCGACCGAACTCCAGGAAGCGAGCAACGCGGTATTCATGGCAACCTCGGTGGTCAGCGGCAGCGCCCGGATGCGGGTCGTAAAGACGGGAGCGGAGACGGCGATCGGCGAAATTGCCGACAGCGTCTCGCGGCCGTCGGAACCGACCTCGTTCGAAATCGGCACCCGTCGCTTCGGCGTGCTGATCATGCGGCTGACCATCCTGATGGTGATGTTCGTGCTGCTGGCCAATGCATTTTTCCACAAGCCGTGGCTTGAATCCTTCCTGTTTGCCGTAGCGCTCGCTGTCGGGCTGACACCGGAACTGTTGCCGATGGTGATCTCGGTTACGCTGTCGCGGGGGGCCATGCGCATGGCGAAATTGCACATGATCGTCAAGCGACTGACGGCCATTCAGGATCTGGGCTCAATGGATGTGTTGTGCACCGACAAGACCGGTACCCTGACCGAGGCTAAAATCCGCCTGGAAAAACATGTCGATGCGCAAGGCCAACCCAGCGAGCGGGTTCTTGAACTGGCCTATTTCAACAGCTTTTTCGAGACCGGCCTGAAAAGCCCGCTTGACGAAGCCATTCTCGAACACCAGCACATCGAAACCGGTGCCTGGAAAAAAATCGACGAGGTTCCCTTCGACTTCGAGCGCCGTCGCGTTTCGGTATTGATCGATAACGGCAAAACACGCTGGCTGGTGGTAAAGGGCGCACCCGACGAGATCGTCGGGCTATGCACGCACTATGAAGCGGATGGCGCCGCAGCGCAGCGCCCAGTGGACGAGACGTCGCTGGCGAAGATTCGCAGCCAGTATCAGGCGCTCGAGGAAGAAGGCTTCCGTGCCTTGGGCATCGCCTGGCGTGAGGTGCCGATGGACCATCCGCATGCCGTGGTGAGCGACGAAAGCGAGCTGGTGCTCGCCGGTTTCGCCGCCTTTCTCGATCCGCCCAAGGCCAGCGCCGCCGCCGCACTGGCCGCGCTGGCCCGCGTCGGCGTGGCGATCAAGATCGTCACCGGCGACAGCGATCTGGTCACCCGGCATGTGTGCGCCGAGCTCAAGATCCCGGTCAGCGGAATGCTGACCGGGAAGGAAATCGCGCAGATGGACGATTACGCGCTGCAAGCCCGGGTCGAAACGACGAACCTCTTCTGCCGTGTCAATCCGGCGCAGAAGGACCGGGTGATCCTGGCGCTCAGGGCGCGCGGCCACGTCGTCGGCTATCTGGGCGACGGCATCAACGACGCGCCATCGCTGCATTCGGCGGATGTCGGGTTATCGGTCGATTCGGCCGTGGACGTGGCCAAGGAGGCGGCAGACATGATTCTCCTGAAACACGACCTGCACGTCCTGCACGCCGGCGTTCTGGAAGGGCGACGCACATTCGGCAACATCATGAAGTACATCATGATGGGCACCAGTTCCAACTTCGGCAACATGTTCAGCATGGCCGGAGCGGCGTTGTTTCTGCCCTTCCTGCCGATGTTGCCGACGCAGATCCTGCTCAACAACATTCTCTACGACATCTCGGAAATTCCGATCCCGCTGGACAAGGTGGATGCGGTGGATGTTCATACCCCGCGCGTGCTCGACATGACTTTCATACGCAACTTCATGCTGGTGATCGGACCGATCAGTTCCGCGTTCGACTTCCTGACTTTCTACGTCATGCTGGTCGTCCTGCAGGCTGACGAGAAGCTGTTCCAGACCGGATGGTTCGTCGAATCGCTGTGTACACAGGTGTTGGTGATCTTCATCATCCGCACCCGGGGAAATCCCCTGAAAAGCCGAGCCAATCCTCTGCTGACGGCAACCTCGCTGGCTGTTGTCGCCAGTGCCGTGATATTGCCGTTCACGCCAATAGGTCACTATTTTGGCTTTGTGCCGCCACCTGCCCGATTCTTTTACATCCTTGGTGGCATGGTGCTTGTCTATCTATTCGTTGTCGAGTTGGCCAAGCAGGGCTTCTACCGTTGGGTGGTGGCCGCCAGACGGCCACCAAGTTCCCGGTTGAAACGGCTAACCGGTGGATGACTTTAACCTGGCCGCAGCAGTCGGATTGGCCTTAATCGGCTTCAGTCGGGGTGGGCAGAAATCAAGGACCTTGCAATCATTACCTGACACTGACCAGCACACCCATTGCGCCTGATCGGCGATGAGTCAGGTGCACGATTCAAGCGCCGTTCCGCTGTCAGTCGACAATGCCTCATGGCAGTAATGCGGAAGCACCATGGCGCGTGCCGGATCCTCGATGGCTGTCGTGCGGATCATTGGCGCATGCGACCTGACTCCGCCAAAAATGGTGGCAAACGCCACGTCGGCGGCGTCGCGTCCGGTGCCGAAGCGCACAAATCCCATCGGGATGGCCGTGCCTGACGGATCGAAGATATACCAGCGGTCTCCGAGATAAACCTCGACGTAAGCCTGGAAGTCGGGCGGGCCGAGTGCCGGGTCGGCGCCGTAGTCGGTACCGGTCGCGAAGCGCGCAGGAATACTGACGGCGCGGCACAGCGCGATCATAAGGTGGGCGAAGTCGCGACAAACACCGACCTGCTCGATCAGCGTGTCGACGGCGGAGGTATTTGAATTCGAACTGTTTGACGTAAAAGTGACGCGCCGTCTGACCCAGTCCTGGATTGCCAGAACCCGCTTATACCCCTGACAGATCCCCCCGAACTCGCTGGTCGCCATTTTGATCAGCCGGTCCGATTGGCAGTAGCGGCTCGGGTAAATGTAGCCAATCACCTCGGGCGGAAGGTAGCGCACAGGTACCTCGGCGATCTGCGTAGGTTCGTCGAAGTGGTGGGCAAGGTCGACAGTAGCGGTATAAGTCAGCCTCAGGTCGCCGTGCATGGCGCGTACGCGCATGTAACGATTGCCGGTAACCGGGTCCGTATGCATCTGCTGAGCGACGGACTGGCTGAGCAGGAAGCTTTCGGCCACGATGGTCTGGCTTGGTGTGCGCGCAGCGTGGACGTTGAATACGAAGTCGGCACCGCCGGCGTCGATCTCATAGTTCAAATCAACCTGCAACTCGATGCGGATCATGATGCGGACTCCGCAACACGCCGCGACGCAGAATTTGCAAACATTTGTATGCATTCGGAGTGCTCAGGTAAAAGCAGGAGCACAGCCTGAGGTTCGTCTGTGGGTTCCAGAAAGGGAAATGCCATGATAAGTCTCCAGAGAATTTTGTAACGAGACTGTCGCACAAGTCAGTGCAGCACATCTGTCTGCTATCGAACATAAGCGTCAGCTCGATGGTAAGCGCCAAACCCCACCATCTGTACTCAGTGGGTAACGCCGTGCGGTGTTGTCGCCTTTTGAAGGGGCGGCAACTGGTGTCGAAGTGATCTGACGCAGAGGGACTATTGCGCAGCCCATGGATCGGGCGAGCGAGCGTTCCATGGTTGGCGCGGCAGGGAGAAGGAATCCATAACGGCGCCCAAGGCAACACTGACGCTCCGGTCAGTGTGTGCCAGCCTGATACGGCCCAGCGTTGTGAGGCTGCGCAGCCCGGGCGGCTGGGAAATTGAGTTACCGGAAATCAGTGTTCCGTTGCTGAATCAGCCGTCATTTGTTTATAGCAAGGCACAATGGGCCAGTTCCGGTCTTTCGGTCCGCCCTGTAAAGCACTCGGTATGAAGCCAATAAACTCCCTCTCTTTCCCACATTTGGTGTGAAGCATCATGCCCGATTTGGCGCCCCCGTTCCCGTATATACAGGTCTGCGGTCGGGGCTGGTTTGAAAACATGGCGGATTAGCAATCCGAACTGTGCGACAGCGTACAGACAGCAAAAAAGCTTCCCTATACAAAGAGATTCTCGCGATTGCTCGTGGCACCCCTTCAGTAAACACGTGGTGATCGGCACTAGTGGAACGGCATCGAAAATATAGCTGCCGTGCTGACTGGTCAACAAAGGTATGGAATTTCGAATCTTCGCTCTGAAAGGATCTCGAATCATGGATGCTACAACCAAGACAGTTCTTGCCTTCGCGTTAATCGCCGCAGTAGTGCTCTTGCTGCTCTTCGGTGGGGGAATGACGACCGGGGTAATGACTGGAGGAATGATGGGAAGATGAAACATGGGTGAAATCCGCTGGATGTGCCTTGCTGCTTTATTTCTGCGATACCAGTCGTAGTGCTTCTTATTCACCTTCGGAACGAAGTAAGGCAATCGGCAGGACTGCCGCCTGAACCTTGACAAAGCCGATCATCGTTGACGAATTGCCTTGTGCTTGCGCTAACCCGTGGGGACCAGTAACGGCAACCTGAATATATTCAACGTTAAAGAAAATATCAAAATGAAATCCTCTATCCTGATTACCGCATTCATTGCCTGCGCCCTGATGGCACCTATCGTATCGGCACTAGAAAAAACAGCGCCTGCCGAACCGGCGATGAGCATGGATATGGACAAGCAAATGGCTCAGATGCAGGAGAACATGAAAAAAATGCAGCAGCAAATGGAAAAGATTCAGGCGACAAGCGACCCGGCGAAACGTCAGAAACTGATGCAGGAGCACATGCAGGCCATGCAGGAAAACATGAAGGCGATGCATGGCATGGGTGGAACGATGATGAAGAGCGGCGGTCAGCACGGCGCCATGATCTTGGGTGGAAATAAGCCGGAATGGCCTCATCCGAAATGATGAAACGAAACGAAATGATGGAATAACGTATGGACATGATGCAGATGATGATGGAGCAAATGATCCAGCATGATCATGCAATGGAATTGATGACCGCAAAATAACCGCAAACCTTAATTCTGCGTCTTGCCAAAGAGCGAAACCCATCTTGAAGCAAACGCAAGCGACTGAACTATAACTTGAGCGTTCCGGAAAAGGCGCGTCAGATTCATTACGGTCGGCAATTTAAATTAAACGTAGCGCCTCACCAATTGTTTCGCCCCATGAAAGGAGTCGGCTCATGTACGGATTCAGCACCCAACTAAAAGTACCGTTCGATACCGCCGTTACGAATGTGACCGAGGCTCTGAAGAAGGAAGGTTTTGGTGTGCTCACCGATATCGATGTCCAGGCGACACTTAAGGCCAAGCTCAATATCGACCGTCGGCCGTATCGAATTTTCGGCGCATGCAACCCGCCGCTCGCGCACCGCGCGATCGAAGCTGATCCAGACATCGGGTTGTTACTGCCTTGCAACGTGGTCGTTCGCGAAGAAGCCAACGGATCCATAACTGTTGCGTTCATGGATACCGAAATCGTATTGCAGCTGGTCGACAACCCGGAAGTGCATGCATTGGGCAAGGAAGTTCGAGCACTTCTACAACGGGTCTGTACGAGCCTGAAGGCTTGAGACCGGTGCAATACAAATGATCCGGAAAGCCTGAAGAGACCTGTGAAGCTCCAGCATGGTTGACCACTTGATTCATTTTGTTGAGCGATTGGGGCATTGGGGTTACTTGCTTATTTTCCTTGGTGCAACGCTGGAATCAGCAGCTTTCCTCGGTTTGCTTATCCCCGGTGAGAGCCTGGTTCTTGTCGCTGGCTTTCTCGCCGCACAAGGGCTTCTCGATCTTGACGTGCTAATCGCGATTGTTGGAATCGGCGCGGCACTTGGAGATAGCCTGGGCTATGAATTGGGACGTCGATTGGGGCGTCCGGCGTTGGTACGCTACGGTAACCGGTTGGGTCTGAACAGCGTTCGCATCGAGAAGGCAGAAACTTTCTTCAAGCGACACGGTGGAAAGGCGGTCTTTCTGGGCCGGTTCGTGGGATTTGCCCGAGTGCTCGTGCCGTTTCTCGCGGGTTCATCAAAGATGCCGTATCGCCAGTTCATTCCCTATAACGTATTGGGTGCCGCACTGTGGGCTTCTGCGATAGTCTTGCTTGGGTACTTCCTGGGCGCGAGCTGGCAGAGAGTCGAGCACTGGATTGGGCGCGCGAGCGCCATCGTCGGCGGCATCGTGTTGTTCCTCCTGATTCTGCTCTGGATGTGGCGTTGGTCGGTATGTCATGAAGCCGCCATCAAAAGCAAGTTGATAAGCATTCTTCAACAGCCACGGATCAAAGCCTTGCGACGCCGTTACGCGCCACAGATTATGTTTATCCGGGACCGGTTGTCACCTCAAGGTTACTTTGGAGCACAAATGACGCTAGGCGCGCTCATGTTGATTGGCGCCAGCTGGCTTTTCGGCGGGATTTCCGAAGATGTACTGACGGGTGATCCGCTGACCATTGTCGATTTGAACGTCGCCGAATGGTTTCATGCGCATGCGACACCTCTCGTAACCCGGTTCATGAAGCTCTTCACCAATCTCCACGGCGTGACTGCAATCAGCAGCTATGCAACCCTGTTGGCGCTGTACCTGATATGGAAGCGGGACTGGTACTGGCTCGGATGCCTGGGGGCCACCGTTCCCGGCGGAATGCTATTGAACGTCTTGATGAAACTCTCGTTTCAGCGCCCCCGTCCACGCTTTGACGACCCGCTTCTGACGCTCTCGAGCTATAGCTTTCCCAGTGGACATGTCGCCGGTTCGGCCTTGTTTTATGGCGTGCTGGGGGCGATGTTGGTGTCAAAGATCACCGTGTGGCGGTGGCGCGTATTCATCACTTTTGCTGCAATTGCTCTTGTTGCAATGGTCGCACTGAGTCGCGTTTACCTTGGCGTGCACTATTTGAGTGACGTGTTGGCCGCTTTCGCTGAAGCGGTCGCCTGGTTGTCGCTGTGCCTGATGGGCATTCATACTTTTTGGCAGAGGAAATACCTTAAGCCAGGATAGCCGGCGCGAATCAATGGGTCCGTGGTCAATTCACGGGAGTAAAGCAGATACAAGGGCATTCGACTGAGATTACGCAAATGAGAACAACCCGAGTGGCCACGAAGACCGGGGTTAGCCTAAAAGTTACGCACACGAAGACGACGTATGGTGTTATGTCACGAGCCGGTCTGTGGATGGGGCTCACTTTTGTTTTGAATCTGGTCTGGGAATTCGCGCAGCTCAGGCTTTATACCCTCTGGTACTCGGCAGATGGCATCCGCATCGCTTGGTCGCTACTCCACTGCACCTTGGGCGATGTGGTGATTGCGCTCGCCATGTTTGTGGTGGCCGGCATCATGCTCTGGTGTGTGGACTGGCCGGAGCTACATCCGTGGCCAGGCGGCGTCATCGTCGTGATCGGTACGATGGCTTTTACCGCCTGGAGCGAATGGTACAACGTCTATCGCGCTGGCAACTGGGCCTATACGGCCAGTATGCCGATGATTTTCGGGATTGGATTATCGCCGCTCATGCAGTGGCTGATCCTGCCACCGATGATTGTGGCCATGCACAGAAGACTGGGGACAATGCTGTTCGGTCGGCACAACGTGCAAAGTACAAACTCGACCTACGGTTTTACGAGGAACCAGCCATGACAACAGAAGGAAGTGATTCGCACCAGGCGCACGTTCACGTTGATCAGCCTGTGGAATTGACCTCCCAAGCCACCGCCCCGGGAGCGAACAGCCCTCATTACACCTGCCCCATGCATCCGGAGGTCGTCACTGACTCGCCGGGCAGTTGTCCGAAGTGCGGCATGGCGCTGATCTCGATGCCTGGGCTTGCAGCACGTGCCGCCGAATATACCTGCCCCATGCATCCTGAGATTCGCAGCCCGCAGCCCGGCTGTTGCCCCAAATGCGGGATGGCATTGGTACCGATCGCAGGTATGGGAGACGCAGACAACGCAGCATTGCAAGAACTTACACGCCGACTATGGATCGGTGTCGCGCTATCCGTTCCGCTCGTCGTTCTCGCCATGTCGCCGATGATTGGCATCCACGAGCTGTTCGGTCTCAAGCCCCAGACACGCGGCTGGATCGAGTTCGCGCTGGGTACCCCGGTCGTGCTTTGGGTCGGCTGGCCGATTCTGAGAAAATTCTGGCTTTCGCTTCTCCACCGCTCGCTTAACATGTACTCGCTGATCGGGATCGGAGTCGGACTGGCCTATGTGTTCAGCCTCGCCGCCGTGTTTTTCCCAAGTCTGTTTCCGCCAGAATTCCGCGTGCACGACGGTGCGGTAGGCACCTATTTCGAGGCTGCAGCCGTAATCGTGACGCTGGTGATCCTCGGTGACTTTTTGCAATTACGGGCCATGGGGCAGACCAGCCAGGCGATTCAGAAATTGCTGACGCTCGCGCCCAATCTGGCCTGGCGTTTGCGCGACGACGGTACCGAGGAACAGGTCGCATTGGAGACAGTCATGGTCGGCAATCGATTGCGGGTGAAACCGGGAGAGAAGGTGCCGGTAGACGGAACAGTCATTGAAGGCACCAGTCGTATCGACGAATCCATGATCACTGGCGAACCGGTGCCGGTGGCCAAGGCGGCCAACGACAAGGTGACCGGTGCCACCGTAAACGGCAATGGGTCATTGCTCATCCGCGCCCAACGCGTTGGGGCCGACACACTGCTGGCACGCATCGTTCATATGGTGGGCGAAGCACAACGCACGCGGGCGCCGATCCAGCGACTGGCGGATACCATTGCCGCCTACTTCGTTCAGACTGTCGTAACCATTGCCATCGTGACGGCGGGCGTATGGTGGTTTTTCGGTCCGGAGCCAAAATTTGCTTATGCGTTTGCGAACGCTATTGCCGTGCTGATCATCGCCTGTCCCTGTGCGGTCGGACTCGCGACGCCGATATCAATGACGGTGGCCATGGGGCAAGGGGCCAGCGCCGGCATCCTCTTCCGCAATGCCGAAGCCATCGAACGCATGCGCGACATTGACACGCTGGTGGTGGACAAGACCGGAACACTCACCCTCGGCCATCCTGCGCTCACCGATTTTGCTTCCGAGGGCATTCCTGAAAATGACGCACTCGCCTTGGTGGCTGGAGTGGAGCAGCTTTCCGAGCACCCGATTGGTTTGGCGATCGTCGAGGGGGCCAAGGCACGTAGCCTGACACCCGCTACGGCCACAGCATTCGAAGCGATCAACGGGCTTGGTGCGCTCGCCAACGTCGATGGTAAGCGTGTACTGGTCGGGAGCCGTGGCTTTCTTGAGCAGAACAAGGTTGATCCTGCTCACTGGGAAGAACGCGCGGAAGCCTGGCGTGCGGATGCCAAGACGGTGGTGTTTTTCGCCATTGACGGAGTAGCGGCAGGCATCGCCGGCGTGGCCGATCCAATCAAGGACAGTACGGCGGAAGCAATTACCGCGCTCAAGAATTCGGGAATTCGCGTCGTGATGCTCACTGGCGATTCTCGCAGCACGGCGGATGCTGTGGCCCGGCAACTCAAGATCGATGAAACGCTTGCCGAAGTGCTGCCTGAAGACAAGGCGGGGCATGTGAAGCGTTTGCAGGCCGAAGGCCGCAAGGTTGCCATGGCAGGTGACGGCATCAACGATGCCCCGGCACTGGCGCAGGCCGACGTCGGGATCGCCATGGGCACCGGTACCGATGTAGCCATGGAAAGCGCTGGCGTGACGCTGGTGAAAGGCGATCTGCGCGGCATTGCGCGCGCGGTCATTTTGTCGCGTGCCACAATGCGTAATATTCGCCAGAACCTCACTTTTGCATTCGGCTACAACGCGCTCGGTATCCCCGTGGCCGCTGGCGTTCTGTACCCGGCTTTCGGCTTGCTGCTATCGCCGATGTTTGCCGGAGCGGCAATGGCGTTGAGTTCAGTGTCGGTGGTCACCAACGCCTTACGACTCAATCGGGTCAAACTTTGAACGCGGTGCGAAAATGGCTTCCGTCAATCCATGATATTCCTCGTGGTTCGCAGCATTACTTACCTCTCGGCTATGGCGAGCGTACTGGATGAAACCTCTTGGCAATAACGCCCTTCAAGTTTTAAATCATCCATTCGACTTCCTGTTTCTGACCTTGCGGGGGTTCAAGAACAATCAGGGGCTTCTGCTGGCCGGCGCCATTGCGTACTACGCCTTGCTGTCGATCGTGCCCTTTCTTATCCTGACGGTTATTGCACTGTCGCATCTGGTCGATCAGGCTGAGTTGCTCGACACCCTCGGGCGCTATCTGGAATGGCTGGTTCCGAGTCAGTCCGCCGCATTGCTGATCGACCTTAGCCATTTTCTGGAAAACCGGGTCGCCATCGGCGTGGTTTTGCTGGTGACGATGGTGTTCTTCAGTTCACTCGCCTTCTCGGTGCTTGAAAAATCGATGGCGGTGATTTTTGCTCACCGCAGGGTTGTCAAGAAACGCCATGCCCTGATTTCAGCATTGCTCCCCTATTGCGTCGTCTTTTTCCTGGGTGCCGGTTTGCTGGTACTGACACTGGTTTCAATAAGCCTTGAAGCGATGGCCGTGACCAGTATTGTATTCATGAAGTGGCATTGGTCCCTGGGCGGTCTTTCCACGGTACTTCTCTATCTTCTTGGTCTGAGCGCAGAGACCATTATTCTCTCCGCAATCTATTACGTTGTTCCCGTTGGGCGTACGGCATGGCATCATGCCGTAATCGGCGGATTTTTTACGGCTTCGCTATGGGAAGTCATCCGCCACCTGCTGGTCTGGTATTTCGCCACATTTTCCAGGGCGAGTATCGTTTACGGATCGTTAACGACGGCCGTGGTGGCCCTGTTCAGCATGGAGATCATCGCGACCCTGCTGTTGCTTGGCGCCCAGGTCATTTCCGAGTACGAGCGACTTGACCAAAGCGGTAAATAGCCTGGTGCGAGGGTAAGCTCGTTATCTGCTGGAATCCAGATTGAATAAACTCAGCGTTTGTGCCGCCGGGCCTTTCTGCGCGCGTAAAGATTCATCAACGGCGT
Organism: Propionivibrio sp.; assembly: GCF_016790145.1. Taxonomy (GTDB): domain Bacteria; phylum Pseudomonadota; class Gammaproteobacteria; order Burkholderiales; family Rhodocyclaceae; genus Propionivibrio. The sequence goes on along the minus strand of NZ_JAEUOI010000058.1, from coordinate 1,162 downwards.
CACGGAAATCCCGTGCACTACGATGGATACAGCCACAACACTCAGTGTGAGAGCGGTTATCTCTCCCGCCAATGCACGCGGCAGGCCATGGTTGATGGCGTACATCAAATAGTAGATCGAGCCGATACCGCGGATGCCGAACCAGGAAATCAGCAGGCGCTGATCGCTTGAAACCGGCGCACCAAGCAATCCAAGCCATACCGAAACGGGTCGGATCACCAGGAACAGGAGCAGGATCAACCAGCCTGCGTTTGCTGGGAGGTAGCTGTAGGACAGCATCCCGCCAACCACCAGCACGATCGCTACCTCGGCGATACGCTCCAGTTGTTCGTTGAAACCCCGAACCTCCTGCATCATGAAGGCGCTGGCATAGCCTGAATGGGTGGCGAGCGCCTCTTTGGCCTGTTTGCTTTGCAGACCCCTTTCCCGAGCCGCCGAACCGACATCGTTGCCTGGTCGTTCCTTGACCCGCTGCAAGGCCAGGCCGGCAGCGAAAACGGCCAGAAAGCCATTGCTCCGGCTGAGCACGGCCAGTCCGAAGACCAGGGCGATGAGTCCCAGCGCGAGGAATTCGTCGAGTCCGACCGACTCCTTGTGCCGGCTGCGCAGATAAACCACCAGTTTTCCGATCAAGGTGCCCAGCACGCCGCCAATCAGCAGGCCGCCGCTGATCGCCCAGAGCACGTCAACGACGAGCCAGCGCCAGCCGCCGCTGCCCAGATCGTGCAGACCGAGCAGACCAAGGCCCAGCATCACGAAGGGAAATGCCGCACCGTCATTCAAGCCGCCTTCACCCGTGAGGCTGAAGCGCAAGCGGTCGCGATCGTCTGCCTCGAGTACCTGGACATCGGAAGCGAGAACCGGGTCGGTAGGTGCGATGATGGCTCCGAGCAGGACGGCGGCGCCCAGCGATAGGCCGAGACTCAGTGTGCCGATCAGGGTGATCAACGCCACCGTCATCGTCATCGAAACGATGGCCAGTCGCGCCGGCAAACGCCAGCCCTTGTCGGACAAGGGAAGACCGAGTTTGAGACCGACAGCGAACAGGGAGATGAGCACCGCCACTTCGGCCAGTCTTTCCAGGATCGCCGATTAGTTCAACGGATCGGGGGCCATCAGATTCAAACCGGCGGGGCTGAGCCCATATCCTGCGGCCAGATAG
>NZ_JAEUOI010000037.1 GCF_016790145.1 Propionivibrio sp. | reverse complement strand
CGATCAGTTGGTCGATATTGCGGCAGTCGCTTTCTGGATGCGCCACAAATGCCAGCAAGCGCTGGATGTCTGCCAGCGAAATATCCAAAGCACGGCAATGGCGGATAAAAGCCAGCCGTTCCACATGCAACGGGGCATAGGAACGGTAGCCGTTTGTGTGACGGGCCGGTGCCGGCAGCAAACCTGCTTTCTCGTAGTAGCGGATAGTTTCGACATCCACGCCAGTGGCTTGCCCGAGTTCACCAATTCTCATCACCCAGCCTTCTTGTGTGTGTTACGGAAAATAATCATTCTACGTGCTTGACCCTGTAGTGGCTCAAAGGTTTCTAATGGCATCAGCGACAAGGTGAACACCATGAAAACCCATCCCGACCCACATCCTTCTAACCCATCATGGTGATTGATTCACCACCCCTGAACATGAAAAAATACGGTTTCGGTAACCTCATCCGATGTTAGAGGCACCAGGGGTGGTGCTTGGCAGAGTGGAGGCGCGCCGATTCGCTCTTTGACTGCCCATCGTGCCACATTCTGGCCGCGAGGTTTTTTTGTTGCCTTTCAGCCATGCTTTTTCACGGTAACGAAGCGTCCGCATCCGGCTGCACAGCCGGATGCGCTACTGCGTCGGTCGTGGCCCCGGATGCCCTCCCGCCAGATGCAGATAACGCAATGTGTAGCTGCACATTTCCGGTACCTCCACACCGAGGATGATCGGCGCCACGCGGCAACGACGGGCAAGGGTACCTTGCGGGAAACGGACACAGGATGAACAGCTATGCGCATGACCACGGCACCGGTGACGAGCACCACGACCACGCGCATGACGAGCCGGTCGCTCCGGGCACCCGCCATATCCAAACGTACCAGCATCCGGCGACCCACCATGCGCATCCGCACTTCCCGGATATGCATCACCGGCATTCGCACTGAAGGCACCCATGATGAAGTTCGCCAGCACCACCGCTCTGTTTGCGTTGACCGCCGTGGCCGAAATCGTCGGCTGCTATCTTCCCTGGCTCGTCCTGAAACAGGGGCGGCCGATCTGGCTGCTCCTCCCAGCGGCGGTATCGCTGGCCTTGTTTGCCTGGCTGCTGACTTTGCATCCGGCAGCGGCCGGTCGGGTGTATGCCGCCTATGGCGGCGTTTACATCGCGGTGGCGATCGGCTGGTTGTGGCTGGTAGATGGCATACGCCCCGACCGTTGGGACGTGATCGGCAGCGGCGTGGCCCTGGCGGGGATGGCGATCATCTACTTCGGCCCACGGGCACCTTCCTGATACGTTCCAAGTACCGCATTCGATGGTGCTTGCGGTTTCGTTCCCGTGTAAAGCCACCAATTTTGTACGACGAGCGATTGCCTTCGCTCAGCCAATGACGAGCGCCATCGTCAAACCGAAGCGAAACACCCGACAGGCGATCGCAACCGCAACTTGCAACCGAATATCCGACTGCTATATACTGCATCGCCCATGAGACGCTTCCTTATCCTACTTCTGATGATCATGCTTTCGCTGAACGCCGCATTCGCTGCGGCGGCCGGCTATTGCCAGCATCAGAAGGAATCTCCGAAGGCAGCGCATTTCGGACACCACATGCATCAACATGATCGTTCGGCGGACAAGTCGACTGACACCGGCTCTCAGATCGATCCCGACTGCGGATTCTGCCACCTGTCGTTCTCGTCGTTTGTACCTGCCTTGTCGCCGATGTTGGGTGATAACAGCCCGCCCCAGCTCCTAGCGCCACCCGTTGCGGAATTCCGTTCCGCCACCGTCGATCCCTTCGACCGTCCACCACTCGCCCGCCTCGCCTGATCCGGCGGGACGCGCTTCACTTTTTTCGTCCTTGACGGCTGACTAAGTCCGCGCCAGCGGGCTGTCGGCGCGTCCCGTCGGATTCTTTGCATGGTTCAACTTGCTGAGGAATTCGATGAACAAGACGCTATTGCTTTCGCTCGGGCTGCTCGCCACGCTGCCCGCATACGCACAAAACTCCCCGTACCCGGCCAAGGCGGTCACCAGTCCGACGCCCGTCGGAAGCGCCGCTATGGCTGCCGAGCTTCCGCTGACCTTGGACCAAGTGTGGCAGCTTGCCGAACAGGCCAATCCCACGCTGAAGAACACGCAGGCCAACCTCACCGCCGCTGAAGGTCTACTCGCCGATACGCAAGGTGTGCTTTGGAACAATCCGCAAATTTTTGCCGAGCGCGTGCGGCGTGAGGTTCCCGATCCGGGGTTTGCTGATCGGACACAGCGCGAGTGGGGCGTCGGTCTGACGCAAACGCTGGAGATTGCCGGCCAGCAGGGTTATCGCCGAACTGCGGCGGAACAGGAACTGGCGGCGCTGCGCGAAATGGTCGAGGAAACGCGACTGCAGTTACGCGCCGACGTCGAGCAGAAATTCATCCGCGTGGTGAGCCTGCAAACGCGGACCGAAATGGAAGAAGGTCTGGTCAAGCTGATTACGGAAAACAGCGCCGTTACCCGCAAGCGTTTTGCCGCCGGGGAGGACACCAAACTCGACGCCAATCTGGCCGAGGTTGAGCTCGGACGGGCACGCAATCAGATCGAGATCGTCGGCGAACAACTGCTCCAGGCGCGCGCCGAATTGGCCACCCTGCTGCAACTGCCAGCGGAGAAATTTCCTGCCGTCAAAGGCGCGCTGACAATTAACCCGGCACTGCCCTATACCTTGGATCAACTGCTGACATCGGCGGCCAGCCGCCCCCGGATGCGCGCGATCGATCATCGCGAACAGGCGGCGCGCAATCGGCTTGGTCTGGAGCGCGCAGCAGCCTACCCGGACGTCACCATCGGACTTGGTTCGGGTCGTGAAGGCCCCGGCGAAGCCCGCGAGAAGCTTGTCGGGCTGAGCGTCTCTGTGCCATTGCCGCTGTTTCGCCGCAATGCCACCGGCATCGGCAAGGCATCTGCGGATCTGACGCAAGCGGAGATCGAGAAACAGGCGGTCGGACGCGATACGCGCGCGCGCGTCCTGGCTCTTTGGCAGAAGCTTGATAGCTTGCGGCAACGGGTTCAGCGACTCGACCAGTCGGTGTTACAGCGTCTCGAAGAAAACCAGCGTCTCGCCACCACTGCCTATCGCGTCGGCGAGATCAGCCTGATCCAGATGCTGCTCGCCACCCGGCAGGCTCTCGACACTCGCCGCGAGGTGCTGGACGCGATGACCGATTACGCCTTGACCCGAAGCGAGCTGGAACAAAGCGCCGGCTGGACGGGCACGAAATGAAACGCGGCGAACGGACCATCGGCCGCCCTACGAACAAACATATCGGAAGAGAAGCCATGAAGACAGCGAAAATGGATCTGGTCATCGCCCTGGCCATCGGCATGACGACCCTCTGCCTCGCGGGCTGCGGCAAGCCCGAGTCGGCACCGACTGCGACGGCAGCGGCGCCGGCCGCACAGAAGCCGGCGGCACCCAGCGGCGCAGCGACGGAAAAGGCGGGCGAGAAGCCTGCCGAGCACGGCGAAGGGGAAGCCTTGAAGCTCAGCGCCGAAGCGATCGAAGCCGCCGGGATCAAGGTCGAAGAACTGGCCGCGCAGGAAATCAGCGAGCAGTTGATCGTCACCGCCACCATCCGCCCCAATCAGGATCGCATCACGCACGTCGCCCCGCGCGTCCCCGGGCGTATCGTCAAGGTCCAGGCGAATCTCGGCGATCAGGTCAAGGCCGGGCAGACGCTGGCTGTGCTCGACAGCCTGGAAGTCGGCGAAGCGCACTCGGCCTACCTTCAGGCCAAGACACAGCTGGCGGTGACCAAGGCCGACTTCGAGCGGGCCGAGAAGCTGCATGGCGACCAGATCATCGCGCAGAAGGATCACCTGCGCGCCCACGCCGAGTACGACAAGGCGAAGGCGTCATTTACGGCAGCCGGCGACAAGTTGCGCATGCTGGGCGTGCACGCGACGCCGGCCGACGATGGCCGTGCCGTATCCACCTTTCCGCTGAGCACGCCGTTTGCTGGAACGGTGATCGAGAAGCACGCCATCCTTGGCGAACTGGCGCCCCCGGACAAGCATGTGTTCACGGTCGCCGACCTCTCGCGCTTGTGGATCGAAGCCAACCTGTTCGAGAAGGATCTCGGCCGCGTCAAGATCGGCGCCGAAGCGATGGTGACCGTCGACGCCTATCCCGGCGAAAGCTTCCAGGGCAAGCTCACCTACATCGCGGCGGTGGTGGACAAGGAGACTCGCACGGTCCAGGCCCGGGTCGAGGTCGCCAATCCGGGCGGCCGACTCAAACCCGAGATGTTCGCCACGGCGTCCATCCGTACCAGCGGGACGAGCGGTATCGCCGACAAAGACAAGGCGCTGCTGCTGCCGCAAGAGGCGGTGGTGCTCATGCAGGGGCAACCGACGGCCTTCGTCGCCGAGGACGGCGGCTTCGAGCCGCGCGTGGTCGAGCTCGGCGACAAACTACGCGACAAGGTGGTGATCAAGAACGGGCTCAAAGCCGGCGAACGGGTGGTGACGGCCGGAACCTATGCGCTCAAGGCCCGAATGCTCAAGTCGCAAATCGGCGATTCACACTGAGGACCGGCCATGCTCAATTCGATTGTCGATCTGTCGCTGCGGTACAAGGTCCTGGTGCTGGTCGGGTTCCTGCTCATCGTCGTCTTCGGCGTGCAGGCCTTCCGTGCCGTGCCGGTCGATGCCTTTCCGGACGTGACGCCGATCCAGGTGAACGTCTATACCGAGTCGCCCGGTCTCGCCGCCGAAGACGTCGAGAAACTGCTGACCTTCCCGATGGAAACCGCGATGGCCGGCCTACCCGGGGTGGAAGAAATCCGTTCCGTGTCGCTGTTCGGGCTGTCCTTCGTCAGCGTCTATTTCAAGGACGATGTCGATATCTACTTCGCCCGCCGGCTGGTCGGCGAAAAAATGCTCGAAGCCAAGTCGCGAATGCCCGAAGGCTACGGCGAGCCATCGCTGGGGCCGAACTCTTCCGGGCTCGGGCAGGTGTTCTGGTACACCGTCGAATCGGCCGACCAGAAATTATCCGCAATGGACCTGCGCACACTGCAGGACTGGAACGTGCGCCTGCTGCTGCGCACCGCCGCCGGCGTCGACGACGTGACCTCGTGGGGCGGCGACGAGAAGCAGTATCAGGTGTTGATTCAACCGCACAAACTGATCAAATACGGGATCAGCTTCAAGACGGTGATGGAAGCGCTGGCGGCCAACAACCGCCAGGTCGGGGGACAGTACGTGAACCTCGGCCGCGAGCAGTACCTGGTGCGCGGACTGGGACTGGTCGCCGGCACCCGCGATATCGGCAATGTCGTCATCACGCAGCGCGAAGGTTCGCCGATCTATGTTCGCGATGTCGCCGAAGTGAAGGAAGCGCCCGGCCTGCGTTTCGGTGCGGTGACCCGTGACGGCAAGGAAGTCGCTCTCGGCATGGCGCTGGCACGCATCAACGAGAACGCCAAGAACGTCGTCGACGCGGTCAAGGCGAAACTCACGCTGGCCCGGCAGGCGCTGCCCAAAGGGGTGTCCATCAACGCGGTGTACGACCGCACGGAACTGGTCGAAAAGGCACTGACGACCGCCGAGAGCGCGCTGCTCGAAGGCTCGATCCTGGTGGCCATCGTGCTGTTCCTGTTCCTCGGCGAAATCCGCTCGGCGATCGTCGTCGTCGTCACCTTGCCGCTGGCGATGCTCATCGCCTTCATCCTCATGCAATACGTCGGCATGTCGGCCAACCTGATGTCACTGGCCGGGCTGGCAATCGGTATTGGCATGATGGTGGACGGTGCTGTCGTGATGGTCGAGAATGGCTTCCGCCTGCTCTCGCATCAGGCCGGCAAGACAGTGAACCGGACCCACGTCATCCTCGAAGCGGCGCGCGAGGTGATCAATCCGATCGCCTTCGCTATCCTCATCATCATCGTCGTCTTCCTGCCGCTGTTCTCGCTCACCGGGCTGGAAGGCAAGCTGTTCAAGCCGATGGCGCTGACCATCACCTTCGCCATGGTCGGCTCGCTGATCCTGACGCTGACGCTGGTACCGGTGCTCTCGGCGCTGATCCTGAAGCCGATGGAAGAGAAGGATACCTTGCTCGTGCGCTGGGCCAAGCGTCTCTATCTGCCGCTGCTCGACCGGTCGCTGGAGAACAAGAAGAAGGTCCTCGGCGCCGCGGTCGTGCTGCTGGTGGCGGCGCTCGCCACCTTCCCCTTCCTCGGCAAGGAGTTCATGCCGAGCTTGCAGGAAGGCTCGATCATGTTTCGGGTGACCGGCATTCCTTCGACCTCGCTGGAGGAAAGCATTGCCGTGTCCAAGCGCTTCGATGCGCTGCTGAAGCAGAACTTCCCGCAGGTGAAATCGACGCTGGCGACTATCGGCCGTGCCGAAAAAGGCGAGACCGCCGATGTCAATTACATGGAGGTCCTAGTCGAGGTCAAACCCGAGAGCGAATGGCCGAAGAAGCTCAGCATGCCCGCGCTTTCCGGAGAGATGCAGGAGTTCATGGAAAAGGCCATTCCGACGGTCGTCCTGAGCGCCACGCAGCCAATCCAGATGCGCGTCGAGGAACTGATCTCCGGCGTTCGCGCCACCCTGGCCCTGAAGATCTACGGCGAAGACCTGACCACGCTCGACCGTCTGGCCGGTCAGGCGAAAGAGGTGCTCGAAAAAGTTCCTGGCGTCGCCGACCTCGCGCTGGAAGCCAACAAGGGCAAGCCACAACTGATCGTCAAGGTTAATCGCGACGAGGCGGCGCGCTATGGCATCAACGCCGACGAGATCCTCGAAGTCGTTCAGGCCGGCATCGGCGGCAAGAGCGTCAGCACGGTCATCGACGGCGTCAAACGCTTCGACCTCCAGGTCCGGCTCGACGCCGCTTTCCGCGACAGCCCGCAGGCGATCAGCGACATTCCGATCCGCACCCAGTCGGGCGCGCTGGTGCCCTTGTCCCGCGTCGCCACGGTCGAAACCGACGAAGGCTATTCCTTCGTCCGCCGCGAGCAGTTGCAGCGCTATGCCGTGCTGCAGATGGACGTGAAGGGCCGGGACGTGGACGGCTTCGTCAAGGAGGCGGAGGCGAAGATCCGCAGTCAGGTCAAGCTGCCCGAGGGCTACTGGATCGAGTGGGGCGGCGCCTTCGAGAACCAGCAACGGGCCATGGCCCGGCTCGCCGTCATCGTGCCGCTGACCATCGGGCTGATCTTCATCCTGCTCTACACCGCGTTCAACTCGCTGGCCCACGCGGCGCTGATCATCGCCAACGTCCCCTTTGCCGTGATCGGCGGCGTCTTCGGCCTGGCGGTCACCGGGCAGTACGTGTCGGTGCCCTCGGCGATCGGCTTCATCGCCGTGTTCGGCGTTGCGATGCTCAACGGCATCGTCCTGGTCTCCTTCCTCAACGATCGGCGACGAAAGGGTTTCAGCATTCGCGAGGCAGTGCGCGAAGGAGCTGCATTGCGTCTGCGGCCGGTGTTGATGACGGCCTCGGTGGCGATCCTCGGCCTGATCCCGATGCTGCTGTCGCAAGGCGTCGGGGCGGAAACGCAGCGACCGTTGGCGACGGTCGTCGTCGGGGGGCTGTTCACTTCAACGGCACTGACCCTTCTTCTCCTGCCGCTCATGTACGAGTGGCTGGAAACCCGCAGGGAACGCAAGGCGGCATCGGCATGATCGAGACGAAAGGGAAAATCATGAAAGCAAGGACAGCAGTATCGGCGTGTCTGGCAATCCTCGTGCTGACGGCTTGTGCCGGACATTCGCACAGCCTGGTTCGGGAGGACAGCGACCGGGAGATCACGACCGGCATGTTCCGCCACGAAGGGCCAGAGGGATCGTCGATGGCGCTGGAATTTCGCGGGATACGTTTCGAGGCGCGTGGCTTCGCCATCGAGCGTAACCAGAACCTGGCGGAGTTTAAGCGAAGCTACGGAATCGACCGCAAGCATTGGGACCGGATCGCCTCCGGCCTCGATACCGACGATTTCGTGTATGCGGTCAAGCCCGAGTTGCTCGCTGGCAATGGCACGACGCTGCGGTGCTCGGCGGTCTGGCGGTCGGCGATTCCCCCGCCGGGGAATGCGTCACCAGTGACGAGTTGCACGTCAATTTCCGCTTCGAGTAAACCGATGGCAGGACAGGAAACGAACAAAGGAGAAGCGACATGAAAGTGATCAAGGCATTCATTCACCAGCACCGCGCCGCCGACGTGATCCAGGCGCTCAAGGCGGCCGGTGGTGTCTGCAATCTGTTCGTCACCACCGGACAAGGCATGCTCGTGGCCATCGATGCCGGCGAGCAGCACTACTCGATGGATCTCGGCGATACCGTGATCCGGGAGTGCAAGCTGGAACTGCTGTGCGAGGACGAGCAGGTCGATGCGCTGGTGGCGATCGTTCGCCGGCACGCCCGCACCGGGAAGCCGGATGCGGGCTGGGTCTATGTGAAGGATGTCATGCACGCCATTCCCATCGGTGCCCATCAGTAGCCCCCCATTTTTATGCCCCAGCAACTTTGAAGAACGAAAGAACCTCCCATGACAGCGAATATTGAGGAGACCGCGCCATGACCCAACCACTCAAGCTGCGCCTGGACCTGCCGCTCGTCCTGCCCGGCGTGGACGACGCGCAGGACCGCTGCGCAACGCGTCTGACCGACGCACTGTCGGGGCGGCCGGGGATCGCCGAAGCTCATGTCGTCCGTGCAGCGGACGGAGGGCCCCAGCTCTGCATTCACTACGACCCTGATGTCGTCTCGCTGGGCCGCGTTCGTGATCTGGTGCGCTCGACAGGCGCCGACATCAGCACCCGATTCGCGCACCTGGTGCTGCGGGCCGACGAGGCCCTGCACCCGCGGGCCGCGCGCCGCGTTGCCGATGGTCTGCGCGCTGTGCCCGGTGTGCTGGAAGCCGATGTGGCTGGTTCAGGCGCCGTGCGCATCGAGTACGACCTGCAGCAGGTGTCCGAACAGGCCTTGCTTGACAAGGTTGCCATGCTGGGCGTACGCCGCCCGCCCTCTGGTCCTGATCCGGCCACCAAGGTCGCGGCTGCCCCGCCAGAACGCGCGGAGCCGGCAGGCCACAGCCACCCTGGGGAGAAACACGCCGATCACGATCACGCCGGCCATGACCACGCCAAGGGCGCAAAGGGGGTCCAGGGCGGCGCGGATCACGCTCACGGTGGGCCTTTCGGCGAGCAGTCGGAGTTGGTGTTCGCCGCGATGGCGGGACTCGTGCTCCTTGCCGGCTGGCTTTTCGAACGCTTCGGCATCGGGCCGGCGTGGCTGCCCACCGCTTGCTACGTCGCGGGCTACTTCTTCGGCGGGTTCTTCACCGTCAGGGAAGCGTTCGAGAACCTGATGGCACGCCGCTTCGAGATCGACACCTTGATGCTGGTGGCCGCGGTCGGCGCCGCGGCCCTCGGCAAGTGGGCCGAGGGCGCACTGTTGCTGTTCCTGTTCAGCCTGGGGCACTCTCTCGAACACTACGCGATGGGCCGCGCGCGCAAGGCGATCGAGGCGCTGGCCAAGCTGGCGCCCGAGACGGCCACGGTGCGCCGCGACGCCGGCACGCAGGAAGTCGGCGTCGCCGACCTGCAGCTTGGCGACGTGGTCATCGTCAGGCCCAACGAGCGCCTGCCGGCCGACGGCGTGGTTGTGGTCGGCACGTCCAGTATCAACCAGGCGCCCGTCACCGGCGAAAGCGCTCCGGTGGACAAGCGCCCCATCGGCGACGACGCCGCCGCCAAGGCCGCGCTCGCCGCCTTCGACAAGGTCGGGCCCGAGCACCGCGTCTTCGCCGGCACGATCAACGGCTCGGGCGCCATCGAGGTCATGGTGGCGCGTCGTGCCGAACAGTCCACGATGGCCAGGGTTGTCAAGATGGTCACCGAAGCCGAAGCGCAGCGGTCGCCGACGCAGCAGTTCACCGAAAGATTCGAGCGCATCTTCGTTCCAGCGATCCTGGGCCTTGTCGGTCTGCTCATGTTTGCCTGGGTCGTGATCGACGAACCGTTCGCCACCAGCTTCTATCGGGCGATGGCGGTGCTGGTGGCGGCCAGCCCCTGCGCGTTGGCCATCTCGGTGCCGAGCGCCGTGCTTAGCGGCGTGGCTCGCGCCGGCCGCGGTGGTGTGCTGATCAAGGGCGGCGGGCCGCTCGAAAACCTGGGCACACTGACCTCCATCGCTTTCGACAAGACCGGCACGCTCACCGAAGGAAAGCCCAAGCTGACCGACGCCGTGGCCGCTCAAGGCGCAAACGAAGACGAGTTGCTGGCGCTCGCGCTGGCGGTGGAGGAGCACAGTGACCATCCCTTGGCATCGGCCGTGGTGCTGGGCGCCCGCGAGCGGCTGGCCGACCGTGTCAAGCCGCCTGCGGTGGCCGACGTCAAAAGCATCACCGGGCGCGGGGTGCAAGCCCAGGTGGCTGGCGAGACGGTGCACATCGGCAAGCCGGTCCTGTTCTCGGAAATGGCGGGCTCAAGCCTGCCACCGGACGTGGCGGCAGCCAACGACAAGCTCGTCGCCGCAGGCCGCACGACGATGGTGGTGCGCCAAGGCACGCGCTTTCTGGGCGTGCTGGGTGTCATGGACACGCCGCGCCTGGTGGCGGCGCAGGTCATGGCCGAGCTGCGCGCTTTGGGCATCGAACGGCTGATCATGATTTCCGGTGACAACCAGCAGGTGGCGGACGCGGTGGCCAAGACCGTGGGGCTGACCGAAGCACGTGGCGACTTGATGCCCGAGCAGAAGGTGGAGGCGATCAAGGCACTGCGCGATCAACATGGCAAGGTCGCTATGGTCGGCGACGGCGTCAACGACGCGCCAGCGATGGCCAACGCGACGGTCGGCATCGCCATGGGCGCGGCCGGCTCCGACGTGGCGCTGGAGACGGCCGACGTGGCGCTGATGGCAGACGACTTGGCTCAGTTGCCGTTCGCGGTGGGCCTGTCCCGCAGCACCAGCCGCATCATCAAGCAGAACCTGTGGGTCAGCCTGGGTGTCGTCGCGGTGTTGATTCCGGCCACGATCTTCGGTTTGAACATCGGCACGGCGGTGCTGTTCCACGAGGGTTCGACCTTGATCGTGGTGGCCAACGCCCTGCGCCTACTGGCGTACAAGATCGGGACTGCGAAGACGGCGCCGGCCATCGCGACGGCCGCCACCGGAACAGCCGCATGAGCGGCGGCCACGACCACGCGATTCCCGACAGCGGCAACGAGCGCGCACTGTGGATGGTACTCGGCCTCACGTCCATCTTTCTCGTTACAGAAGTCATTGCCGGCATCGTGTTTAAGAGCCTGGCGCTGCTCGCTGATTTGGCCCACATGTTCACCCACGTCGCCGCACTGGCGATTTGCCGTGGCAGCGATCCGGCACCTTCCAGCCACTTCTTTATTCAACGAATGAAAGGAAATATCCCATGAAGAAAATTATCCTAATCGCTGCCGGCATTGCGCTCGGGTTGAGCGCTTGCTCGTCCACCGGCACCCTGCAATCGCCCCGGTCCGATGCGAAGGTCAGCGGCACCATAACGCGCGGTTTCATCGAACCCCATCGCGTCGAGGTCAGCCTCGATGGCAAGACCTATCGTGGCGAATGGCGGACGAGCGATCCGAACAAGGAACAAAAAGCCGCAACGACCTACCCGCACCGGAAACATGTCGGTCAGGTCCAATCGACGCTAAAGGCAGACGATGGCAGCACGGTCGACTGCCGCTGGCTGACACATGGATACACCGCCGAAGGTGCATGCTCAGGCAACGGTCGTGAATATCTGCTGGACTTGAAGTGAATAACGAAATCTGCAAAAACCTGCGCTCGTCTCCCACTTTTTTTGTTTCGACCCATCAAGTCCGGCTGGTTGTTACTCTAGCGACGCGAAGACCTGCGATTTTGCCGTGCAAATTTCGCACGAAGTATGCAGATTAAAAAAGGTGATGTTACATTTCCGGGCTGTCAGCTTCACAAGAATTGAATCGCCGGCTTTCCTAGATGATCTGCAATCGTTCGGCAAGACCAACTCGCCTACGTCCACTGACTAATTGATACCGGTCGCAAAATATCAAGCAGCCAACGTCCGGTCAGGCCGAGGTACCGTCATCGATACCAATCGCCCGACGGTCTCGTTTGAACTGTGATGCTGACATTCAGCGACGTAGCCATGACGCTGACAATCAAAGTGCACCTTTCTTTCGGTTAATCGCACCGATCTCGTCGCAGGGTAATGCCTCATCCACGTCGGTGAAAACACCCCAGCGCCCGCCCGGCCAGTACGCCGACCACTAATGGCACGCACGGGAGCACCAGCGGATGCAGCGCCACCGGCAGCACGAAGCCGATGACCGTTGCGCAGAGGATTATGATCCCCAGGCTGGCGTACAGCGCGAACATCTCGGGATCCTGCTGCAGGAATTCCTTGGCCTTGATGAGCCGCGCGAATCCGCCGTCGAAGACTGCAGCTAAGACGAATACCGCCAGCCAGGGCAGCCATTCGAGCAGGGTGGAGAGTCGATAGCTGGCGAGCAGGAGCAGCGCGTCGACGGCGCGGAAGTAGACGTTGTTGAAGAGGCGCTGGTTGACCGAGGACATCTCCCGGGAAACCGCGCCGTTCAC
>NZ_JAEUOI010000238.1 GCF_016790145.1 Propionivibrio sp. | reverse complement strand
GAAAACTATCTTGGAAATGTCGACTTCACCAAAGTGCATCTGGCTATTTTGGACAACTCGCATCGCCGGTCTCCGGAAAAGTCGCATGAGCTTGTCTTGCGGTAGCTGTAATTATAATGCCTATGGTCTACAGAGGCCAGGCATTTCGGAATGCAATGAAGATTTTTTGCCACAGATCCAGCGCCGTATCTAACGCGAAGATTTCCTCCGATTTGGGCCGCCAGCCCAGTATTTGCGTTCTTCTCGCCTCGTTTTTCGCTTCCGCTGGCAATTATTCGGCGTAGGAAAAACGGCTGAATCCGTTGCTGTTGTTGGGGGTGAGAAGTTTACGATCAAAAACTATTTAACCCTTGCCACCGTTGAGTCGGGCTGTGTAGGTTGAACGGATGACTGCGCATTCATCGTCCTGTAATAAACCCCATATATATTTTAGAAACATTGAATAAAATGACCACGTTATGGGAGACCTACAATGAGGCACCGTTCCAAATTAACACCGATTGCCATGGCTTTTGCGTCGATGGTTTTGTCACTGTCCGCCGCACACGCGGAAACCCAGATCAAGGTCAACGGGACGCTGTACCGCGACTTCACCACGGTAGCGACGGAACTGGCTGGCGCTCAGCCGGGTACCGACATCTACGTCTGGCTAAACGCCGACAACGTCGCCGCCAATACAAGTCTGCGAGCTACCCAACGCTCGCTCGGTTTCCGCGAAGTCGATTACAAGGCCAAGTTCTCCGAGTCGTTGAATTTCAGCCAGGTTGCATCGACGACCGTCGGCAGCAATACCGTTTATGACTACGGAACGCAGAGCAGCAGCACCAACCTCGTCGGCTTCTGGAAGAGCAAGGATCTGCCTATCCTGGTCGGCACTGATGGCAACGCTTACATCACCGACGGACACCACACCACCGCCGGCTACCTCGCCGCCAACACTGCGGCGCGCGAGATGGTGCCTGGCATGGGCCATGTCGTGCTTGGCCACATCGTCGCCGGCCAGAACTATTTCGTTCCGGCCAGCCCGGCAGCCCCAACCGATGCATGGTGGACAGCGCGGCAGACGGCCAACAACGCTCTGCTCTACGGTCCCAATGGCAATCAACTAACGCGGTCTGGCGAACCGAATTTCGCGAGCCTGCAGCCCGTGTTGCCGAGCGTGCAGGCCATGCCGACGGTGCCGGGCAAGGTGAGCATGACCAACGACGACTACCGGGCCGTGACCTGGGGCATGGCCGACGGCATAATCGGCGGCGTCAAGGGATACTCCAAGGGTAACGCTTTTGTTAACGGAGCGACCGACATCAACTTTGTTGAGTTCTACTGGGCCGATTTCCTGCGCAATCGAGTGGTGTTCGACAACAGCAAGTCGGGATCGGTCGTGGACAGCGGCAAGGCCGACGCCAACCTGATCGCGGCGCCCCTGTCGTTCTACGCCGCGGTGGCCAACGGCACGGCGCTGGCCAAGTCCGAGGTCTACAAGGACCAGTACGGGCGCGCGCTGACCGACTACGCCAAGTACGACGGCAATGGAACGGCGGTGAGCTATCTGGTGGCCGGCAACAACACCGAGACCTGGGCCGGCGCCTCGCTGAAGAACGGCCTGGCCATCGATACCAATAAATACAAGATGTATCTGCTTGACGACTCCACCGTGCAGGGCGACATCACGCCGTCTGCGCTCTCAAAAAATAGCCTCTACATCGACACCGTAGCCGGCCAGACCGTGAACGGCCGCATCAGCAACTTTGCCTCGGTCGACATCAACAAGGGTTCGACGATCCAGGTCAAGTGGAAAGATGGCGTCCTGCAGACGGCCGCCAACCAGCCGCTGATGACCATCGCGGCCGGCAATGGCACGGTCACTTTCACAGCGCAGAATGACTACGCGGGCGCCACGCGCATCGGCGGCGGCACGCTGGTGGTGGCGGCCGGCGGCTCGATTGACAATTCGTCGTCGATCGAGGTCGGCAACGGGGCGCAACTGGTGAACAACGGCGTCATCGGCGGCGGCGCCGGCAGCGGCGCTGTGACCGTTCTTGGCGGTGGAGCCGTGGGCGGCAGCGGGGTGTTCAACCGTGGCGTTTCGCTGGAGTCCGGCGCCCACCTTGCCCCCGGCAACAGCCCCGGCACGCTGACCTTCGCCGGCGGTCTGACGCTCAAGGATGGCTCGGTTCTGGACTTTGATCTCGGCACGCAGTCCGACCTGATTCTTGTCTCCGGTGGCCTGTTCACGGGCAGCAATGATCACGGGGTTGCGGTGAACCTCAAGACGGGTCCCGATTTCCTTACTGGAACCCGCTACACGCTTTTCAACTGGAATGGCGCCGCAATGGCAGGAGTCGATACCAGCGACTTCTATTTGAGCAACCTGCCCGCCGGCGAAACAGCCAAGTTCTCGATCAGCGGCACTACCCTGGGACTGACTCTTGCCCCGGTACCTGAGCCCGAAAGCTATGCGCTGATGCTGGCCGGTTTGGGTTTGCTCGGCTTCATGTCGCGTCGCAGAAAAAACCTGTCGGCCTGATGCACTAAAGGCGCAACTTTAGCGGGAGCTTCGGCTCCCGTTTTTTTTTGGGGATGATCGTAAAAGCTTTTGGAAAACCGGAATCGGCTCTGCTCAACGCCCGAGCAGACGGGCATCACTTATATCGGCTGAACCGATACGGGACCATCGCTGAGGTAAAACGCGGTCAATCCGGACACACACCGGCCTACCCCCGCCAGGCCTGGAACAACGCGGGGAGCTCTCTGTTGAGCAGGCAAGGAGGCGCCAGATTGAGCATGCCGATTTGCCTGAGTTTGTTCTGGCACTCCTTTTCCAGCGGGGCGAAGCAGATGCCAATCAGGTTATTATTGACATGAGCGACTTCCCCTTTGACGGCAATAAGCGAATCCTCGTTCAGGTGCAGAATTTCGAGCGAACAGCTTTCACCCGGTTTGATATTGAGTTCAAACAGCCTGGGCTCGAACAAGGCGCCGAACAGCGATATATCGATCAGCTCGCCACGGTAGGCCATGAACTTCAGTCGAAGTTCACCTTTCGAGTGAAAGGGAAAGCGGGGATGACGGCGAAGCTCGTGCAGGAACATGGACTGGGATCCTGGAAAAATAGTATGAAGATCTCCAACTCTACCAGCGCAATGTTGCAGTTTGTTGTCAGGGGAATGGTTTCCCTGGTTTTATTTTGGCGCCGGGGGAAAGCAACTTCATGGTCTTGCCGCCTCATTGCGCAGGGAAAATTGCAGGCGGAAATAGCCGCTGGCATTTTCCGGAAGCGAAAAACGGAGCAGATTGAGGCCGCGGTGGATGGGCTGCTGCCCGGCTGTCGGGGTAAAGGGGCCGATTGCGGAGAGGGATCGTTCGATGCGCAGCCGCCCTTCGCGCGGGGATAAAATTTTCAGTTCAAACTGGCCGGGCCGGACTTCCTTGAGTTTCGGGGCGAACGGACGCGCCAGCGGTTCTCCGACGAACACGCCTTCGCCCGGCCAGGCGACACTCTTCCAGTAGGCTTCGATGGCGCTGGCACCGCTCGCGTAATGGAACATGGCGACCGCCGGGAAAGGGAATTTCTGCGGGTGATTGCAGGGTTCCACCACGGTTCCATAGCTGGCCGTGGCGCCGGCTTCGAGCCAGCGCAGGCTGCTCATCTGGCTTGAATCGGTGAGCTGACCACCGAAGGAAGTCAGATGATCGGCCAGCGCCCCCGGCAGAAAGTCGAGGGTTTTGAGTTGCGGAACTTGCGGCAGACCGGTGAAGTAGAAGAGTACGTCGTGGCGATCTTCAATGGCCCCGGTTTCGAGTATCTCAATCGGGAATACGCCGGCCAGTTCCCTTGCCGTCAGTTCGAAATACGCGGCGCGGACGCTTCGTGCCTTGTCCGGCGTGCTCAGCAGATAGGCGCGGCCGGCAGGGAAACTCTGGTCGGCAGCGATACCGCGGTCGATCAGCGCCTTGACCTGCTCGAAACTGCTGCCGGCCAGCATCATCGCCGGCCGCATTTTGTGCTCGCTGGCCGGGTACTGGCTGGGCGAGTTGAAATACGGGCTGGGCGCCGTCTGGCCGCAGTTGGTCGAGCAATAGTCCTCGTTGAAACCAAAGGCCAGCGCGGAAGTCATCGACATGCAGCCGACCCGGTAGGGAATGCTCCAGGCCACCGCGTAGGCCTGAATATGCGCCGGTGTGGCGCGCTCGATTTCCGTTTTCAGTTGCGCAAATTCATCCTTGCCGAGCGCACTGCGCCCGGGCGGGAAATGCACGTGAATCAGGTTGGTGGCCGGAATCTGGCGAGCTTTCTGGTAGTACTCGCCGATCTGCCGCGAAAGCGGGTCATCGTCGTTGATGATGAGGGCGAGTTCATCGGCGCTGATGCCGGTCCGCGGCAGCAGGATCTGCGCCGACGCAACGAGAGGTGAGCTGTACGCAAGCGGAGCGGTGAGAAGCGCGATCAGCAGGCACAAAGCCAGTCGGAAAAAACGGGATCGGGCAATAAAATTCAAACGATGTCCTCATGGGTGAAACGATAGTTAACTTCATCCTCGCGCATAATAGCGTCTCTTCATTCAATTCTTGTCTATGTCCGAGCACTCTTCCATTCCTCCGCTCCATGACCTGCTTCTCCAGCGTGTACCGCGGGTGCGGGTCACGCAGTGGCTGATTGGCGTCAATCTCCTGGTTTTCCTGGCGATGCTCGCCAGCGGTGCCGGGTTGTGGCATTCGTCCAACTCCGTTCAACTGGCGTGGGGGGCGAATTTCGGCCCGGCCACTCAGGATGGCGAATGGTGGCGGCTGGGCAGTGCCCTCTTTCTGCACTTTGGTGTGCTGCATCTTGTGATGAACATGTGGGCCCTGTGGGACGGCGGCCAACTGGTCGAGCGCATGTATGGGCACTTGCGTTTCGCAGCGATCTATTTTATCAGCGGGATCACCGGCAACCTGCTTTCGCTGGTCAGCCATCACGGCCAGGCCATATCCGGCGGCGCGTCCGGCGCAATCTTTGGCGTCTATGGTGCCCTGCTGGTTTGTGTGTGGCGCGAACGGCGGCAACTGCAGCCGCGCGAGTTCCGTTGGCTGTTCTGGGGAGCGTCGGGTTTTGCAGCGCTCACCATCGTGCTCGGTCTGCTGATTCCCGGAATCGACAACGCAGCGCATGTCGGCGGATTTCTGACGGGCCTGCTCAGCGGTGTTGTTCTGGCGCGTGCGCTCGAAGCAGGACAGACATTGCCCTGGCGCCCGCGCGCGCGCGCCGCTGCGGTGTTTGCCCTGGCCTTGCTACTGCTGATCAGCCAGATTCCCGCACCGGCCTGGCTCTGGAGTGAAGAAGCACTGGCGCGCAAGGAAGTCAGCGAGTTTTTAAGGGACGACGCGGCGATCAGGCAAGCCTGGCAAAATATCCTGAACGACAGCAAGCGCGGCGGCGTTTCATTTGATGAACTGGCCGGTCGCATCGATACGGCGATCGGCGATCGTTACGAAGAGAGTTTCGAACACCTGTCACTATTTCCGATCAATCCGGCCTTGCCCTCGGCCAAGACACTGGAAATGCTGCGCGATTATGCCGAGTTGCGCCGGAACGCTTCGCGCTCGCTGGCCGAAGGCCTGCGCAGCAAGGACTCGTCGAAAATTCGTGAGGCCATCGCACTTGAAAAAAAATCCCGGGAACTGCAAAGTCCGGCCAGGGTTCCGCCAGAAAAACCGAAACCTTGAACTTGTTAGTCAATCAATGCAGGAGCCGCCATGCAGCAGAACATCAGCTTTATTACATTGGGCGTTGCCGATCTGGCACGAAGCCGGGCGTTTTACAGAGCGCTCGGGTGGACGGAATCTTCAGCCAGCAAGCCGGAAATTGCATTCTTCAGGGCCGGGTCAGTGGCGTTCGGATTGTTTCAGCGGGATGCGCTGGCCGAGGATGCGAATGTCCCGTCGTCAGGTTCCGGCTTTCAGGGATTTACGCTGGCGCACAATGTCGAGACCGAAGACGCGGTGAGCAAAATCCTGGAGCAGGCCCTCGCTGCCGGTGCACGCCTGGCGCGCCCCGCCGAAAAGGTATCCTGGGGCGGTTTCCGAGGTTACTTCGCCGATCCCGACGGCTTTTTGTGGGAGGTCTGCTGCAATCCCTTCTTTCCGCTTGACGCGCAGGGCCGCGTCCAGCTACCGGAGTAGTGCGCGGATGAAACCGGCTGTCGAACCGGTGATCGATTTGTTGCACGGCGCCACGTACGGCACGCTGGCCACGCAATCTAACCGCTTGCCCGGTTATCCTTACGCGACGGTCATCCCCAATGTGCTCGACGAATGCCACCGGCCGCTGCTCCTGGTCAGCGCCCTCGCCGAACATACCAGGAACCTGCTCGCCGACCCGCGTCTGAGTCTTTCGCTGCTTGAACCGAACTGTGACAACGTCCAGACAGCCGCTCGCCTGACCCTGATCGGCGATGCCGAAGCATTCGAGCCGGGAGATCTGTTGCAGGCACGTTATCTGCGTTACCTGCCCGATGCCGAACAGTATCTGCAACTCGATTTCATGTTCTTTCGCATCATCCCGAAGCGACTTAGGTCTATCGCCGGTCTCGGCAGGATGGGATGGCTGGAGGCGGACGATTTCGGCAGTTTGCCGTCACTCTCGCTTGAGACGGAATACAGGCTTCTCGATTCAGTGCAGCATGCGGTGCCAGAGGGTATTTCGATTCACGGCATCGACTGTTACGGCATCGATTACCTGGCCGATGGCCTGAGGAGGCGACTGGGCTTTGGCGAAACCGCCGTGCGCGAAGAATACCTTGATGCCATCCTGCATGAAGTTGTAACGCAGCTTGCCCTGGAAAAGTCCGGCGAATAGTCTGGGCAGATTGCGGTTCAGCGGGTGCGCTTCCTGATTTCACCATTGCAGGCATTCGCCACACGGGCGTATTCCTCAGGTGTGTCGATGAGAGCCTGTGCTTCATCGGCGTGAGCAAATTCGCGCTGGATGTAGGGCAGCCAGCGTTCATCCAGCTCACGTTGCAGATCGGCACGCGTCTGACCCACCGGGCCACGCCAGGCGCCTCCGGTAGCGAAGCGGCGGTTCAGCGATTCGCTCAGCTCGTTCTCGATAGTGGAGAGGTGTGCCTGGTAGGCTTTGACGTGGCGTAGCTCGTGCTGATAAATCTCCTTGTAGGCACAACCGCCTTCGGGAAACTCTTTCGCAACATAGACCGTCATAGGATTGAAACCGAGCGTCAGGGTAAGTTGCGGGCTGGCGCACTCCCAGCGACCCGATCGGTCCACATGGAGCGGCGTGCTGCTCGCGAAGTGCGCGACGTCGTTAACGCGGGTAAGCCCCAGAATCTGGTTGCCGGGACGCGCCAGTGCCGAACCCAGATGATTGAGCACCTTGTAGCCGTGCTGTGTATTGACGGTGACGCGCGTATCAAGTCGCTTTACTGTCACAGAGGGCTTCGGCAACTGATCGCACTTGTCCGCCCAGCACGGGCAGGAAAGGACGACAGCGAACAGCAAGGCAAGATAACGCATCGGCAGGTCTGGGGAAAATACCGGAATCGACCGGGGTCAGGGAATGCGCCATTCTGCCCGATTCCCCACAGGCCGGCTTGCACAAACTCATGCGCCCAGGGTAGAAATTAAAAAACGGGAGCCGAAGCTCCCGTTTTCCTTAAAACTCTTGATCTCAGACGAGCAACTTTTGCTTGCGTCGCCGCGCTGTAAAACCGAGCAGCCCCAAACCCGCCATCAACATGGCATAGGTTTCGGGCTCGGGAACCGCAGTAATACTGAAATTGACGTTATCGATACCGACGTTGTACGCGGAATCGTACCAATCAATCCACAAGCCCGTTGGCGAGCTCACATTAGGGGAAAACGTATTGTGAGTGGTGCTGCCTGAACCAACGTCGCCGGTATAGGAAAACAGCGTAGCGCCACCGCCAATTGCCGTAACACGAATATTCGTTCCACGGGTGGTATCAATATACGCACCGAAATCCATGCTGTTAAGAACAACACTATCACCATCATTCGATGGCTTGATCTCGATACGAGCATGCGAACTTGCATCACTACCATTCGCCCAAGCGACCCCCTTGAGGTCGTTGTAATTGATATCCCACCACACGAGACCAAGAGGAGTAGTAGAGTTTACATTAACGTATGTGATGTCAACGATCCCGGCGACATCGCCGTAGTTTTGAGATAAAAGGTTCCCGCTACCGCACGTAGGGACATCACACGCCAATGCTTGGTCAAACGTCAATGTGTAGCTGGCCGCCTGGGCTGTTCCGGCAAGAAAAAGACTCGCCGTTGCAATTGCTACCAATTTCTTCATTACCACTCCTCAAGATCACAGGTTAGACGGAAAACCATCCGCAAGTGGGCAAATACTAGCCATTCGATTCTTTTAGTCAATAGTACTTTTGGACTACAGGAGAAAACCTTGACAGGACATGGTTTTCAGCTACTGCCCTGCAAGGCGCGTCGAACAAGTCAAAAAATACCAGGTTAAAACAAGGACACGCTCAAATCGAGATGCCAAAGTCCTGTTCGCCCTCACCTGGGCCTTCCGGGAAGGCGACACCAGGCAAAATATGATTTATGCTTGTGTCCAGAGATGAATTAACTCACACCTTACACCAAGAAAATGACGGATCCCCAAGCACAATTCATTGATGTCGCCGATTTGCGAATCGGCCTATTTGTTCATATTGACCTTGGATGGATGTCTCATCCCTTCCCCTTGAACAGTTTCAAGCTGCATTCGCCAGCGCAGATCGCCACAATTCGCACGCTGGGTATCGAGCGTATTCGCTATTCGCCGGAAAAAAGCGACCCGGAGCCGGCACCGGTTGAAGTATGCGAGACACCGCCAGAACCTGTTTCGCCGCAGGAAATGGAACGGCAAAGGCGCAAAGAGTTACTGGGCGAGCAGAATGCCAGCCTGAAAATGTGCGAACGACAATATATTCAGGCCTCCAAAAGTTACAAGCAGTTGCTGGAGCAGGCCAATTCCGCGCCTGATAAATCACGTTCCCAATCGCAGGTACTGGTTGAAGACGTATTAAAGCAGCTTCAGGGGCTTGAAGAAAGCAGCATCCGGTTGTTGTCGGAGCAGATCGGGGATCGCGCCTCTCAGCACTCGGTCAATGTGCTGGTGCTCTCCCTTCTGCTGGGCAAGGCTTGCGGGCTGGGCGAAGCCGACTTGCAGGAACTCGGTATCGGAGCGCTCCTGCACGACATCGGCAAGCAGGAACTGCCCAACCGCCTGCGCTGGGATGACGAACAGTACTCCAGTGCCGAGAAGAAACTCTACCAGGAACATGTGAAACACGGGATCGCTCTCGGGAAAAAAATGGAACTTTCCAGCGCGGCCCTTCTGTGCATCGCCCAGCACCATGAAGCGGCCAACGGGAGCGGCTTCCCGATGCGTCTGTCCGGCGAGCAGATTTCGCCACTGTCGCGCATCCTTGCCCTGACCAACCAGTATGACAATCTGTGCAATCCCGGCAACCCGGCAGCGGCACAAACACCTCATGAGGCTTTATCTACGATTTTCAGCCGGCTCAAGGGCCGCTTTGACGGCCAGACGATGAGCGTCTTCATTCGCATGATGGGGGTCTATCCCCCAGGATCGGTGGTACAACTGAGCGATGAAAGTTACGCTATGGTGGTCTCGGTCAATTCATCCCGTCCGCTGAAACCGCGCCTGATCATTTTCGACCCGCAAATTCCCAAGGAGGAAGCACTGGTCGTTGACCTCGAACGGCAGGCGAATCTGGGGGTCAGGCGCAGTATCAAACCGGTGCAGTTGCCGCGCCAGGTGCTGGACTATCTGTCGCCCCGGCAGCATGTCTGCTACTTCTTCGAGCGTGCAAGCAACCTGGCCGGGGGGGATGACACGTCATGAATGTCGAGCGCTGGCAATCGCTGCTCGACGGGATGATCGAAGCCGTCTGGCTGGTCGATCCCCTGACGCTGCGCATCGTCGCCGCCAATCGGGTCGCTGCATCAATGCTCAGCATGGAACCCGATGAACTGGTCGGCAGAGCCGTCATTGAACTGGCCGCCACACCGGAAGACCAGTTTTTCTGGGAAGACGTTGCCGCCGGACTGAGCGATAACATCTATTCCGATACCCTTCTGCTGCTCAAAGATGGATGCACCATCCCGATTGAACGCCGAGTAAGCCAGGTCAGACTATCGGCAGATATCCTGGTCTATCTGGTCGCCATCTCCAACAAGGCGGAGCAACGTCGGATAGAGCAGGAACTGGAAAACCTGCTCGCTGAATTGCGCGCGACATTCGAATCAACAGCCGACGGCATTCTGGTGACTGACACCGATGGGAATGTTCGCGGCTACAACCAGCGCTTTGCCGAACTGTGGGAAATTCCTCAGGAACTGATG
>NZ_JAEUOI010000233.1 GCF_016790145.1 Propionivibrio sp. | reverse complement strand
GAGCTTCCGCCTGAGTTCAAGGTGCTTGGGATCAATGATTAAATCTTCTTGGACGGCTACAAGAAGGTTTTAGCTGCGAAAGCAGAGGGGAAATTGCCAAACATCGACTTGCTGCTTCCCGTGATTGAACTCCGCCTCGATAAGTTTGGAGGGAGCAAGAGCGGGTTAAGTCGCGTGAATTACCACGTTATTTTTTCGGACGAGATTAAGCCAGAGATCATTGAGAGCCAGTTTCTAAGCGCGCTGTGCAGCAAGTATGTTCTGACCCCGGAGTTCGACTCGCTGCGGACTTCGGGCAATTGGGCTGCGGTTCCAACACGGCAAAGTATCGAAGACCTTGGGCGGCAAATTATCGAAAGTGTGCCTGTCGAGGAACGCGCGAAGTTTTATGACCCTGCTATAGAAGGGTTCAACAATCTCTGCCTCAGTCTCAGTGCGATTCAGGAAGTGCTGAAGTCCCATTACTTCGCCGGCAAAACGCTGACGGCTGTTGGAAAAACGGAGTGGGCTGACATCAAATGGAACGACCAGTCGATTGCCGACAAGAAGACCATCATCAATAGCACCGACCTAGTCTTCATTTCTTCCGCAACGGCAGCGGAATGGGGCAAAGCGAAAAATTCGCTAACAGCTAGCGGGGTGAATGACCGATTGCTCGATTGCAGCGACGCCCACCGATATGCGGATTCCACCGACAAAGACCGGCTTGCCAAGTGTTTTACCTGGATAAAGGCAGACCCCACGTTTGAGGGACTGCGACAAGCCATATTTGAGTATGCATCTCGGGTTCACGTCGGGGATGTGCCGCCAATTCAGCCGTTTCTGCAAATCAAGAGGGCTACGCTGAAATTCCCGACTGACACATCGCTTAGGGAGATAGTAATTACTGATATACCAGTTATAATGTTTTCATACCGCATGAATGGAGGTGATGCGCATGAAGACGACTACACTGGCACGCAATGGCGTGTCCGCCGAAATGGTGGGACTAATCTCGCGTTTGGTTGATTTGATTCCTTGGCCCGCGCGACGTTGTGCGATGGGCGATGTCACGCTATTGCTGCTCGATGGCAAGCATCGGATTGCAGAGAGTGTCTTTGGTTGGAGTCGAACCGCTGTTGAAATGGGCATCAACGAATTCCAAACCGGCATTGCCTGCGTAAATGACATCTCCGCGCGAGTCAAACCCAAAACAGAAGAGAAGAACCCTAAGCTGCTGGCCGACATACAGGCCATCATGGAGCCGCAAAGTGAAACCGAATCCAGTCTGCGTACCACCTTGCTGTATACGAACATGACGGCAAACGCAGTGTACGGCGCTCTCCTGGAGAAGGGGTGGGCAGCGGAATCCTTACCGACCGTGCGTACGATTTCCAACATCCTGATGCGTCAAGAATACCGATTGCGCACGGTGGCCAAAACCAAGGTACAAAAAAAACAGCAGAAACCGATGCCCTCTTTGAAAATGTCTGGTACGTGAACGCGCTGGCCGATGCGGCCCCAGAAACCTTGAGAATCAGCATGGACACCAAGGCGGTCATCCATGTTGGCGAATACTCAAGAGGTGGGCGTTCACGCGGGATCGTAGCGGTCAACGCCTTGGATCATGATATGTGCCCCAAGGAAAAATTGGTGCCTGGCGGCATTCTGGAGCCGGTCACCGGCAAATCGTTCTTGTTTTTTGGCACCCATTACAAGACCAGCGACTTCATGGCTGACGGTATTTTTCTTTGGTGGGAGGAACGGAAACAGGCTCTGTCCGGTGTCAAACAGTTGGTCATCAATCTGGATAACGGACCGGAATGCAACGGGCATCGTAGTCAATTCCTCCTGCGTATGACGGAATTTGCCGATACGTCAGGGCTTTGCGTACGTCTGATCTACTACCCGCCGTATCACAGCAAATACAACGCCATCGAGCGCTATTGGGCGGGATTGGAGAAGTCGTGGAATGGCTATCTGTTGAGCACGGTGGGCACCGTACTCCATCGGGCTGAGAATTTCTTCTGGAAGAGGACGCGCACGGTGGTGCGGTTGCTGGATGCCCTCTATGAGAAAGGCGTGAAGGTTTGTGGTAACGCAAAAACGGAACTTGAACAACGCCTGCTACGCTCTGTCACCTTGCCCTGGTGGGATATAACGATCCATCCAGAACAGGTACATTTGTAATTACTATCTCCCTTAGTAGCCATTTTCTTTAAGCAGCCGCTTCGACTAATCGCCACAGGATTCTTGCTGGTAACGGTTGAGCGCATGCAATGCGAAGAAGAGCGGCCCAACAAAAAGCATTGGCCAGATCATGGAGTCGTTGGGTCGATATTTTTTGGTCATGGAATCCGACGGGTCGCTGCCTCTGAGAAGCCGACGGTGGTTCATCATCCGGCGTTTGGTATATGTGGTTCGGCTGTTGCCTGTCTGTCAAGCATGGCCCGCTGAGTCGCGAGTTGAAGCCACGGCCTTCGGGCGCAATTGTCTGGCGCAGTCCTGCATCCGATAGCGAGGGTTTTACGTAGACCAGCAGGTACGGGAAAGGAAGCCAATGACCAGCCCCTCGACACCTGATCCACAACGCGATTGCCAGGACATCGTGCGCCATCTGGCGACCATGGCCTTCCCCTGGGATACGACGCGCGCGCTCGAACTCGCGCTCTTCCGAACGTTTGCCTCGACGCGCATCGGTGGCCTGCTGCACAGTACCGGCGAATTCGAGACGCGTACCCGCAAACGCTACGACGATACCGATCTGATCGTCAGTGAAATCATCGAGCATGGTTTCGACAGTCCGCGCGGGTCCAGTGCCATTGCGCGCATGAATGCCTTGCACGCGCGCTTTCGCATTGCCAACGAAGACTTCCTGTATGTGCTGTCGACCTTCGTCTTCGAGCCGATCCGCTGGAACGAGCGCTTTGGCTGGCGAGCGATGAGCGAGACTGAGAAACTGGCCTGGTTCTGGTTCTGGCGGCAGGTCGGCGAACGCATGCTGATCCGCGACCTGCCCGAGAGTTTCAACGAGTTCGAAGCTTTCAGCCGCGCCTATGAAGCGGCGAACTTCCGCTTTACGGAGGCCAACCGGTGCGTTGCGCTGGCCACGCGCGAACTGTTTGCCGGCTGGTTTCCGGCGCTGTTGCGCCCGCTCGTGCGCAGCAGCATTCACGCGCTGCTCGATCCACCGCTGCTCGTCGCATTCGACTTGCGGCCAGCCCCGCGCTGGCTGGTATGTAGCGCTGAAAGCGCGTTGCGTCTTCGGGCACGGGCGCTGCGCTGGCTGCCGCAGCGCCGACGTGCGAAACTGCGGACGCAGATCCCGAGGGCCGATTATCCGCAGGGCTACCGCATCGAAGCGCTCGGGCCACCTCAGGCTGATCGCTAGAAGGTGCCGATCCGGTTCAAGGCAAGGAGCCTGGCAGGTTTCCGCCACTGTCCCGCCGCCCCCGGTGCATCCGGAAAGGCCGGTAGTGCGTAACATGTTTGTCGGGCGCGAATTGATCCGCTGTGACGAGAGAAAGAAAGGAGAAAAGGATGGTCAGAATCATGGCCCGGATTTCAGCCCGGGAAGCTTGTGAAGCGAAGCTGCGCGAGGTTCTGCAGGCTTTGATTGCGCCAAGCCGTGGCGAATCCGGCTGCGTGAGTTACGAGTTGTTCGAGAATGAGGATCGTCCGCTCGAGTTTGTGACCGTCGAGCAGTGGGCGGATCAGGCGGCGGCCGACGCGCACCTGGCAACGCCGCACGTTGCTGCGGCAATGGCGCGTGCGGGCGATTTTTTGGCACAGGCGCCATTGATTCACCGCTTCCGGCAGGTCGGCTGATCCGGCGCCGATCCGCGCATGGACACGCTAGCCGCTGCCCGCCCGATTGCCCCGCCGCGATCCTGGTGGCGGCGGGCCGCAATCCTTGCTGCCGTGATCGTCGGCGGTGGCTATCTGGCGGTGCTGGCCTGGGTGTACCGCTATCAGGAACTGCTGATCTTCCAGCCCGACCCGCTGCCAGCGGCCCACCACTACGTTCTCGACGACGTGCACGAGGTCAGCATAGACGTTGGCGGCGCAACGCTCTCGGCGCTGCATTTACAACTGCCACATCCCCGCGGCGTGGTGTTCTTCCTGCACGGAAATACCGGCAATCTGGAAACGTGGTTCACCAACACCGACTTCTATCGCGCGGCCAGCTACGATCTCTTCATGCTCGACTATCGCAGTTACGGCAAGAGCGGTGGCCGCATCGAAAGCGAAGAACAGCTTCGCAACGACGTGCTTGCCGCATGGCGGACGCTTGCGCCGCAATACGCCGGCAAACGGAAAGTGATTTACGGACGTTCGCTGGGCACGGCGCTCGCTGCCGGTCTGGCGGCCGAGGTGCAGCCCAATCTGACGATCCTGGTTTCGCCGTACTGCACCATGGGCGAACTCATGGGCGATCACTATCCGCTGTTGCCCAGTCTGCTGCTGAGGTACCCGCTTGAGACCTGCCGGGACGCCGGGCGGGTGCATGGTGCCCTTTTGCTTGTGCATGGCGAGGACGATGCGCTGATCCCGATCCGGCACAGCGAAGAGCTGCTGGCAGTGGCGCCGCAGGCACGGCTGCTGCGAATTGCCGGTGCCGCACACGCGGACGTGCATCGCTTCACCGCCTACACCGATGAACTGCTGCGCGCACTGAAATCACTCTAGGCGGCTATCACCACAAGGACGAGGAGGTCTTCGATGCTGAAAGGATTGATGCAGGACAGACCGCTGCTGATTTCGTCGCTGCTCGAACACGCAGCCAGTTTTCACCCTGACGCCGAGATCGTCTCGCGCACCAGCGAGGGGCCGCTGCATCGCTGCACCTATGCCGACATCCACCGCCGCGCGAAGCAAGTGGCCAATGCACTGACTGCTCTGGGTGTAGCCGCGGGCGATCGAATCGCAACGCTGGCCTGGAATGGTTATCGGCATATGGAGTTGTACTACGGCGTGTCGGGTATGGGAGCGGTGCTGCATACCATCAATCCGCGTCTGTTCCCCGAGCAGATCGAGTACATCGTCAACCACGCCGAGGATCGGATTCTTTTTTTCGACTTGAGCTTCGTACCGCTGGTCGAGGCGCTGGCCAGTAAGATGACCACCGTGTGCGGCTTCGTGGTGATGACCGAGCGCGCGCACCTGCCGGATTGCAGCATTCCCGGCCTGCTGTGTTACGAGGATCTGCTTGGCGCCCAGGCGAGCGACTACGCATGGCCCCGGTTCGACGAGACGACGGCGTCCTCGCTGTGCTATACCTCGGGAACCACCGGCAATCCCAAGGGCGTACTCTACTCGCATCGCTCCTCGGTGCTCCACTCCTGGGCGGCGTGCTCGGTCGATGGACTGGCCATCGGCGCCAGCGAAACCGTTCTTCTGGTCGTGCCGATGTTTCATGTCAATGCCTGGGGCATGCCCTACGCCGGGGCCATGTCCGGCGCCAGGCTGGTGATGCCTGGCCCGGCCCTTGACGGCAGGAGCGTCTACGAATTGATGCGCGACGAGAAGGTAACGCTGGCGCTCGGCGTGCCCACCGTCTGGCTGATGCTCTTGCAGCACGTCGACAGCAAGGGATTGAAGCCGAAGGACGAATTATGCCTCCGCCGCGTGGTCATCGGCGGTTCGTCGGCACCGCGAGCGATGAGCGAACGCTTCGAGACGGACTTCGGTGCTTTCGTCGTTCATGCCTGGGGAATGACCGAGATGTCACCATTGGGTACGGTCTGCAATCTGCTACCCAGGCACAGCGGCTGCACGCTGGAGCAGCGCCTGAGCATCCAGGAAAAGCAGGGCCGCGCCGTCTATGGCGTCGAGATGAAGATTGTCGATGACGAGGGTGTCAGCCTGCCGCACAACGGCATGGCGTCCGGCCACCTGCTGGTGCGGGGGCCGTGGATCGCTGGCGTCTACTTCCGCGACGAGGGCAGTCCGACTCTCGATGCCGAGGGCTTTTTTGACACCGGCGACGTGGCGAGCATCGACGCCGACGGTTACATGCAGATCACCGACCGCGCGAAAGACGTGATCAAGTCCGGTGGCGAATGGATCTCGTCGATTGCGCTGGAGAATGCAGCGATTGCGCACCCGGCCGTTGCCGAAGCCGCGGTGATCGGCGTAGCGCATGCCAAATGGCAGGAGAGGCCGCTGCTGATCGTCGTCAGGAAGCCCGGCCAGGATCTCACGCGTGCGTCGATGCTGGCCTTCATGACGGGCAGGGTGGCCACCTGGTGGCTTCCCGATGATGTCGTTTTTGTTGATGAATTGCCTCATTCGGCCACCGGCAAGCTGCAGAAGATGAAGCTCCGGAAGATGTTCAATGACTATCGGCTGCCATCGGCGTGAGTCAGCGCTAGCGGGCCACAGTGACGGCAAGAGCTACAAGAATGTTTCCTGCCAGTTTCTTAGTGATATCGACTGTTGGGCAACAGAGTGTGGATGACAGGAACTTGTTTTTGATTTGACAACCAAGGGGCACTGACCTCTTCAACGGAAACCATCCCGTCATTTGGTTCACCGCCAAATAGACCGCCACAATTTTCGAACCCGCGCACACCTGCGAAGCCCGTTGTGGCTTCTTCCAGCGAGCCGATTGCGCTCATGCGGGATGACGACGCAAGCAATTGGCCACAATCGCCAGCGAATGAACGATAAAAAAGGTCCTGATTAGCGCTGATCTTCAGCCAGCCTCAGCCACACCTCGGTTCGCTTGCCGGTGGTTGCGGCAGCGCGCAGCAATCGAGGCAGGATAACGGCCAGATCGAAGCGCCGATTGAATCGATATTGCATCTCGGCAAGATAACGATTGCCATACTTCTCGAAATCGAATGAATGATACGTTCCGTTAATCGCTGTTTTAAGATTGCCAAGAATCGTATTGACCCAGAGGAAAAAAGAAATGTCGGTACACTTGCTTTTTTTGCCAACCGCCTTCTACTCGTGCTGACACCCAGCCTTGGTCACCGCAGCAAAACAAGCCAATCCGTCAAAGATCACAGACTGAGACCACAGACTTGCGCTCGACCGGTTTGTGGCGCATATTGCTGCTGCGGCATCCACCGCTACTGCTTGGGGTCTTCGATGCGTGTCTTGTCAGGTTCGACCATTATCCTTGCCTTAGGCTGCGCATTTACAACAGCACAGGCCGCGCCGGCGCTCGAAAGTTACAGCCTCACGGCGGCCGGCATTTCGCGGCTCGGCGCGGCGGGCCCGGGCTTTTCCTGCGCGACCTTTGGACCTGATCCTCGCACGGCCTACTTCCAGGGCAACTTTCAGGTCGGCCTACCCACCGACGGGGGGGCGTGTGGCGTCGGCAGCGATTCGCGATCAGCCGTGGCCACCAGCGGCGTGGTGAACGTGGCCGCCGCCCTCGCGGTGAGCTTCGGGCCGCCTGGTGACTTGAGGGCCTTCACCGGTTCGGCGAAGGGCCGCGCGGGTTTTGGTGACTTAGGCGTGCGCGCCGCAGCCAGCTACAGCGGCAGCAGTGACTCATTCACAGTGGTGGGTTCGCAGGCTTACGGCTTGCAGACCGAGACCATAACCTTCGGTGGGGCCAGCGGCGCGGGCGTATTCAGACCCACCTTCACCGTCGACGGCTCGCTGTTCAACCTCGGGCGCACGGATAGCCAGTTGGGTTTCTTTTACTCGGTGGGCAACGGGCCGCACTTCTTGGCCTTTCGGATCCAGAACTCGCGCGGTTCAGTGTCGTACTACATGCCGGGTGGGTATGTCGCTTCTTTGCCTGGCATGGCTCTGACTGGCGACTTGGTCACGGGCCTGACGGTCAGCGGCAGCACCACGTTTTCGATCGACGTTCCGATCGTCTTCGGCTCTGCGCTGGACGTGACCTACGGTCTGTGGGGTGCTTCGCTACCCTCGTCCAGCGTGGGCCTGCTTACAGGCAGCGGGGGCGACGTATCTTTTCTCAGCAGTGCGCGCATGACCGGCATCGAGGTTCTGGGTGCAACGGGACAGCCGGTGCCAGGATTCAGCGTGATATCGGGTTCCGGCACCCTCTATGGCGCCGCCGGCGTGCTGCCCGCAGTGCCGGAGCCAGGCAGCACTGCGATGATGATTCTGGGCTTGGCCGCTTTGCTGGTGCGCCGCCTGTACTGGCACTGAAACCTAGTGCCATTAGTAGCGCCATTGGGGTAAAAAACCTTTCGAACCGAGAATAAGCACATTCCCCGCAGTACACGAGTCCTGGAGTTGGCCTATTTCGGAAGTTTACGCTGTCAAGCATAGACCAGCATCCATAAATCCGCCTCAGTCCAGTCCTCCACGCGCAGATTGCCCACCAAACGAACCGCCTGGTCATTGGTAACCAGGACGGTGCCAATACTTTCAGCATGGGAATCGATCAATACATTCAGGGGTGCCATTGCCATGCCTTGTCTTTCCATTGAGGCACGAGTCCGTGCGTAGAGCTCAGCCACACTTCATCCCATGGCATCACATCAACACACCGCAGGAACTACCTGGCTGCTGCGAGGAAGCGTATGGCTTCTGGCCGCTTCGCCAGGCCAAAATGCAGTTCGCCTTAGGTGCTGGCAGATAGCTTGCAAGCGTAGTCTGCTCACTCGAGCCTCTTGCAAAAGTCAGGATTGCAAATTGTTTCGCCGCCCCATTCGTCCGCTGGGGACGATTTTTCGGCTTCAGTGATCACTTTCTGGCCACGCGGCTAGCTATATGTCATATTTGTCATGATTCAGCGCGAAGCTTC
>NZ_JAEUOI010000213.1 GCF_016790145.1 Propionivibrio sp. | reverse complement strand
GCGGCGATAAACGGCCTCGCCTTGACGGCCGTCGGGCCGATTTGCTCGGGCAAGCGCGGCAAGCGGGGTTTCGGTTTGAGAGTAGTGAAAACTATGGCCGCGCAAGTTGCCTTCAGGCAATTCGACCTCCTGCAGACCAAGCGCGGCCAGGCGTTTCTGCATTTTCACCTGCCCTGGCAGCAAGCCTCCAATAGCATGGGTCTGCCCACCAAGGTCGACCAGCGTATCGAACAGCGCCATCATGCCGCCGCATTCGGCGAGAAGCGGCTTGCCGGCGTCGACGTGGGACGCGAGCGCGGCCCACAGGTTACGATTATTGGCCAGTACTTCAGCATGCAATTCGGGGTAGCCGCCGGGTAGCCAGACGGCATCACAAGCGGGCAGCGCCTCATCGACGAGCGGCGAGAAGAATTCGACGCGAGCGCCGAGTGCGGCCAGGCAGTCGAGATTGGCAGGATAGATAAAGCAGAATGAGGCGTCGCGGGCGACGGCGATGGTTTTTCCGGTGAGCAGCGGCGTGATGACGGGTACTGCCGTCTCGGCGAAGGTCACCGGGGGGGGTAAAGTCGCGGCCGCGGTCGTCGCCAGCAGGTCGGCCATGTGCTCGATACGCTGTTCGAGGTTAACGATTTCGGCGGCCGGTAACAGGCCAAGGTGGCGTTCCGGAAGCGCGGCGTCAGCATCGCGCGGCAAGTATCCGTACCAGGCGATGTCGGGCGGGAGGCTCTTTTCCAGCAAGCCGGCGTGGTAAGCGCTGCCAACCCGGTTGGCAAAGGCAGCGGTGAGTTGGGTGCCTGGCCGGTAGTGCTTTAGCCCGTAGGCAATGGCACCGAAACTGGCAGCCATTGCCGACCCGTCGATCACGACGAGAATCGGCAGACCAAGGCGCGCGGCGAGTTCGACGGCCGCCGGTTGGCCATCGTGCAGTCCCATCACGCCCTCGACCAGAATCAGGTCGGCGTCTGCCGCCGCTGCCGACAGTCGCCATGCAGCGTCGGCCTCGCCGCACATCCACAGATCGACGTTGTAACACGGCGAACCACTGGCGATGGCGTGGATCTGCGGATCGAGAAAGTCCGGCCCGCATTTGAAGACGCGTACCCTGCGCCCCTGCCGTGTATGCAACCGGGCGAGCGCGGCGACAACGGTGGTCTTGCCCTGACCGGAGGCCGGGGCGGCAACAAAAAGCGTCGGGCAGGAGGCCATTACCACTCCACTCCGGGCATGGCTTTGACGCCGGCCTTAAAGGCATGTTTCACCAATGTCATTTCGGTTACCGTATCGGCCGCTTCGATCAGCACTTCAGACGCACCGCGCCCGGTAATGATGACATGCTGCAGTGGCGGGCGGGCGGCCAAGGCGGCCAGTACCGGTGCGCTGTCGAGCCAGCCGTACTTGAGCGCATAGGTAAATTCATCAAGCACGATGAGGCCGATCGCCGGGTCGGCCAGGTAGCCGCACGCGACATCCCAGGCGGCGCAGGCGACAGCAGCATCACGCGCGCGGTCGCTGGTTTCCCAGGTGAAGCCCTCGCCCGAGACATGCCAGTTCAGGCAGCCGGGATTGGTCCGTGCAAACTGCCGGAAAAACCCTTCTTCGCCGGTGTCGGAACGCCCCTTGACGAACTGGATCACAGCCACCCTGATGTCGTGGCCGAGCGCACGGGCAACGACACCGAAGGCCGCCGTGGACTTGCCCTTGCCATTGCCGGTATTGATCATCAGCACGCCGCGCTCGTCCTGAGCCGCAGCAATTTTTTCGTCGACCACTGCTTTCTTGCGCTGCATGCGCAGGAGATGGCGGCTGTCGCGATCACTGTCTTGCTGCAAAATATCCGTCATCGTCGTTCCCGGGCTTGAGTGGCGTTGTTGCGGGTGTCGTTGGCCAGCATCATGTACCGGCGCTGATCATGGTCAGCACCTGACCGATGACGATCAGCGCCGGCGGCTTGACGGCATATTTATGGGCCGTTTCCGGCAGCGTGGCCAGCGAGCAGGGGTAAATTTTCTCTGCTGGCCAGGTGGCGCGATAAATCAGCGCGGCTGGCGTATCGCCGGCCAGGCCAGCGGCTTGCAAGCCGGCTGAAATGGTTTCGAGACCGGTAATGCCCATGTAAATGACGATGGTCTGGTTCGTTTGCGCCAGGGCCGGCCAGTTGAGGTCGACACTGTTATCCTGGAGATGGCCGGTGACGAAAACACAGCTTTGCGCAAGGTCCCGGTGCGTGAGCGGGAAGCCGAAACTCGCTGCGGCGCCCATCGCCGCCGTCACGCCCGGAACGATCTCGACGGCAATGCCGGCGGCCAGCAGCGCCGCCATTTCTTCACCGCCGCGCGCAAAAACAAAAGGGTCACCCCCCTTGAGGCGAACGACGAACTTTCCCGCCAGCGCCCTACTTACCAGCAACGTAGA
The DNA here is from genome assembly GCF_016790145.1 of Propionivibrio sp. Classification (GTDB taxonomy): domain Bacteria; phylum Pseudomonadota; class Gammaproteobacteria; order Burkholderiales; family Rhodocyclaceae; genus Propionivibrio. The sequence goes on along the minus strand of NZ_JAEUOI010000213.1, from coordinate 12,196 downwards.
GATCTCTTCTTGTGGCAACGTGTGCATACTCGTCATCTTGCCGACAAAGACGCGTTCAGCGTCGGGCGCAGCAAGGTCGAGAAGACGCTCGTCGACCAGGTTGTCGTAAATCACCACCTCGGCTTCACGCAGCAACCTGGCACCTTTGAGCGTGATCAGCTCGGGGTCGCCCGGGCCGGCACCGACCAAGGCGACACGTCCGTAACGGGAATTAGTAGCGCTGTCTGTTTTCATGCGTCGCCAACGACCTCGCTGCTCTCGTCCGGTTCGACCTGAAGTGCTTCGTTCAACACAGAGGCGATGTAATCCTCGGGCAACCGGTAGTCGCTGGCCAGTTCCGCTGGCGACCTGCCGCTGGCATGGATGGCGGTGCGCCAGCCGTGCAGGCCGGTGGACAGCGAGCGTCCGGCCTTCTCACCGTCGCGTGCGCCGCCGCTGCCGGCCTCGACGTCGTACTTGTTGGCGTAGCCGCGCGGCGTGATCATCAGGCTGTGCCTGACAAAGGTATTCGAATTGCCGATCAGCACGGTGGTCAGCATGCCGATATCGGCTTCGCCCATCTTCTCCAGCGTCGTGAATTCGATGCGCTGTTTCGGGCGATAGGCCGACTTGACGATGGCCACCGGCGTCTGCGGATCACGGTGGCGCAGAAACAGGCGCTGCGCTTCGACGATCTGTCCGGTTCGGCGACCGCTCTTCGGGTTGTAGAGGGCGACAACAAAATCGGCATAGGCAACCGCATCGAGCCGGCGGGCGATGGTCGGCCACGGCGTCAGCAGATCCGAGAGTGAAATGGCGCAGAAGTCGTGGGTCAGTGGCGCACCAACCAGCGCGGCGCAGGTGTTGAGCGCCGAGGCGCCGGGAACGATCTCGACTTCGATCCCCGAGTCGGGCGTCCAGCCGGCCTGGAACAGCACCTCGAAGGTTGGCCCAGCCATGCCATAGACGCCGGCATCGCCCGACGACACCAGCGCGACCTTCCGGCCCAGCTTGGCGCGATCAAACGCTTCGATGGCACGGTCGAGCTCCTCGGTCATGGCCTTCTTGATGACCTCCTTGCCGTCGAGCAGATCCTTGACCAGGCGGATGTAAGTGGCGTAGCCGATCACCGTGTCGGCCTCGGCAATCGCGGCGCGGGCGCGCGCGGTCAGGTGGTCATGGCTGCCCGGGCCGAGGCCGACGAGCATGATCTTTCCGGGTTTTCCCTGGTTCATTCTGCAATCCTGGCGATGGAGACGGTGACGTTGCGCCCGTCGGGGCCGCGCAACTTGTGTTTTTCGATGATCAGTTGAGTTTTTTCGGCGCCGCCGACCAGCAGCGCTGCCGCTTCCGATACCGAGGGTGTACCGGTGTATTGGCGAACGGTTTCAGACGGATTGGGCACGGCGATGGCCGCCAGTTCAGCCGCCGCATAAAAGCGTATCGCCCAGCCGTTCTGCTCGGCCACGACGGCCAGCCCGGGTTCGTCAGCCTTGAGGTCAATCGAGGCCACCGCCTGTACGTCCGCCAGCACTGCCCCGCAAGCGGCCAGCGCTTCGGCGATCGCTCGCTCGACGGTGACAGCGGGCGTCCCGCGATCGCAGCCCAAACCCAGCGCCAGTTTCATGCCGTCGCGCCCGGCCGGTAGGTCACACAGCGGCCCGAGAGCTGTGCCGCAATATCGGCCGGCATGGTGCGCTGGCTGATCCACAGCACGGCGGCGAAGCGTTCGGCATCAAGCTCATCGAGCCGTTCAAAGCGGAAAAGATTGGCGGGCAAAGCCGTCTGGCGGCCGTTGGCGTGATTGGTCCACCAGTCCGTGCTGCCGGCTTCCTGCACCAGCGCCACCGGCTCGTCGTTCACCATAGCGGCGCTGGCGCGAACGATACTGCTGTGGTCAGCCTCGATGGACCAACCCAGTTCGCGGCCAAGCAGATCAACCGCCAGGGTCTGCAAGGCGTCGGATGCCGTGGTCAGTACCGGGATCGCGCCGAGCGCGGTGGCCAGATGCCCGGCCAGCGCATTGGCGCCACCGAGATGGCCGGAGAGCATGGGGATGACGAATTTCCCGCTTTCGTCGAGAACGATAACCGCCGGGTCGATGTCCTTGGATTTCAGGTGCGGGGCGATCAGGCGAACCATGGCGCCGAGTGAGACGATGGCGACAATGCCGTCAAAAGCGGTAAATAGCGCCGGGATCTGGTCGCCGGTTTTGCCGGTGTAGCAACTGCAATTGGCAGGTGCGGCAGCCTCAGCCAGCGCGCGAAATTTCTCCGGAGCAAAGAGCTGCGCGCCGGGCATGGCGGCGGCAACGCGTCCGCCCAGCGCGATGCCGTGGCGGGTGATGGCAACGACAGCGATGTTCATGCCGTTTCCCGGGCTTCCTGGCGCTGACGGCAGCCGCGACGCAATTCGCCGCGCTCGCGCTTGGGATTCCGTACCAGCAGAAGAGACAGATAATTGACCTTCTCGCCCTTCAGGCTGGTCACGTCGCGAACGATTCGTTCGTCGGGCGAGCCAACCTTTTCGATGAAGCAACTGGTCTGTAGCAGGTCGCGGCGAGCCAGCAGTTCGATGACTTCGTCGATCAGCGGTTTGACCTTGAGCAGAACCAGCGTATCGAACTCGTCGAGCAGGTGGTCAATGACGCCAACGCCGTACGCGGCGGGAATGATGGCCAGGGTTTCGTCCTCCTCGGCCAGGCTGGTCCCGGCGCTGGCCGCAGCGGCGGCAAAGGACGAAACGCCGGGAATGGTCTCGACCTCGATCTCCGGCACCAGTTCGCGCACAACGCGGGCGAGGTGACCGAAGGTGGCGAAGGTCGAGGCGTCGCCTTCGACCAGGAAGACCAGGTCACGACCTTCGCCGAGCAGTTCGACGGTACGCGCCGCGGCGTTGGCCCAGGCCTTGAGCAGGATTTCCGCATCGCGCGTCATGGGAAAGACGAGTTCCTCGGCGTCGTCCGGGACGGCCAGTCCGCCGCGTTCGACGATTGAGAGGGCGTACGAGCTTTCCTCGGCTTTCTTGACCGGGTACAGCCAGCGTGCGCCGGACTGCAGCACGGCCCAACTGCGCCGGGTAATCAGCAGAGGGTCACCGGGGCCAAGCGAGGCGCCGATCAGTTTTCCGTAAGGTTTTGGGTTGCTCATTGGTAATCCTGTGATGAAAATGAATGAACCGCATCGAACACAACGGGAGCGACGAGAAGCAATAGCCAAGTCCCGCCTGGCTGCCATCGCTGGCCAGTCGTCACCGTGCCATTCATGCCTTGGTCCAGGCGGTGACTATCCACACCGGGTTTTGTGCGGCCATCCGGTGCATGTCGAGAATCGGCTGGCTGCGGCTGGCCTGGAGCTGGACGACGTCCCAGGCGGCGCCAGTGGCAGTCAGTTGGTGGGTGGCGGTGGCCAGGTTTTCGAGGGTGACGAAGTTCATCACCAGCCGGCCGCCGGGTTTCAGGCGGCCAAGAATCAGGCGGATCAGCGCGGCCAGTTCGCCGCCGGAGCCGCCGATGAAGACAGCATCGGGGTCGGGCCAAGCGTCGAGGTAAGCAGGCGCCTTGCCCTCGCTCAGCGTGTAGTTGCCCACCCTGAAGCGGGCGGCGTTGGCGCGCGCGTTGGCGGCATCGCCCTGATTTTTTTCGATCGCCCAGACGTGGCCCAGCGGGGCCAGACGCGCCGCTTCCAGACCAACCGACCCGGAACCGGCGCCGATGTCCCAGACCGCGGCGTCCGGAGCCAGACGCAGTTTGGCGAGCGACAGGGCGCGCGCCTCCTGCTTGGTGATCAGTCCCTTTTCCGGAGTGCGCTGGAGATATTCAAGGTCGTCGAAGCCGAACGCCGGCTGGCGCGCCTCGGGCCGGCGTTCGATGAGAACGACGTTCGGCTCGGGGTAAACCATTTGTGCGGCTTCGGCCGGCGAAAGCTCGGGGAACAGTTGTTCATCCGGCAGGAGCAAGCGGCAGGCGACCGAGAGTTTGACTTCGTCAGCATAGCCGGCCGTGAGCAGTGCCCGCGCCAGGCGCGCCGGGTTGTTTTCCGGGCCGGTGAAGGTGGCAACCCGCGGGTGCAGGGCGATGGCGCGCATCAGCTTGTACAGGCCATGTTCGGGCGTTGCACCGAGAAACCAGTCGCCGGCATCGGTACTGTGACAGGAAGCGATTTTCACATCCTGCCAGGGCCACTTGAAACGGGCGAAAGCGAGTTGCAGTGTGGAGACGTTAGACAGGATTTCGCACGCTTCAGGCCCCAGCGTGCCGGACAGCCAGGAAGCGATGCCGTGGCACAAGGGGTCGCCGGTGGCGAGCACTGCCACGCGCTGGCCGGCCTCAGTTGCCGAGACGATCCAGCCGGGCACCTGACCGAGCACACCGTCCATGTCCCGCAGCGTGGTGCTTGCCGGTAGGTGTTGACGAACCAGTTCCAGCGTACGCCCGGCGCCGATCACCAGATCGGCCGTGGCCAGGCGCTGGCGGGCGGTGCCGGACAGGCCGGCCCAGCCGTCGTCAAGGATGCCGATCAGGCTGCAATGCTCAGCGGGCTTCATCTTCTTCGACGCGAACAATGAAGCGTCCATCGAAATCGCAGACATGGACGCTCAGGCGATAGGGCCCCGGATAACAGGACTTGAGGCTGCGGATGGCTTTTTTCGCCAGAGCGCGGTGGAAATCGACAGTCAGCCCAAGAACGGCGAGGCGCTCGGCGGCGAAACGGGCGGTTTCGGCGCCACGGATTTCTTCAACGAGGTCGGGCGGCGCGCCGACTTCGCGGGCGCACTCGGCGAGCAGGTCGCGGTCGATCTCGGCCTTCCAGGCATGGGTGACGGACAAGCCCTGCCCCATTTTGGTCAGCTTGCCGGCCATCGCGCCGACATGAATGTACGTCATCCGGTGCTTGCCGGCCGTGGTAAAAGCGGCCTTGACGAAGTCGCCCATCTGCACAAAACAGGATTCGTCGAGTTCAGGCAACTGGCGCATGGCGAATTTTTCGCTGCGCCCACCGGTGGTGAACACGACGCAGGTCTGCCCCTGGCGGGCGGCGACTTCGATCGCCTGCACCACGCTGGCGCGGAAGGCGGCGGTCGAATACGGACGCACGATGCCGGTGGTGCCAAGGATTGAGATTCCGCCGAGAATGCCTAGACGTGCGTTCAGCGTTTTCTTCGCCATGTCCTCACCACCGGGAACGGAGATGGTGACCTCCAACCCGTCGCGCTCAAGCAAATCGGCGGCCACGATGCTGACGTTGTCTCGGATATTGCGGCACGGGACGGGATTGATCGCCGGACCGCCAACTTCAAGCCCCAAGCCCTCCTTGGTCACGGTGCCGACGCCGGGACCGCCCTTGAGGACAATCTCGCCAGAACGGTTTGGCAGCAGGCGAACATCGGCAGTCAAATGCGCGCCATTCGTGGCGTCCGGGTCGTCGCCAGCATCCTTGACGATAGCGGCGTGCGCGATGCGCACCAAGCCCTCGCCCTCGACATATCCGTCGATCACGACAAAGGTCACCTCCTGACCATTGGGCAAGTGGCAAAGCACGCTGTCCGGCACCTCGCCGTTGACCAGGCCGAGGGTCGCCGCACGTGCGGCGGCCGCCGAGCAGGCGCCAGTGGTGAAGCCAGTGCGGTTGCCACGCTGGCGACGACCGTCACCCTTGCGCACCTTCCCGGCATGGCTGCCATACGGCGGCTCGCTGGCCATAGTGTCGGCAGCCGTTTCGCTCATTTCGCCTGCGCCGCTTCGGCTAGGCCGAGCAGGGCGTGAATGGCGGCGACCACCAGTGTCGAGCCGCCCTTGCGACCGCGAATGGCGACCCAGGGAATGTCATTAAGTGTCATCAGCAAATCCTTCGATTCCGCCGCCGAAACGAAGCCGACCGGCATGCCGACGATCAGCGCTGGCCTCACCCCCTGCTCGCGGACCAGGCGAACGACTTCGATCAGGGCGGTTGGCGCGTTGCCGATGCCGATGATCGCACCATCAAGCTTGCCCAGCCGGTGCGCCTTGCGCATGGCCTGCACGGCCCGGGTCGTCCCCTCGGTCCGGGCCTGTTCGATGACGTCCGGGTCGGAAATGAAGTGATGCGTCGTCATCCCGAAGTGCGACAGGCGCGGCGCCGAGAGGCCGACGCAGATCATTTCGACATCGGCGACGATCGGCGTGCCGCCCTTGAGCACGGCGGCCAGACCGGCCTGCATCAGGCCCGGATGAAAGGCGGTGAGGCCGTTGAATTCGAAGTCGGCGTTGGCGTGGATCATGCGGCGCACCAGAGGCCATTGCTCGGCGGTGTAATTGTGCGGACCGACTTCGGCATCGATGATGGCGAAGGAGTCGTGCTCGATGGCACGGCCGGCGGCGGTAAGTTGCTCGGTAACAGTATTTGTTGTCATGGCAGTTCAGGAGTGGGCGTGCTGGCAATGGGGGGCATCTGCGGCTTGGGCAGATTCGGCATGATCGTGCTTATGTCCGAGAGCACCTGTCGCCGTGTGACTGTGATCGTGCAGGTGTTCGGCTTCGGCGGCCTCGCGGTACTTGCAGCCGTCGCATTCGAGCAGGCTGCCGGCCGGCAGTTCGCGGCCAGCCACCTTGCTGTCAAGCAGATCGAAAATTCCCTTGTCGAAACCGAAATGGGTGCCCAGGGCAAAAGCAATCTGCGGGTACTGCTGCTTCAGGCGTTCGACCTGTGCCTTGATGCGCTCGATCAGCACCCCGGTAAACAGGTAAACCGGCACGATACAGATCTGTGTCATGCCCAGTTTCATTTGACGCTGGACGACGATTTCCAGTCGCGGCCAGGTGACGCCGGTGAAGGCCAGGTCGACCAGCTCGTGGTCGTTGGCCTCGAAAATCCAGCGCGCCATGCGCGCCAATTCGCCATTGGCGCCGGCATCCGACGATCCCCGGCCGAGCAGGATGACACCGGTTGTTTGCGGATCGGGCACATCCAGTTCCTTCATCAGGCGATCGAGCTGGCCTTGCAGAACGAGCAGGATTTCGCGCCCCATGCCGAGGTGACGGGTAACAACAAACTCGACCGCCGGGTGGCGAAGGCGAGCCGTAGCAAGCGCCGCCGGCAACTCCATCTTGACGTGGCCGGCGGCGTTGAGGATGAAGGGAATGAGCAGCACGCGCCGCGTGCCTTTGGCGGCACGATCCAGGCCTTCGTTGATCAACACCTCGGCGTGCTCGATGAAGCAGACCTCGATCCGCCAGGCCGGGTGGCGCTCGCGCCACTGGGCGGCAAAATGCACTATCTCCTTGTTGCCATCGTGATTGCGCGAACCGTGGCCGACGAGCAGCAGCGTTGTGTTATCCATTGGTGTTCTCCGATGTTTTCGCCAGGCCACGACGAAAGCGATGTGTAAAGGATGGGTCATAAAGCTTGGAGCGGGCAAGGGTTTCCCAGTCGGCGGAACCGAGCGTCGGACTGGCGACAATCATGGCCTGGCTGCTGACTTGTTCGGCCTGGCATTTCTGCTTGATGTCGGCGAGCGTGCCGCGAATGATTTTTTCCTCGCCCGGCCAACTGGCTTTCTGTACGACCAGAATCGGCGCGTCCTCGGCCCAACCGGCGGCACGCAGTGCTTTTTGAACTTCGTGCAGCAGGGTGATAGAAAGGTAGATGCACAAGGTGCAGTGATGGCTGGCCAGTGATTCGAGGTCTTCGCCATCGGGCATTGGCGTGCGTCCGGCGACGCGGGTGAGGATCACGGTCTGCGTCACTTCCGGCAGCGTCAGCGTTTCACCGGCGGCGGCAACGGCGGCCATCGCCGACGAGACACCGGGCACTACGGCCCAGGCGATGCCGGCAGCCGTCAGCGGCCGGGTCATCTCGATCAGCGCACCGTAGAGGCCGGGGTCGCCGGTCTGCAGTCGGACAACAGTGGCATGACGGCTGGCCTGATCGAACAGCCAGTCGCTCATCTCGTCCAGCGTCATGTCCTTCGAGTCGCGTATGACGCAGCCCGGCGGCGCCAGCAGCGTCGCCGCCTTGTCAACCAGCGAACCGGCGTAAAGGATGGCGCCGGATTCTTCAAGCAGACGACGACCCTTGACCGTCAGCAGATCGGGATCACCCGGACCGGCGCCGACAAACCAGATCTTGCCCGGCATCATTTCTTGCTCCAGCAACTTAGCAACATGGTGCTTCCTTTCCGTCATACGTGTTATCAAGCAGGGTCAGAAGCTCGCTGTGCGTGCGTGGCAAAAGCCCCTTCGGGAGCAGGCCTCTGGCGGTCAGGCGGCGCTGCAGTTCGACCACCGTTGGCAGAGGCAAGCCAAGCGCCGACAAGGCGTCGTCACGATAGGCCAGATCAGCCGCCGGCAGCGAGGCCGTACAGACTCCCGAGTCTATCAAGTGAATGTAGTCTGCCCAACGGTAGGCGAGATCGATGTCGTGCGTCGCCAGCAGCAAGGTGATTCCCTGGGCATGCAAGCCATCGAGCACTGCCAGAAACTCCGTTTTCATGGCGTGATCGAGACCGGCCATCGGCTCGTCAAGAACCAGCAACTCCGGCTCCATGGCCAGCACACCAGCAATGCAGACGCGTTTCTTCTGGCCGAAACTCAGGTTATGCACGGCCCGTTCGGCAAAGCCGGCCATGCCCACCGCGTCCAGCGCAGCGCTGACCCGACGGCGCACGGTAGCCTCATCCAGACCGAGATTGAAGGGGCCGAAGGAAACATCCTCCTGCACACTGGCCGAAAACAATTGATGATCAGGATTCTGGAAGACCAGGCCGACCTTGCTACGCAACTGGCGCAGGCCACTGCGGCTGTAATCAAGCACGGTACCCGCATAACGTAGCACACCTGACTGCGGCCGCAGCAGTCCATTGCAATGCTGGAACAGCGTCGTTTTGCCCGAACCATTGGCGCCGATCAGGGCGTTGCGGCTGCCACGCCGGATAGCAAGCGAACAAGCTTCCAGGCCGACCCCCCCATTGGGATAGCGGTAGCTGGCCTGTTCAAGTTCGAGCAGCATCATGACAGCCAGACCGCCAGCGTAATCAGCGCTCCACCACTGGCGGCGGCAAGGGCGCCATCGCGCCCGCAGTTGGCAAATCGCGGCTCCAGAAAACGCAGCGGGCCATCGTTGTTACGCGCCTGAGCCGCAACATGCAAATCGTGAGCGCGCTGCCAGATCTGCAGGGTCAGACTAGCCGCCAGTCCGCCGAGCGAACGCAGCGCCAAGCCCGTCGTAGCATAGCCCAGGCGGGCCGATTGCGCAGTCAGCGTGTCATGCACCGCAGCGGAAAAAACGAACAGCATGCGGTAGCAGAGAACCATCATTTCGAGCAGCAGCTCAGGAGTTTTCAGGCGGCGCAGCAAGGCGATCAGATCGATCAGCGGCGTCGTCAGCACCAGAAACAGAAGTGCCGCCAGTGCCGCGAGCGAACGGGCGCTGACGTCGGCCACCTGCTGCAAGCCAGCGGGCGTCAGTTTAAAGGTCATGGCTTGTGCCTCACCCTTGAAGTCGAGTGAAAATGCCAGCGACAAACAACTGATGCTGAGAAAGAAAAGCGCCGGTACGGCGACCCGCAAATATCGCCCGGGACTGACGCCTGCGCCAGCCATGGTGACGACGGCAAGCAGGCCAGCCACGGCCACAGCGGCGCTCGGCGTACCCGCGACAAAAGCCCCAATAAAGCCGCATAGCGCAAAGGCAGCTTTCGCTGCAGGCGAAACTCGCCGCCAGCGGTTGGCGTAGGCGGACTGCTCAATCAGCACTCAGCTTTTTCTCCGCGCACATCTGCGCTTCCCGCTGCATTCGCTCCCGAGTCACCGAGACACCGAGGTAATAGCCGATAAATCCCGCGCCCAACGCGGCTTGCAAGGCGAACAGCAGAGAGGCGATTTCTGCGCTGGCCGGCTCCATCAGCGGCTTGAACCACGGCCTGTAGTTCGGATCGATTTCGCCGATCAGGTCTTTTGCCTTGTTGTCGGCGCCAGCAAACAGTTCGACGGGTTGACCAACGGCATCGGCTGCCGGCTTCTGTACCAGCCACAGCGGCAGTGCGGTAAGCAGGACAACAGCGAGCAGCAATAGAAAATTTTGATGGCGTTTCATGCGCGCACCTCCGCACGGGTGATGACGTTCAAGTCCTGTAACTCTTGCGGGTTGAAACGTTTCAGCGCGTTAAAGATAAGCACGGTAAGCAGTCCTTCGCTGATCGCCAGCGGTATCTGCGTGACAGAAAAAATTCCGGCGAACTTGAGAAAGGACGCGCCAAAGCCGCCTTGCGGGTCAGGGAAAGCCCAGGCTAACTGCACGGAGGTGGTGACGTAGGTCAGCAGATCGGCCATGCTGGCAGCGATGAAAACACTGACAGCGAATGAAAGCTTCAGACTGCGCGCCAGGCGAAACAAAGCAACGGCAGCGAACGGACCGACGATGGCCATCGAGAAGGTGTTGGCCCCCAGTGTGGTCAGACCACCGTGCGCCAGCAACAGCGCCTGGAAGAGCAGCACGACCAGGCCAATCGGCGCCATCGCCGCAGGACCAAAAAGCAGAGCCCCTAGCCCAGTGCCGGTCGGATGCGAACAGCTACCGGTGACCGACGGCAACTTCAGGGCTGAAAGTACGAAGGTAAAGGCCGCCGCCACACCGAGCAGCATGCGCTGCTCCGGGTATTGGCGAACGCGTTTCTTGATAGCGTAAAGGCCATAGGCTACGAAGGGCGCTGACGCTATCGTCCAACCTACAGCGTGTTCAACAGGCAGAAAGCCTTCCATGATATGCACGGTTCTCTCCCACAGCGAGAAATGACAAGGAGCGCCATTCGATGGGTATGAGAATTGCAGGTCGGAAGAAAAGCCGTTAGTCGAAAGTTAACTGACGGTAGATCAACAGAACCTTTCCCGTCACCCCGGGGATTGGCACTACGGTTGATTCAGGTCGGTCTTCTGGCTTGCCGTCGATCTTCTCCAGCGCCTTCCCATGCATGAACACAGTGGCTTGTTGCGGAGTCGTCAGGCTTACAGCAGCGGGGGCTGCGCCGGAATGTCTGAAAATCAGAGTCACCGGCTTCCCGTTTCGCCTGCCCCACGGTTGTGGAGCAAGGCACCCAAAACATGACAAGTATACGACGAACCCGATTCGATACCACTTTTTTCTTTACCAGCTTAGTTCAGGGGCAACGCTTGATGGGCCACACACTGGCTGAGACTTGGAGTGCAACGCTTGGCAAGCAAGACTGTCAGCAGGGCAGATTGGCCTCGCCCAGGGCCGCCGCGAGACGCTGCCACTGAACCTCGTGCCCCGGCAATCCAACGCGCAGCAGGCCATGTGCATCAAAGCGGCGGGTCAGGATGGCGCGTCGGGCAAAGTACTCGTAAAGCACGGCGGTGTGAGGCGTTTTGAGCGTGCAGAACAGCGCAGTGCGGGTAACTTCGCCGTGCGGCGCCAGCAGTGCGGCGAGGCGTTGCGATGCAGCGACCAGGCGCTTGCGTGTGGTCGCTTGCCAAGCGAAGTCTTCCAGCGCGCGTCGTGCAACAAAGCGTGAGGGATTTGACACCGGCCAGGGGCCGAGTATCTCACGCAGGCGGTCGAGCTTTTCTGCGGTTGCGAAGACGAAACCGACACGTGCTCCGGCGAGCCCGAAGAACTTGCCCAGCGAACGTAGAACGATGAGATTGGGCAGCTCCTCGCCGCCGGCCAGGGCGACTACCGCGTTCTCCGGTTCGGCATCGACAAAGGCTTCGTCGACGATCAACCAGCCGCCGCGCTGCCGCAGTTTCTCGGCAGCATCGAGCAGGTCACTGCGCGGCAACTCAATCGCGGTTGGGTTGTTGGGATTGCACAGCAGCACATTGGGGGTTCCCGCCGCCAACGCACGCTGCAGGGTCGGCAGGCGGCGCAAGCGGTGGCCGGCGCGTTCCCACCCCTGCGCATGCTCCTCGTAAAGCGGTGACAGGCAGGCCACCGTGACCTGCCGGAAAAGCGCGGGTAGCCCCTGTATCGCGGCCTGCGATCCGGGCAGTACCAGCAGCCGCTCGTTGCCATAATAGACGGCCGCTGCGGCCTCGAGGCCATCGCCGTCCTCCGGCAGGCGCTGCCAGCAGAGCGGATCGATTGGCGCCACAGGGTAGATTTCAGGGTTAATTCCGGTCGACAGATCGATCCAGTCGGCCAGAGGAGTTGCGTAGTGCTGCGCAGCCAGGCGCAAGCGGCCGCCGTGTTCAAGCACAAAGCGCCCCGTTCAAAAGATAAACCAC
>NZ_JAEUOI010000210.1 GCF_016790145.1 Propionivibrio sp. | reverse complement strand
CGTGCGCTAAACCGTTCGCCGGCTCGCACTCATTGCTCCTCCGAAATGGGACGAAGAGCCATGTACAATACATTGTTTTTACTGACACAGTAAGACTAGAAGGCTGTTGGAAAGGTTCAAAGGGGTGCTTGTCTCTGACTTCTATGCGGCGTATGACTCGGTGCCGTGTCCCCAGCAGAAATACCTCATCCACCTGAGGCGCGACATTAACGAGGACCTCAACAAGAATCCGTTCGACCAAGAATCCAAAGGGATCGCCGAACGGTTACTGCGCATGGCAGGTATCGAAGATACACCGGCCTCTCAAAACTGGCTTGCCAACCCTGCGGCTACGTCCGCTGATGGCCGATAGCTGGAGTTCATCATGGTACCCGTAAGCAGACGATGGCAAAATGGTGACAAACGGCTTTCGCTGAGGGTTCAATGAAAAGAACGCTATTCCTTGTTCGTCATGCCAAGTCGAGTTGGGATGACGCTGCGCTGCCTGATAAGGAGCGGCCATTGGCCGACCGTGGAAAGCACGACGCGCCAATGATGGGGAAACGCTTGGCAAAGCGCCAAGTGAAACCTGATTTAATCTTGTCCAGCCCCGCGCGGCGCGCGCTTTCGACGGCGAACTTCATCGCCAAAGAGCTCAACTACAGGGCTAAGGATATCGTTGTGGATGACCGGCTGTATGCCACCGAGGCCGAGACACTGCTTGGCGTGATTGGTGAGCTCAGTGACAAGCTGAAGTGCGTGATGCTCTTTGGCCATAACCCCGAGTTCACCGACCTTGCGCATCGCTTGACCAACGAGCCTGCCCTCATGCCAACGTGCGCGGTCGCACAGTTCACGTTCGAGTCGACGTCATGGTCGTCCATCGGTACGACAAAGCCAGCGGAAGTCCTCTTCGACTACCCGAAGAAAGGGTAGCAAAATTGCTCGGCGGCAGCACGGTGTCGCCATGCGACCGCCGAAATACATCGCATTTCAGTCTGCCCCGAGATCTCCAGAGCGTCATCTACCTCGATTCCGAGATACCTGACTGTACTTTCGGTCTTATGTAGAGCGCTATATAAGGCCGATGAGAACTCATTGAAGGCGATATTGTGAGCGTCCGCAGCCAGAGGCGCAGCGGCCAACCATTTCCAAAGTGAACCCAAAACTAGTCTAAGAATCTGCTGCCATACCAAAAATTTACTGAGGATTGGATCGGCACGGATCGATAGGGCCGATAGGAGGAAGTTGACACTGACGCAGAAATACGCACACAATTCTCTGTAATCTGTGTGTCCATTTCGGACGCGCCCCGGAACGCAGCGACATCCGGGTGTCGGTTGAAGGTTGACCGACAAGCCGCTGAAGAAATGCTCGCAAGCCGCGAGAAAACGAAAATTGGAAGCGCGAGCTTCCTCCGTCTGCAAGACGATTCTGGGCTTCATGCTCTTACCTGCGTTTCGCAGGAACCCATGGCTTCCGCCATCTAAGCTTGGTTCAATTTTGTGGTTAGAACGGTGCGGTTTTCGATCGTCCACAATTTGTCACCACGCGAATTCACAAACGGAATCGTTGAGCGATCCTCCTGGTTGGACGAACCGGACGAGATGCGGATTGCCGCCGCAAACTCTCTCTGGACAGCACGTTACAGAGAAGTGGGTCCTTTGGCTCTACCAAGGCCCTGCAGGACGATATTGACCGGCAGATCAACCAAGATGGTACGCAAGCGGCGGCTACACATCCGCGCCTCGGTGCTACGGACACAGGTAACCATCAAAGAGAATGCGGCGTAACAACCGTTTCTCTTTTCTGTAAGGACTGAACAGTCCTTTCAAGATTTGAGAAGACGAGAAAAGGAGACGACGAGACTCCATTTATTTTTAATTAGGAGTTTTCATGGCAAATGAAATTTTTCAACAGAATGACTTCAGATTGGTCAGGTTGCCGGAAGTGTTGCTGCTTACAGGGCTTGCTCGGAGCACAATTTACAAGTGGGTTGGAGAAGGAAGATTTCCGCCGCCGATCAAAATTGGAGGAGGGCGATGCTCTGGATGGCGCTTCAGAGAAATCGCGTCATGGGTTGAGTCGTGTGGATGTCAGTAGGTGCCAAGCCTAGGCGTGGAGGACGAAATCCTTGGTCGTCAGAACTATCCACAAAACAGGAAACGGTCTCCATAAGGTGGAGTCCGCTTCAATTTAAATGGAATATAAATGCATTACAAATATAAATGCTGTACTTGACAAAATTAAAATTTGTATTCAGCATTATGTCCGTAGCCTTGTTTTACACTTTGGCTAGCACTTATTTTTCAACGTGCCTCTCACGTTGAGCAGGTTTTTCGGGTGACCGAAAACGCAAGTTGTGCAGCGATATGCACTTCCATAGATCTGGTTTGATGTGATTGAACCAGGTACCTGCAACCCTTTGGGGACTATTGGTCCCCCACAGGGATTCATGACGTCCTCAGAAAATCGAGAGGTACGTTGTGAATCAAAAAATACCACCGGCCATCGAAGACCTGCGGCATGGGACGCAAGTCCTTTACTTATGGGCAACGTGGCAAAAAAAGCACGCGCCTGAACGCCCCGTTCGAACCACAGTCTTCCGCAAGGGAGATTATCGTCTTGTGGTGCATCAATATGGCGCATCCCTCTGCGGCATCCTGAAACTGGCTGAAGTCAAGCCCAGGGTTCGGGAATTCCACGAGTGGCGTGAACCCTTCCAAAAGGTCCATTCCAAGCTGGTAAAACGAGGTTGGGCGCTGGTGTCTGACAGTGGGGAGGTGGGGCATGTGGCTCACTGAAACCGATCTGTTGGGTGATCCGGCAGGGATCAATCCACGCAAGCCTTTACCTTCATTTCGTCGCACTGCGGACAAATTTCTCCCCGTCTCGGTTGAGGCCCGGCGAAAAAAACTCGTGCGCTACCTTGAGACCTGCGGCAATTACGTGCTGTTTGACGAATTGTTTGAATTGCTCAAGCGCCCGATCCTCAAGTCTTTCGAGGTTCCGACTGAATATTCGTCGGATGTGAACGGTGTCGCCGTCGTTGAATTTGATGATGACGAGACTGAATCGACGCTCCAGATCCCTTACGAATCCTGGGGAACCCCTTGGGTCGTTGATGAAAAAGGCTTTAACTGGTCACATGAGAGTCTGCTGTTTTTGCAGGCCAGACTTTTTTGGCGGTCAGTCGAAGAACTGGCATTGAACAACAACGAGCAGGAGAAGTGGTCTGTTCTGCGTTGGGTTTTCAGGCCGGCCATCTGGAAGCACTATGTGTTCGACAAGAAACGGGGCAAGTCGCTCTGTCTTCCCGTGCACGAAAGAAATGACCCGTTTTCTTACCATAACTGCTGCATGTCGGCGCGCATGGACGAGGAACTGGTTCGTCAAGGAGTCCGCAGGAACATTCCTGTGGAAATTTACAAGGCCGTCGAAGACGTTTGCACGTTCGACTGACGGTCCCCGCTAGGGCGCAAACCCTAACGGGGCATGTGCCCTTTTATTTTGTCTTTTTGAAAGGACGCACCATGTTTGATTTGTCTTCAATCCTTGTAACGGTAGCCTATAGCCTCGTCGATGCCTTCGGACTCGATCCAAACGAAGTCGATCCGGCAATCACGGTGGATGGGTATGCCATTCCCGATCCCGCTACACTCACTGACCCTGTCGCCGCGTCCTACGCGGCTTTCCTGCGTTCTGCGATACCGCCGATCGATACCTACTATCAGTTCCGCAAGGACCTGGTCCGCGAGATTCGCTACTGGTGGTTTACGGGGCAGGGCGATGTCATGTTGTTGTGGGGTCCGACCGGCTCGGGAAAAACCTCGGTGTTTGAACAATGGTGTGCGCGTCTTGGCATCCCGTTGTTCATGGCCAAGGGTCACCGCCGTTTTGAACCCATGGAAGCTTTCGGGCAATTCGTCGGCGGTGAAAACGGAACCACCCCCTGGGTTGATGGCCCGCTAACGCTGGCGGCGCGGTATGGCCTGCCCTGCATCATCAACGAGTATGACCGCATTGCGGCGGATCGCGCCATTGTGTTCAACGATGTCTTTGAAGGGCGTTCGTTCCCGATCCCTGGCAAGTCGGGTGAAGTGGTC
>NZ_JAEUOI010000200.1 GCF_016790145.1 Propionivibrio sp. | reverse complement strand
TGGCGGAGAGGGTGGGATTCGAACCCACGGTACCTTGCAGTACGCCTGATTTCGAGTCAGGTACAATCGACCACTCTGCCACCTCTCCGTCAGGGGCGCGATTTTAACATGAGTCTTCCCATCGATGCGCCTCGTACTCATTTTTCTCGCTGTTTTGATAGCTGGCTGCGGCGACAAGGTCCAGCAGTCGCCCTATAAAACAGGAGAACTGGTTATCCTGACAAGGGTAGGATCAACCACCTATTCGCTTGACGAAACAGGCGGTGCCAGTGGATTTGATTACGATCTTGCCCGGTTGCTTGCGCAGGAACTCAAATTGAAAAGCCGGATCGTCGTTGCCGCCAACGATTACGACATCATGCTACGGCTGAAGGGCGGTGAGGGACATCTGGCGGCGGCCTGGCTGACTGCTGTCGACGATGCGCAGATACGCAGCAGCACGCCTTACTTCCAGAGCCAGAACGTGCTGATCACGCACGAAGCCTCACTACCCTTGACCGGGATCGAGCAACTGGCGCACAAAACCATCCATGTCGTTGCCGGTTCGAGGCAGGAAAAGGCGCTGCTTGCCGTCAAGGACAAGGTTCCGGATCTGATCATTGCCGCAGATCCCAATCGTAACGATCTGGACTTGATGGAAGGCGTCGCAATGCAACGCTATGAGGCGACGCTGGTTAACAATGCCGAATTCGATATTGGCAGCAACTACTACCCCGAGTTGCAGGACTCGCTGGGGGTCGGGCCGGCACGCGCGATTGTCTGGCTTTTTGCGCCGGGCGTTGACCCGGAATTGATAACCAGGGCAAATGCCTTTCTTGAGCATCTTGAAAAGAGCGGCGAGATGGACCGTCTGAAAGACCGCTACTTCGGGCATGTCCAGCGGCTCACGCAAGCCGACAGTGTACGTTTTATCGAGCGCATGCGTTCCGTTCTGCCTCAGTATCGTGCACTTTTCCATGCGGCGCAGGCCAGGACGGGGATCGACTGGCGCCTGCTGGCGGCGCTGGCTTATCAGGAATCCCAGTGGGAACCGCTGGCCACCAGCCCGACCGGCGTGCGCGGCATGATGATGCTGACCGCCGATACGGCCGACCATCTTGGTGTAAGCAACCGGCTCGACCCGTCACAAAGCATTCGCGCCGGAGCGCTGTACCTCAGCGACCTGCGCGATACGCTCCCGCCCGGCGTGGGCGAGCCCGACCGCTTATGGCTGGCGCTCGCTGCCTACAATCTTGGCATGGGCCATCTGAATGCCGCGCGCCACATTGCCATCACCAAGAAGACCGATCCCGATTCGTGGTACGAAATGAAAAAAGTGCTGCCGCTGCTGGCGCAAGCCCAGTACTACAGCCGGTTGAAATCCGGCAGGGGGCGCGGCGGAGAAGCCGTCACCATGGTCGAGAACATCCGAATCTATACCGACATTCTCAATCGCCACGAAGGCCCCTATCGGCCTCTGGACAGAATTGCCGAGACAACAGCGTTCTACAAGACCCGGCTTGAGCAAAACCCCAGCGAAACCCTGAGCAACCAGTAAACAGACAATTGGGAACAGCGAAGCACCAGGTTGCCGTGCAGGAAATCATCCTGGAGGACATTTTTTTCTTGGTGAATCTTTGTGTTCCTGGTGCATAGGTGGTAAAGCTTTTTCCATGCCTGAACAGGTCTGACTTCAAGCCCCCATTCACACTCACGCGACAATCTTCTCCAGCCCGCCAAGGTAGCCACGCAAAACAGCGGGCACAGTAATGCTGCCATCGGCGTTCTGGTAATTTTCCATGATGGCGACAAGCGTACGGCCTACCGCCAGCCCCGAACCATTAAGCGTGTGCACCAGTTCCGTCTTGTTCCTTTCATTGCGGCAGCGCGTCTGCATGCGGCGCGACTGGAAGGCCTCGAAGTTGGAACAGGAGGAAATCTCGCGATAGGTGTTCTGTGCCGGCAGCCAGACTTCCAGATCGTAGGTCTTGGCCGATGAAAAGCCCATATCGCCGCTACATAGGGCAACTCGGCGGTAAGGCAGTTCAAGCTTCTCAAGAATGATCTCGGCATGGCGCGTCAGTTCCTCATGAGCCGCATTGGATTTTTCGGCTGCGACAATCTGCACCAGTTCAACCTTGTCGAACTGGTGCTGGCGAATCATTCCGCGCGTATCCTTGCCGTAGGAACCGGCTTCCGAACGGAAGCACGGGGTATGGCAAACGTATTTTATCGGCAGCGCATCCTGGGCAAGAATTTCATCGCGCACGATGTTGGTCACCGGCACCTCGGCGGTCGGGATCAGGTACAGCGGCTCAGCGTCGGGGCGCAGAATCTTGAACAGGTCTTCCTCAAATTTCGGCAACTGGCCGGTGCCGAACAGACTGGCCGAATTGACCAGGTAAGGGGCATAGACTTCGGTGTACCCGTGCTCTTCGCTGTGCACATCGAGCATGAACTGGGCGATGGCGCGATGCAGCCGGGCAAGCGGCCCCTTCATCAACGAGAAGCGGGCACCGGCAATTTTGGCTGCCGTCGCAAAATCAAGCTGCCCGAGCGCCTCGCCCAGATCGACGTGATCCTTGACCTTGAAATCGTAAGGGCGCGGCGTTCCCCAGCGCCTGACTTCGACGTTGTCGACTTCCGATTTGCCGAGCGGCACGCTGTCCTGCGGCAGATTCGGAATGATCGCAACAAAGGCGTCGAAGGCTTTGAGCAGTTCGCCGAGGCGAATTTCGTTGGCCTCCAGCTCTTCTTTCAGCGCAGCGACTTCGGCCAGCACGGCGGAAGCGTCCTCACCCTTGCCTTTGAGCATGCCGATCTGTTTCGACAGACTGTTGCGGCTGGCCTGCAAGTCCTGAGTGCGCGTCTGCAGCGTCTTGCGTTCGGCTTCGAGCGTCTGGAAGGCGGCTATGTCAAGCGTATAGCCACGGGTGGCCAGACGTTCGGAAACCGCATCGATGTTATTGCGCAATAGCTGGATATCAAGCATGTTCAGTCCTCGGGGTCCTTGGATTTCTTGGAGAGTTTCAGCGCGTCGCGATCAAGCTGGCGCAAATGAGCGAGCTTCTCGCCGATTTTTATTTCCAGCCCGCGCTCGACCGGGCGGTACCACTCGAGCGCTGGCATCCCTTCTGGGAAATAGTTCTCGCCGGCCGCATAGCCTTCGCTCTCATCGTGCGCGTAGCGGTAATCCTTGCCGTAGTCGAGTTCCTTCATCAGTCGGGTCGGCGCATTGCGCAGATGCAGCGGCACCGGCCGCGAACCGTCTTTGGCAATGAACCCGCGCGCCGCATTATACGCGACGTAAGCGGCGTTCGATTTTGCCGCCATGGCCAGATAGAGCACCGCTTCCGCTAGGGCCAACTCGCCCTCCGGCGAGCCGAGGCGTTCGTAGGTTTGCGCCGCTTCACCGGCGATCTGTGCCGCTCGCGGATCGGCCAGGCCGATGTCCTCCCAAGCCATGCGCACGATACGCCGTGCCAGATAGCGTGGATCGGCGCCACCGTCGAGCATGCGGCAGAACCAGTAAAGCGCGGCATCGGGATTCGAGCCACGCACCGCTTTGTGCAGGGCTGAAATCTGGTCGTAGAAGGCCTCGCCGCCCTTGTCGAAGCGGCGCAGGTTCTGCGCCAGCGTGTTGTCGATGAAGGCGCCGTCGATCCGGGAAAGCCTGGCCGTTGCCGCTGCCGTGCGTGTCTGCTCGAGCAGATTGAGCAAGCGGCGCGCATCGCCGTCGGCCAGACCGATCAGCCGTGAACGGGAATCCTCGTCAAAGCTCAATCCTTGCAGCGCACGCCTGCAGGCTCGTTCAAACAACAGCCCCATTTCCTCGTCGGTGAGGGGGTTGAGCACATAAACCGAGGCGCGCGAAAGCAGCGCGGAGATCACTTCAAACGAGGGATTCTCGGTCGTCGCACCGACCAGGGTCAACAGCCCGCTTTCGACGTAAGGCAGGAAGGCGTCCTGCTGCGCCTTGTTGAAGCGATGGACTTCATCGACGAAGAGAATCGTCGGCCGGCCCGTCTGCGCCACTGTTGCTTCGGCACGTGCAACCGCGTCGCGGATATCCTTGACCCCGGAGAACACCGCCGATAGCGCCATGAATTCGGCGTCGAAGGCGTCGGCCATCAGCCGTGCAATCGTCGTTTTGCCGACACCGGGCGGCCCCCAGAGGATGAGCGAGTGCAGCTTGCGTGCTTCAAACGCCAGACGCAGCGGCTTGCCGGCGCCGAGCAGATGCGGCTGGCCAATCACCTCGTCGAGTGTTGCGGGCCTCAGCGCTTCCGCGAGCGGTACCGCAGGCGCATGGGCGAAAAGGTCACTCACCAATGACATCGACACCAGCGGGCGGCGTAAAACGAAACAGGGCGGGGGCCAGTTGTGGATTGCGCTCGAGATGTGTAAAGAATAGCGTTGTGGTCTGACCAAAGTTGTCGAACAGTTCCATCGCTTTCAGATCGCTTCCGGCAAAGCCCATCTGCAATCGTTCGAAACCGCTGTCCGGCGATTTCGGAATCGCTTCGAGCCATTCGAGCCCTTCCCGTTCGCCGGCCTCGCGCAGGGTGAAATTCTTTTCCAGCGCACTTTTGCCGCCGTTTTTGCCCTCACTGTCACCCACCAGCAGCGCCACCGGCGAGCTGCCCAGTGCGGCACCGACCTTCTTCACCGTCACCTGGCGCAGATCCGGATCGTAGATCCAGACTTTTTCGCCATCGCCGACCAGCAACTGACTGTAGGGCCGTTCGATCTGCCAGCGGAATTTTCCGGGGCGGGAGAACATCATCACGCCGCTCGACTGCTGTGGCCTTTTTCCGTTTTTGGCGACAACAATCTGCGCAAAGTCAGCGCGCACGGTCTTCGTCGTTTCGAGAAAGCGATGCAGCCTGTCTATGGCACCGGCATGAACGGTCTGAACGGCCAGCAGACAGAACGCCACGAAAGCAAATCGCCGCATCAGCTTTCTTCCTTGCGCGCAATGACTTCGCGGCCACCGCGGCCATCCATGGCCGACACCAGACCGGCTTTCTCCATGGCTTCGATCAGGCGCGCCGAGCGGTTGTAGCCGATGCGCAGATGACGCTGAACGAGCGAGATCGAAGCGCGACGGTTCTTCAGGACGATTTCGACGGCCTGATCATAGAGCGGGTCGGACTCGGCATCGCCAACCGCATCGCCCTCTCCGTTACCGCCCTCACCCTCGCCCTCGTCATCAAGACCGGCGCCGGTCAGCACGCCAT
This sequence comes from Propionivibrio sp., assembly GCF_016790145.1. Taxonomy (GTDB): domain Bacteria; phylum Pseudomonadota; class Gammaproteobacteria; order Burkholderiales; family Rhodocyclaceae; genus Propionivibrio. Next base: position 26,066 of record NZ_JAEUOI010000200.1, on the reverse strand, counting down.
CGACGTAATCCGGCGCACCCGCGCGCTTCAGGTAATCGACCACATGATGAACCTCGTCGTCGGCGACAAAAGCGCCATGCACGCGCGTCGGGTAACCGGTACCCGGTGCCAGAAAGAGCATGTCGCCCTGCCCGAGCAAAGCCTCGGCGCCCATCTGGTCGAGGATGGTGCGCGAATCGATCTTTGATGACACCTGGAAGGACATTCGTGTCGGGATGTTGGCCTTGATCAGGCCGGTAATCACATCGACCGATGGCCGCTGCGTCGCCAGAATCAGGTGGATTCCCGACGCGCGGGCTTTCTGGGCGAGGCGTGCGATCAACTGCTCGACCTTCTTGCCGGCAACCATCATCAGATCCGCCAGTTCGTCGATAACCACCACGATATACGGCATGGAAACCAGCGGCTCCGGCGCATCTGGCGTCAGCGACAACGGATTCGTCAGTTTCTTTCCGGCCTTCTCGCCGTCCTTGATGCGATGGTTGAGGCCGGCGATATTGCGCACGCCCATCGCCGACATCAGCTTGTAGCGTTTTTCCATTTCGGCGACGCACCAGTTGAGCGCGTTGGCGGCCTGCTTCATGTCCACCACTACCGGCGCCAGCAGGTGCGGGATGCCCTCGTAAATCGACAGTTCAAGCATTTTCGGGTCGACCAGGATCAGGCGCACCTTGTCCGGCTCGGACTTGTAGAGCAAGGACAGAATCATCGCGTTGATACCAACCGATTTGCCGGAACCTGTCGTACCGGCAACCAGCAGGTGTGGCATCTTGGCCAGGTCAACGACCACCGGATGACCACCGATATCCTTGCCGAGCGTCATCGCCAGCGGCGAGTTCATGTCGTGATAGGCACTGCTCGAAATGATCTCGGAAAGTCGTACGATCTGCCGTTTGGCATTCGGAAGCTCGAGCGCCATGCAGGATTTTCCGGGAACCGTCTCGACCACGCGGATCGACACCATCGACAGCGCACGCGCCATATCCTTGGCCAGATTGACGATCTGTGCGCCTTTCACGCCGACTGCCGGTTCGATTTCGTAGCGCGTGATCACCGGGCCCGGATAAGCGGCCAGCACCCTGACCTGAACGCCAAAGTCGGCGAGCTTGCGCTCGATCAGACGCGAAGTGTATTCAAGGCTTTCGCTGCTGACCTGATCGGTCTGTGGCGCTGCTGCTTCGAGCAGATGCAGCGGCGGCAGCAGGCCACCGACAAGCGCCTCGGGGAAGAGTGGCACCTGACGCTCGCGCTCGATCCTCTTCTCGACTTTTGTCGGCATCACTGCCGCTGGCGGCGGCTTTTCAATGAAAATCGGCTCTTGGGTCTCAACTCGCCGTTTCTCGTCCTCGACCACCGCCTCGCGCTCGCGCGCCACCTCGCGACCGATTCGCCGGTCCTGCCAGCGCTCGAACAGGCTGCGCACCGCATCATAGGCGGCTTCAAAGAGGGTGCCAAATCGTTCAGCCGCCGTAAGCCACGACATCCCGGAAAAAATGCTCCAGCCAAGCATCAGAGACGCCAGCAAGGTCAGGGTCGCTCCGGTATAACCCAGATAGCGTACCGCAACCCTTTTGATCTCGTATCCAATCAGTCCACCTGCACCAGGATCGAAGGGCAACTGCATTTTGAGTGAATAAAAACGCAAGGCTTCCAGCCCGCTGCTGGAAACAATCAAGACAATAAAACCGGCCAGTGCAATGTAAAGCGGACGCCGATCAGCCGAGCGCAAACCGTCAAGACGACGGTAACCCCACCACACGAGGGCGATCAGCAAGACAACCCACCACCAGGCTGAAAGCCCGAAGACAAAAAGCAGCAAATCGGCCAGCCAGGCACCACCCCGACCGGCCGGGTTGTGCAGTGTCGTTCCATGCACGGCATGCGACCAGCCGGGATCGCTGCGCTGGTAGCCCCACAGCGCCAGACCAAGAAATGCGGCCAGAACAACCAGCGCCAACCAGCGTGATTCCTGTAGTACGAGCGCGATTTTCTCCGGCAGTGGGCTGGGCGCTTCGGTCTTTCGCTCAATCCGGCCAGTGGTTTTTTGCAGCGAAGCCATCAATATCTGTAGTAACTGGACAAAAGGACATTATAGCCGGCTGCCGGCAACTACCGGTGAGCTTCAATCCTCGGAGAGGACAATACGTCCCGGTTCAATGCGGATATAGCCGCTGCGCTCCAGATCCTTCATCACGCGACTGACCATCTCGCGCGATGCGCCAACCATCTTGGCCATATCCTGTTTGGTCACCTTGCGCCGTATCACACGCAAGCCTTTTTCCTCAACTGAAAAATCGAGGAGCAACTTGGCGACACGCCCGTAAACGTCCATCAGCGCCAGGCTTTCGATCTTTCGATTCGCCTCGCGCAAACGCAGCACCAGGCTCTTCATGATATTCAGGCAGAGGTCAACGTTTTCGGCCAGGGCTTTCATAAAATCCGCCTTGGTAATCACCAACAATTCGCAGGATTCATTGGCAACAACGTCGGCCGAACGCGGTGAGCCGTCAATCAGCCCCATCTCGCCAAAGCATTCGCCAGCGGCAAGAAAGGTCAGAATCACCTCGTTGCCTTCGGCATCCCGGTTCAGCACTTTGGCGCTTCCGCTCACAATGACGAACAGCGAGTCGGTGCTGTCACCGACGAAGACGATCGTTGTATTGCGTGCCACCTTGCGGCTGACGGCCATTCGCGCAATCTGTTCGAGCTGTACATCTGGCAGCCCGGCAAACATGGGAATGTTCTGTAATAATGACAAACCTGACTTCGCACTCGCTTGATGCTGTTTGGCTTGCATGGCTCTCTCTTTCGTTTGAGTAATTATTTCAAAGAGTTGTGCAAGGATTATAAGATAATTCGCGGTTTCGTCACCAATTCAACACCGAGTGAGTCGTCGATTGCCGGTTATAATTTCAGCATCTCTTTGCCTCGGAAGGAAGAAAAATGACCCAGACGCCACGTCACTGCCGCCTCCTGATCCTGGGTTCCGGCCCCGCCGGCTACACGGCGGCCGTCTACGCCGCCCGTGCCAACCTGAAACCGGTGCTGATTACCGGTATGGCCCAGGGTGGCCAGTTGATGACCACGACCGATGTCGATAACTGGCCCGCCGACGCCCAGGGCGTGCAGGGGCCGGAATTGATGCAGCGCTTTGAAGAACATGCCAGGCGCTTTGAAACTGAGATCATTTTCGACCACATCCATACCGCCAAGCTGGGTGACAAACCGTTTACCCTGGTCGGTGACGCCGGCACCTATACCTGCGACGCACTGATCATTTCGACCGGCGCCTCGGCGCAGTATCTCGGCCTGCCCTCGGAAGAAGCGTTTTCCGGTCGCGGCGTTTCCGCCTGCGCCACCTGCGACGGCTTCTTTTACCGTAACCAGCCGGTGGCGGTGATCGGCGGCGGCAATACGGCGGTTGAGGAAGCGCTTTATCTGGCCAATATCGCCAGCCACGTCACTGTCGTGCATCGCCGCGACAAGTTCCGCAGCGAAAAAATCCTGCAGGACAAGCTGTTCGAAAAGGAAAAAGCCGGCAAGGTAACGATCAAGTGGCACTCGACACTCGACGAAGTGCTCGGCGACAAGTCAGGGGTTAACGGCATCCGTATCAAGAGTACGCTGAACGGCGGCTGCGAAGACCTCCCGCTGATGGGTGTGTTCATCGCCATCGGCCACAAGCCGAACACCGACCTCTTTGTCGGGCAACTGGAAATGGAAGGCGGCTACATCATCACCGAGTGCGGCCGCAAGGGGAATGCGACCGCGACGTCGATTCCCGGCGTCTTTGCCGCCGGCGACGTGCAGGACCACATCTACCGTCAAGCCTGTACCTCGGCCGGCACCGGCTGCATGGCCGCACTCGATGCCGAGCGCTATCTCGACAGTCTCGATGGCTGATTCTAATGAAAGTCGAGCGAAGGAAGTGCCGCGCCGTGCCAGCGACTTGCCATACCTGCCTCGCCCTCCGCGAGAGGCAGGGTGGTGAGGGTGAGGGGCATCCAGCGGCAGCATGAGCCAGAGGATGCAAGCCACCCCGGAAGAAATCGCCGCCTTTTACGCGGCCATCGACGGGGTCACTCCGCTACCAGCGCCTGACCGGATTGCCTTTGAGCCGCCCAAGCCCAGTCCGCGTCCTCGTCAACGCGAACTCGACGAAGTCGCCGCCATCAGCGAATCGCTGCATGGCCCGTTTGAAATTGACGAGCTGCTGGCCATCGGCGACGACGACTCTTTCGTGCGCAGCGGACTCCAGCGCAGCGTTCTGCGCGATCTGCGTCGCGGTCGCTGGTCGATCCAGAAGCACATCGACCTGCACGGTTTCAACCGGCACGAGGCGCACGATGCGGTTTCACGCTTCCTTGCCGAAGCGCACAGCGCCGGCAAGCGCTGCATTCGCATCGTTCACGGCCGCGGACACGGTTCTCCCGGCCGCGAAGGCATCCTCCGGCAACTCGTAAAAAGCTGGCTCATCCGACGCAAGGATGTGCTGGCCTTCTGCCCCGCCCCGCCCTGCGACGGCGGCCAGGGCGCACTGTGGGTATTGCTCAGGTCCAGCCAGACCGTAAAACGATAATCCGTTGCGAACGCCTGGCCGCGAGCTTGGAAGGACGGGGCTCTTGAGATACTTTGCCCTGGAAGGCAATGTTCATGGACTTCTCCCGGCATGATGTGGCATGACTGGCTGTGGGAGGCGTATAGGGTAATCAGCCAGGAATTGTGGTCTGTCCCCTGTTTTAGTCCGTTTTAGTCCTCTGTTTTATGTTCCTGTTTTATGTTTCGACCTCTTTCGGTTCGGGTCCCCATTACGGTTCGCCTTAAGCGTAGGCGGGGGCGTCGAGGGCTTACTTATAAATAAAATTAAGCACGACGACTGATCAAACCGATAATCCAAAGTCCAGCAAGAAGCAGCGTATATGGTTGTGGTTCTGGAACGGCTGAAACCATATTGAGTTGAAGATTGTAAGCTTTCACCGAAGGGGTGCTAATCTGAAATCCTCCTTCAACTGGCGTAATCTTTGAAAAATATAGGCTAAGTTCTGTCGAGTCAAATAACAATGAATTGGGAGGGATAAGTGTCAATGCATTTGAACTTAACGCAGCACCCGTTATATCACTGAACAACATATAAAGATTGTTGAATGTAACGTCGCCAAAATTAGACGAATTACTGTTGGGAGTTGCAAATATCAATTTAAAGTGATCCTCACTTTCGGAGCCATCTTTGATGAAGATAATTCCATTTTTAATCGGGTCTAATCCAGAAAAACTATACGCGCCAGTATTAAGCAATAATGATTGTACTGAGTTGAGATAAGTACAAGAAAAATTAACACCACCTGAACAGCCAGAATGCTCTTCCACAACCATTGATCCGGCAATTCGGTCTCCTACTGAAAAATATGGCTGTAACTCTGAATCCACTTGTCCAATGCTCGCTGATATCGACCACGTGGCCGTTGCGGAGTAAGAATTAGTGGCGACAAGCAATGTCGCAAACGGAAGAAAAATGCTCAATATACTGCAAATTTTTCTGAATATCATAGTTCCCCCAAAAATCCAGGAAGCTCTCTATGGTCTGTTCTAAATTAAGCGAGCCGAACAATAGCAGGCTGCGTCCCATCGGAAGTTGAAAGTTCGGACGACGGTCGATGCATAATGTAAGCAACCTAGTGCTTCGAGTCAATGCCGGTGACGTTTCTGCCAAGAGTGGACTAAAGACAGTGACCAAAGATGCCATTGGGGTCAGAGTGAATACCCTTTCTTGGATTCCAGGAGGCAAACCGAAATGAAAAAGGAAATGACTCTGAACTCAATGGCATACTGCAACGATCAAAGTCCCGCGTGTGTTGCCCAGAACGTCGCGGGAGACACGATGGGGTAACGTTCAGCCATCACCAGTAAATCTTTATCACCGGTGATGAGATAGTCAACGTTCGATGCCCGCAGCGCCGCCAGCAAAGTGCCCAGCACGGGCTGATCATCCACATCGCGCAAGTCCGCTTCTGCAACAGGCAGCGGCTCGATGACTTCGGCTTGTATCGAAAGCGCATCGACCAAATCCTCAATCTCCGCTGCTGTCATGCCGTGACGCTGAGTCAGGCGGGGCAACACGCGCCGAAACTCGTCCAGGATGTAAGCAGAAAGCATCACGTCAACCGAACCATGGCGCCAGGCTGCCATGATCCTGCCTGGCACACTGGCTGGATAAGCAATGCCCGAGAGCAACACATTGGTATCGAGCACCACCCGCAGAGTCGCCACGATGACTCAAGTCATTTTATTGGCTGAGGCACGCCCCTGAGCCCGCTCAAGCGCAATGGCCGCCTCAATCTCAGCCACGCCTTGCACCTCGGGGACGTTCGCAAAGCCGGCCTCGATGCGTTGGCATAGGGCGTCGAAACGAGCCTGCATGCGGCGGATTCGCTCGAACAAGCGGGCGTCAACCAATACCGCTACGGGCTTGCCGTCCTTGTTGATGACTACGCTGTCGTGCCGATACTGCACCTGATTGAGCATTTCGCCCAGGTTTTGCCTGAAGTTAACCGCACTGGTTTGGGTAATCATGGTTTTCAATCATTATGATCAATATGGTCATGGTGCATGAAGAGGGCGTCACGGTCAATGCTTTTCCCAAGACGAATACCGAAGCTTTCCTGATTGACCACAATGTTCAGCCGGTTAGCCGCAGTACAAATCAGCCCTTCTCCCAATCACGGTACAGATGGAGAGGGACGGGGTGTCGGCAATTCCTCCGAAGATATTGGTCTCTGCCCGCTAGTTGGTCTCTTAATGAGACGTCAATAGTGTCAAGCAACGATTGACTATAGTAAATCAGCGATTTACACTCCAGCGATGATTTCAAGTTACAAGCACAAAGGTCTGGCCGAATTATTTGATACGGGGAAGTCCGCCAAGGTGCGCCCTGATCTGTGGGTTCGTACCGTACGGAGGCTGGATGCCATAGCTACGGCCAAGACCCCGGAGGCGCTACGGGTACCGGGGTTCGACTTCCATCCGCTGCATGGGGTGCCGCAACGTTACAGCGTGCATATCAATGGGCCGTGGTGCATTACATTTGCCTGGAATGGTGAAAACGCTATTGATGTCGATCTGGAAAACTATCACTAAGGACTGTATTTGATGACTAGCATGACGCGCTGCCCGTCGCATCCGGGTGAAATTCTTCGGGAGGACGCATTGCCTACGATTGGCTTGTCAGTGACTGCGTTTGCTCGCGCCCTGGGGGTGTCGCGTCAAATGGTGCATGGCATTCTGTCCGAGCGGTCCGCGGTGTCGCCGGAGATGGCATTGCGTCTGGGGGCATTCTTTGGGAATGGTCCGCAACTGTGGATGGATATGCAGTCGCGCCGGGATTTATGGCTGGCGGAAAAGCGCATGGCCGGGAATTTACCAAAGACGCACGACTCGATTACGGCGTAAAACCCGATTGGGCGACTCTAGCTCCGAAAGTAAAACGGCTCGCAATTTCGCGAGCCGTTTATTTTAATACGGTAACGATCATACCGCCGCTTCGCCGGTCTCACCGGTTCGAATGCGCACAACCTGCTCGACCGAGGAAACAAATATCTTGCCGTCGCCGATCTTTCCGGTACGCGCGGACTTGACGATGGCTTCGATGGCGCCATCGACCTCACCGTCGGCAACGACGATCTCGATCTTGACCTTGGGCAGGAAATCAACGACATATTCTGCACCGCGATACAGCTCGGTGTGTCCCTTCTGGCGGCCAAACCCTTTTACTTCGGTCACCGTCAGGCCGGAAACGCCAATATCGGACAGCGCCTCGCGCACTTCATCGAGCTTGAACGGTTTGATGATCGCTTCAATTTTTTTCATTGTGTTTTACTCCGGAAAATTCATGCCAAATGGTACCAGAAATCGGGCCTCAGTACGGATCGCGGTAGCGGTTGGTGATGGGAAAACGCCAGTCCTTGCCGAAGCCGCGCTGCGTAACACGGATGCCCACCGGCGACTGACGCCGCTTGTATTCGCTGATCTTGAGCAGATGCACGACGCGACGCACATCCGGTTCGGCATGGCCTCTGGCGATGATCTGGCGCGGGCTGAGGTCGTTTACCATATAGTCCTCAATGATCGCATCCAGCACATCGTAGGCAGGCAGATTGTCCTGATCGGTCTGCCCCGGTTTCAATTCGGCCGACGGCGGACGGGTGATAATGCGCTCGGGTATCGCCTGGGAAACCGTATTCCGCCAGCGTGCAAGTCGATAAACCAGCGTCTTGGCGATGTCCTTGATGACCGCGAAACCGCCGGCCATATCGCCGTAGAGCGTGCAATAACCAACGGCCATTTCGGATTTGTTGCCGGTCGTCAGTACCAGCGAACCGCTCTTATTCGAAAGGGCCATCAGCAGCATGCCGCGGATGCGCGCCTGGATGTTTTCTTCCGTCGTATCGGCGGGCAGGCCGGCAAACTCCTTCTCCAGCATCCCGGCAAAGACCTGCATCGCCGGCGCGATGGCGATCTCGTCATAGCGCACGCCGAGCAGGCGAATCATTTCACGCGAATCGGCCAGGCTGATTTCGGCCGTATAGGGCGAAGGCATCATCACTGCGCGCACCTTGTCGGCACCCAGCGCATCGACGGCGATGCATAGCGTCAGCGCCGAGTCGATACCGCCGGAGAGACCGATGATGGCGCCGGGAAAACCGTTTTTTCCGAGGTAATCGCGAACACCAATTACCAGCGCCCGATAGACCTCGGCTTCTACCGCCTGCTCGGCAACGATGACGCCCGGTTGCGGCTGGCCATTGTCAAACTCGACCAGGGCCAGTGCTTCCTCGAACTTCGGCAACTGGCAACACAGCGCACCGTGCGAATCCATGGCGAAAGACCCGCCATCAAAAACGAGTTCATCCTGACCACCGACCAGATTGGCGTAAACCACCGGCAAACCGGTGGCGGTGATGCGCTCACGCAGGACTTCGGTACGCCGTTCCTGTTTGCCGATGTGGTACGGCGACGCGTTGAGCACGAGCAGAACTTCGGCACCCGACTCACGTGCCCGGTCCGCCGCGCCCGCTTCCCAGACATCGGCGCAGATGTTGATGCCGCAACGCACGCCCTTGATGGCTACCACGCACGGCGTATCGCCGGAATCGAAATAGCGCTCCTCGTCGAAAACCTCGTAATTGGGCAGGCGCTGCTTGCAATAGGTGGCGACTCGCGCCCCATTGCTGAGCAGGGTCGCCGCGTTGAAGCAGCAGCCCTCACGTTCCAGCGGGTGTCCGACCAGCACGTCAATACCCTGCAATGCGGCGGCCAGCCTGTCGAGTTCACGCTCGCAGGCCACATAAAAGTCCTGGCGCAGCAGCAGGTCTTCGGGCGGGTAACCACAGAGCACCAGTTCGGGGGTTAGCAGGAGGTCAGCGCCTAGCGCTCTGGCGCGCTGGGCAAAATCGAGGATGCGCGCCGCGTTGCCGGCGAGGTCGCCGACGGTGGCGTTGATTTGAGCAATCGCGATCTTGAGTGGCATAGTCGTAACTATAAACGATAGTACGCCGTTACTTGCTCCAGGCGGCCAGAAACTCGTGCCAGTGGGGTTTATCGAGTTTCTCCAGTGCACCCCGGACGAAATCGGTCTCGGCGTCGTATTCGCTGCGTGATAACTCGCCACGCATCAGCCGAAAGCGCAGCGAAACGAGGTAGGTGTTCAGCACATCGGTTTCGCAGTAGTCGCGAATCCCGGCCATCTCGCCGGCCTGCCAGGCCTCCCACACCTTGCTGCCGTCCATCCCGAGCTTGCCGGGGAAGCCGATCAGCTTGGCCAGCGCATCGAGTGGCACGCTGGCGCGCGGCTGGTACATGGCCAGCAGATCCATAAGGTCGAGATGGCGCGTGTGGTAGCGGCTGATGTAGTTGTTCCACTTGAAGTCACGACTGTCGCCATAATCGCCGTCGCCCAGATCCCAGTAGCGCGGAGCAGCGACGCCGTGGATCAGTCCGCGATAGTGCAGCACCGGCAGGTCGAAACCGCCGCCGTTCCAGGAGACGATCTGCGGGGTGAATTTTTCGATGCCGTCGAAGAAGCGCTGGATGATCTCCGCCTCGTTCTGCCCGGGCTCGGCCAGCGACCACACACGCAGATCCTTGCCAGCGCGCAACGCGCAGGAGATGACGACAATCCGCTGCAAATGGAGCGGCAGGAAATCAGTCCCGTTCTGCGCACGGCGCTGCTGGAAGGCCATTTCGGCCACCTCGGCATCGGGCAACGCCGGATCGAGCTCATGCAGACGGCGCAAACCCGGTACGTCAGGGATGGTTTCAATGTCAAAGACGAGGACGGGTTTCATACAAGGCTCGATCATCTGATTTCAAAATCCACCGCGAATAGGTGAATTCGCAAAGGAGAAAAGGAAACGCGAGGACAGATGAATACAGGAACAAGCATGCTTTCCTTGGCGATCCCTTTGTATCTCTGCGCCTTTGCGGTGGGTGTTCACTATTCAGGCCGGAAACACACCGGTCGACAGGTAGCGATCACCCCGGTCACAAACAATGGTCACGATGGTGGCATTCTCGACTTCGCGCGCCAGACGCAGCGCAACCACCAGCCCGCCGCCTGAAGAAATCCCGGCAAAGATACCTTCCTCGCAGGCCAGCCGCCGTGTCATTTCCTCGGCTTCGTCTTGCGCTACCGATTCGACCCGATCGACACGCGAACGCTCAAAAATTTTCGGCAGATAGGCTTCCGGCCACTTGCGGATTCCCGGAATCTGCGAGCCGGGCTCCGGCTGACAACCGATGATACAGACCGCCGGATTCTGTTCCTTCAGGTAGCGTGAAACGCCCATGATCGTACCGGTTGTGCCCATGCTGCTGACAAAGTGTGTCACCCGCCCTTTCGTATCGCGCCAGATTTCGGGGCCGGTCCCTTCGTAATGCGCCAGCGGGTTATCGGAATTGGCAAACTGGTCGAGGATGATGCCCCGCCCTTCGTTACGCATTTTCTCGGCGACATCGCGTGCCGATTCCATTCCCCCGTCTTTTGGCGTGAGTACCAGTTCCGCACCGAAGGCACGCATTGTTTGCCGACGTTCGATACTCTGGTTTTCCGGCATCACGAGCAGCATGCGATAGCCGCCCATCGCTGCCGCCATCGCCAGCGCAATGCCGGTATTCCCGGACGTCGCTTCAATCAACGTATCGCCAGGCTTGATGTCGCCACGCCGCTCGGCATGACGGATCATCGAAAGGGCCGGCCTGTCCTTGACCGAACCGGCCGGGTTGTTGCCTTCGAGCTTGGCCAGAATGACGTTTCCACGTGCTTCCAGATCGGCACCGGGCAGACGCTTGAGGCGTACCAGCGGCGTACCGCCGACGAAATCTTCAAGTGTCTTATACACAGGCGTTCAACCATTGGACATATTGCGCCACGCCTTGCTCGACACTGGCAAACGGGGACTCGTATCCGGCCTTGCGCAACTTCGCGAGATCGGCCTGGGTGAAACTCTGGTACTTGCCCTTGAGCGCATCGGGAAAGGGGATGTACTCGATGAAACCCTGCTTGAGCAATTCTTCCAGCGACTGCTTCGGCTCGCCTGCCAGAGCACGGCAACTGTTCACGTTGGCCACGGCGAGTTCGTTGAAGCTTTGCGCACGCCCGGTACCGAGGTTGAATATCCCTGATTTTTCGGGGTGATCGAGGAAGTAAAGGTTGACGCGGGTCACATCGCCCACATAAACGAAATCGCGCTTCTGCTCGCCGTTGGCGTAACCATCGCAACCTTCGAACAGCTTGACCTTGTGTTCGGAACGAAACTGATTGTAGTGATGAAAGGCGACCGAGGCCATGCGCCCCTTGTGCGACTCGCGCGGACCGTAAACATTGAAATAGCGGAAGCCGACGATCTGCGACGAAGCTTCCGGCAAACGCTGGCGCACGATCTGATCGAAGAGGAACTTGGAGTAACCATAGACGTTGAGAGGCGCCTCGAACGGACGCTCCTCCCTGAATTCGCTGCTGCCGCCATAGGTTGCCGCGCTTGAGGCGTAGAGGAATTGCACGTCCTGATCAATGCACCAGTCGAGCATCCCGAGCGAGTAGCGAAAGTTGTTTTCCATCATGTAGCGGCCATCGGCCTCCATCGTGTCGGAACACGCGCCTTCATGAAATATGGCGTCGACATCACCGTCGAAATGTCCGGCCAGCAGGCGCTCGATAAACTCCTGTTTATCGATGTAATCGACAATCTCGCAATCAACCAGGTTCTTGAATTTCTCGGCCCGGGTCAGATTATCGACCGCAATGATCTCGTTTACCCCGCGTTCGTTGAGCGCCTTGACAAGATTTGAACCGATAAACCCGGCGGCGCCGGTGACAATGGTATACATAGGCATTCCTCAGTTCAGTGCCGCATCCAGCTCGCCACGGGTGACTATCGCCGTACCGAGCTTGCCGACAACAATGCCGGCCGCCACGTTTGCCACATGAATTGCTGCCGCCCAATCGGCGCCATGCGCCAGCATGACCGCCAGCGTGGCAATGACCGTGTCGCCAGCGCCGGACACATCAAAAACTTCACGCGCCACGGCCTTCTCATGAAGCGTACCACCCGCATGGAAAAGCGTCATTCCCTCATCGCTGCGCGTAACCAGCAGCGCCTCCAGATCAAGCTCAATGCGCAAGGCCATGGCCTTGCGTTCCAGTTCGGCTTCGTCCTTCCAGCGCCCGACCACTTCGCGCAACTCACCGCGGTTAGGCGTAACGATTGTTGCTCCGGCATACTTGGCGTATTCGTCACCTTTCGGATCCACCAGAACGATCTTGCCGGCAGCACGCGCCAATCCGATCATCTCGCCGATGTGCGTCAAACCGCCCTTTCCGTAATCGGAAAAGATAACGGCATCGCATTCCGGCAGGCGCTGCTCGAAATCGGAAAGCTTGGCGAGAAGCACTTCGTGCGAAGGCAACGTCTCGAAATCGATTCTCAACAACTGCTGTTGCCGACCAATCACGCGCAGCTTTACCGTGGTCGTGACGGCTTCGTCAATGTGCAGGCTGGCATCAATGCCACCTTCCTTCATCAGGCGCGTGAGGCTCTCACCCGGTTCATCATTGCCGACCAGTGCCAGCAGTGAAACCTTGGCGCCAAGCGCCGCCGCATTGCGCGCCACGTTGGCGGCGCCCCCTGGACGCACCTCGCTGCGCTCGACCTTGACGATCGGCACCGGTGCTTCGGGCGAAATGCGTGACACCTCGCCAAACCAGTAACGGTCGAGCATCACATCGCCAACAATAAGCAAGCGGACCCGCGAAAGATCTCCCAGATGCATGCAAATTACCTCGGAAACTTAACCATTGAAAAAACTTTCACCACCAAGGCACGGAGAACACGGCGTTACGCCAAAAAGAACCACGGGTTTTCCTTGGTGCTCTCCGTGTCTTGGTGGTTAGCCTTTGTCTTAAACAAGCTTAAGGCGTCAAATCGAATTCTTCGGTACGTTTCGGCGAGTAGGTTTCCCAACCGCCACACGCTGGGCAGCGCCAATAAAACTGGCGCGCCTTGAAGCCACAATTATCGCACCGATAACGCGCCAACCGGCGTGTGTAGCCGTGAACTATGCTCTTGGCAAGATCCAGATCAGCACGTGATTCGGGAGGTGCAACCAGCAAGCGGGCGTCGAGCAACTTGTCAAAACCAAGCAGCGTCGGATTGCGCTTCAACTCATCACGCACCAGAGCATACGCGGCCTCGGCGCCTTCGCTTTCAAGAACCAGTTGAAAGACAACATCAAGCAGGTCGAGCGAAGGGTAATGTTCAAGATAGCCACGCAGGAGTTGCAAGCCCTCATCGCGGCGCACCAGCTTGCGAAAAGCGTCAAGCAGGCGCTGCGCGACCAGTGCCAGATAGGTCGGATCCTGCTGTTCAATTCGTTGCCAGAAGGCGATGGCCTCTTTGCTTCTGTCCTGCTGTGCCTCAATATCGCCTTGCAGGAGACTGGCACGAACACATTTTCGATTTCGTTCCAGAGCAGTCTTCAGGTAGCCTGACGCCAGGTCGGGACGCGAGCGGATCATCTCGGCAGCGGCCAGTTCGCAGTAGTACTCGGCGATTTCCTTCTGCGAGGCAATATCGGGCAATTCGGCGGCAATGGCTATGGCTTTCTCCCAGTCCTTTTCGAGCTGGTAAATTTCAAGGAGATTGCGTTTGGCCTCCTTGACCATAGCCGAATCCTGGAGCTTGTCGAAAACTTCCTCGGCACGGTCAAGCAGACCGGCTTTCAGATAATCCTGCCCGAGTTCGGCCAGCGCCTGCAGTTTCAGGTCCTGCGGCAGGTCATCACGTTCGACGAGATTCTGATGCATGCGAATGGCACGTTCGGTCTCGCCACGACGACGGAACAGACTGCCCAGCGCAAAATGCAGTTCAATGGTATGCGGATCGACCTTGACGGCATCGACAAAGGACTCGATGGCGCGATCCGGCTGTTCGTTGAGCAGGAAATTGAGGCCCTGGAAATACGAACGCGGCAAGGCTCGCGATTCCTTGACCAGATGCTGTATATCGATACGTGCAGCCGCCCAGCCCAGTCCGAAAAAGAGCGGGAAAAAGAGCAGTTGCCAGTACTCAAATTCAATCATTTGATCGACTTACCCGGTGAGAACGCACCCCAGTTGACGGGGCGATTGTAAAATTGTTAAAAGCATATTTTTTCAACGCAGAGTCCGCAAAAACGCAGAGATCGCGGAGAATAACGGGGGAAACAGAGCATTTCTCCTGACTCTGCGTCCTTTGCGTCTCAGCGCGCTCTGCGTTGAGAGCGGTTTTATTTTTCCGTTTCAATCAATCCCAATTGCATTGATGCATTAACCCTGCCCCGCTGACCACCACGAGCGGCTGTCAACTGGCACTTGTCTGTTGTTTCACTGGCTTGGCGTCGCGCTTGAGTCGCGACACTTCCCGACGCAAACCGAAAACCGTACCGAGCAATGACAGCACACCCAGTGCGGCGCCGCCGGCAAAAAAGCCCAGAACAATGATAATCAGCGGCGCTTGCCAGACTGTATCAAAGAAGAAGCGGATGCTGACGGGATCAGTGTTCTTGAGCGCAAAGGCGAACAGGAACAGGAAAATGAAAATTCGACAGCCCCACAGCAAGGCACGCATCAATCACCCTTCAGCAATGAAAAGGGCGGCAACTCGCCGCCCACCGTGTTGCAAATGACCACAGCCGTTATCACTCAGACCACGTTGAGCGCGCTATCGACACGCTCACGCAATTCCTTGCCGGCCTTGAAATGCGGCACCCATTTTTCCGGGACACTGACCTTGTCGCCGGACTTCGGGTTTCGACCAACGCGTGGCGGTCGGTAGTTCAGCGAAAAACTGCCGAACCCGCGAATCTCGATACGATCGCCCTTGGCCAAAGCTTCGGACAATGCATCGAGAATCATCTTGACTGCAAAATCGGCATCTTTTGCGACGAGTTGCGGAAAGCGCTCTGCCAGCCGCGCGATCATGTCAGACTTGGTCATGCTCAAACCTTATTGCGGGTTGTTAAGCTTGGCTTTGAGCAGAGCGCCAAGGTTTGTCGTTCCCGAGCTGACATTGCTGTCAGCAGAAAACTTCTGCATCGCTTCATGCTGTTCGGCCTGATCCTTGGCCTTGATCGACAAGTTGATCGAACGTGTCTTGCGATCGATGTTGATGATCATTGCTTCGACCGGGTCACCTTCCTTGTACACCTTGGTCAGATCGTCGATACGATCGCGCGACACTTCGGAAGCGCGCAGATAGCCTTCCATATCGCCCTCAAGGGTAACTACCGCACCGCGGGCATCAAGCGACTTCACGACACCACGCACAATTGCATTTTTCTCGTGAGTGGCAATGAAGCTGGTGTATGGATCACCATCAAGCTGCTTGATTCCGAGCGAAATCCGCTCCTTGTCAGTATCGATGGCCAGAACCACGGCCTCGACTTCGTCACCCTTCTTGAAGTTGCGAATGGCTTCTTCACCGGCCACCGACCACGACAGATCAGAGAGGTGAACCAGACCATCGATGCCACCCGGCAGCCCGATGAATACGCCAAAGTCGGTAATCGACTTGATCGCACCGCGAACCTTGTCGCCCTTCTTCTGGTTCATCGAGAACTCATCCCACGGATTGGCAGCGCATTGCTTCATGCCGAGAGAAATGCGGCGACGCTCTTCGTCGATTTCAAGAATCATGACTTCGACTTCGTCGCCCAGTTGCACAACCTTGGACGGATGAACGTTCTTGTTGGTCCAGTCCATTTCGGAAACGTGCACCAGGCCTTCGATACCCTGCTCGATTTCGACGAAAGCACCATAATCGGTGAGGTTCGTGACCTTGCCGAACAGGCGGGTGTTTTGCGGATAACGACGCGAGATGCCGACCCATGGATCTTCGCCAAGCTGTTTGAGTCCGAGCGAGACGCGATTCTTGTCCTGGTCGAACTTGAGGATCTTGGCCTGCACTTCGTCGCCGACGGCCAGAACTTCGGACGGATGACGGACACGGCGCCAGGCCAGATCGGTGATGTGTAGCAAACCGTCGATCCCGCCGAGGTCGACGAAGGCACCGTAGTCGGTGATGTTCTTGACGATACCCTTGACGATGCTGCCTTCCTTGAGGTTGGAGAGCAGTGCTTCGCGTTCTTCACCGACACTGGCTTCGAGTACGGCACGACGGGAAACAACGACGTTGTTGCGTTTGCGGTCAAGCTTGATGACCTTGAATTCGTAGGTTTTGCCTTCGTATGGCGTGGTGTCCTTGACCGGACGCATGTCGACCAGCGAACCCGGCAGGAAAGCGCGGACGCTGTTGGCCATGACGGTCAGACCGCCCTTGACCTTGCCGGTGATGGTGCCGGTTACCAGGGTGCCTTCATTGAGCGCCGCTTCGAGGTAGTTCCAGGCCGCGACACGCTTGGCGCGTTCGCGCGACAGGCGCGTTTCGCCGAAACCGTTTTCGAGTTGCTCGATGGCGACCTGAACGAAATCACCGACCTTGACTTCGAGTTCGCCTGAATCGCTTAAAAATTCTTCACGTTCGATATAACTTTCGGACTTCAGACCGGCATTGACGACGACAAAGTTCTGGTCGATGCGTACAACTTCGGCGGTGATGACCTCGCCCTGACGCATTTCCTGGCGCGCGAGACTGGCTTCAAAAAGATCGGCAAAGCTTTCCTGAATAATGGGATTGGCTGACATATGTGTGGGAATGACCTGACCGCATGGCTGCGGGTTGAGTTAAAAAAATTATCACCGGTTCCTGACACCCCGCTCTACGGGAATCTGAACGATTCGCCGCAGCGCCCTGAAGGGCAAGCGACAGTTCACTGGTGACACCTGAGGCACACGGCACCTGCCGCAACACCCTTGCTACGAAACCTTGCTGCTCCAGACCAGCACCTGAGCCACTGCTTGTTCAATGGTCAGGTCAGTCGTGTCAAGCAATTCGGCCTCCTTGTTTTGCTGCAAAGGCGCGACGCTACGTTGGCTGTCGCGTTCGTCGCGTTCACGCAAATCCAGCAAAAGAGGCAGGATACTAGCAGTGATTCCTTTTTCGATCAACTGCTTATAGCGTCTTTGCGCTCGCACTTCGACGCTGGCGGTGAGGAAAACCTTGGTCTGCGCATCCGGAAACACGAGCGAGGCCATATCGCGTCCATCGGCGACCAGGCCGGGAGCCTGACGGAAAACACGCTGCCTGAAAAGCAGTGCGGCGCGCACCGCAGGCAGTGCGGCAACCTGGGAAGCCCCGGACGAGATGTCCTCCTGCCGGATGGCCTCCCCGGCCTCGGCACCGGACAACCGGATCGAGTTCTCGCCAAACTCCACATCGAGCCCGCTGGCGATGGCCGCGACGCGAGCTTCGTCATCCCACGCCACGCCGGCACGACGGGCGGCGAGTGCGGTCAGGCGATAGAGCGCACCGGAATCGAGATAGTGCCAGCCCAGCGCTGCCGCAACGCGCGCTGCCACCGTTCCCTTGCCGGAAGCCGAAGGCCCATCAATGGCGATCACCGGGACAGCTTGCGTCACCCGGGCGAAACTTTCGAAATAGCCCGGGAAGGTCTTGGTCACACAGCCCGGATCATTGATACGCAGCGTCGTCGCCAGCGTCGCCAGCGAGAAGCACATGGCGATGCGGTGATCCTCGTAGGTATCGATTCCGCTCTCAGGCGTGAGGAGTTTGGCTTGAGGGGGAGTCACGCGGATGAAATCGACGCCCTCTTCGACTTCGGCGCCGAGCTTGCGCAGTTCGGTAGCCATCGCCGCAATGCGATCGGTTTCCTTGACCCGCCAACTGGCGATGCGGGTCAGCGTGGTCGTGCCTTCGGCAAACAGCGCCGTAGTTGCCAAGGTCATTGCCGCATCGGGGATCTGCCGGCAATCGAGTTCGATGCCGTGCAGCTTTCCCGAGTGCGGCGCAGAAGCCTCGATCCAGTTCGGCCCCATCTCGATGCGGGCACCCATCCGAGCCAGCGCGTCGGCAAAGCGCACGTCACCCTGAATCGAATCGCGGCCAACGCCCTCAACGCGAACGGCCTGCCCTGCCCGGGCACCAATGGCTCCGAGCGCCAGGAAATACGAGGCCGAGGAGGCGTCACCCTCGACGTAAATAACGCCAGGCGAACGGTAGGTGCAGCCGGCGGGGATCGTGAAGCGCTGCCCGCCTTCACGGACCACCTGCACGCCGAAGCGCGCCATGGTCGCCAGCGTGATTTCAATGTAGGGCCGGGAGATCAGTTCGCCGACGACTTCAACTGTCGCCTCTACGCCGATCAGCGGCAGCGCCATCAACAGGCCGGTCAGGAACTGGCTCGAAACATCACCGCGTACGCTGACCACAGTGCCGGGCGCGAATATTCCATGTCCCTTTGCTGAACAGATTTCCAGCGGCGGGAAGCCTTCGTTGCCCGCATAGCGGATATCGGCACCGATCTGCCGCAGCGCGTCGACCAGGTCGCCAATCGGACGCTCATGCATGCGTGCGACACCGGACAGTCTGTAATGACCGCCGCTCAGCGCCAGCACGGCCGTCAGTGAGCGGAAAGCCGTCCCTGCGTTGCCGAGAAACAGATCAGCTTCCTTGACCGGGAAAACGCCTCCGCAGCCACACACGCGATAGGCGCTGTCACCAAGCGGCACAACATCAACACCAAGCGCCAAAAGCGCTTCAAGCATACGCGCCGTATCGTCGGACTCAAGCAGGTCGCGAACTTCGGTTTCACCGTCAGCCAGGGCGGCGAGCAACAAAACGCGGTTGGAGAGGCTCTTTGAACCGGGCAAGCGTAGCGTACCCCGAGCTGAAAGCAGTGGCGGCAGATCGATAAAATCCATGTTCGTTATTTTTCCGTACCTTCCGCCCAGGTGCGACGTGCCTTGCGCGCGACGGCGAAGGTCTGCTCCAGGGCCGCACCATCACCCCGGTGCAACGCATCGCGCAACTGATCGAGCTGTGCTAGGTAACGCTCGAGCTCCTCCAGTAACGCAACGCGATTGGCCAGACAGATATCGCGCCACATTTCCGGGTGGCTGGCGGCAATCCTTGTGAAATCGCGGAAGCCGCTGGCCGCGTAACTGAAATAGAGCTCACTGTTGTCGCGTACGGCGAGATCGTGAACCAGCGCAAACGACAAGAGATGGGGCAGATGGCTGACGGCGGCAAAAACGTGATCATGCTCGGCCGGGGCTAGTTCATGAACCTGTGCGCCACACCATTCCCACGCCGAACGCACACGTGCCACGTTGAGCACGGAGTTTTCCGGCAGCGGTGTCAACACCACTTTTTTTTCGCGGTAGAGATCGGCGCGAGCCGCTGCCGCTCCGCTATTCTCGGCACCGGCAATCGGATGCGCGGGAACAAACTGTCCGATCCTGTCACCGAAATGCAGGCGTGCTGCTGCGACCACATCTTCCTTGGTGCTGCCGCCGTCAGTAACCAGCGTCTGTGCGCCAAGATAGGGCGCTATACGCGCCATGATTTCGGGCATTTGGCCGACCGGCGTAGCGATAAGAACAAGGTCGGCGTCCGCCACCTCCTGACCGGCATTGGCACCCACCCGGTCGATGATGCCCAGATCCAGCGCCTGCATCAGCGTTGAGAGGCTGCGACCAAAACCAACGACTTCCTCAACCTGTTCAGCGGCCTTGAGTCCGAGCGAGAAGGAACCGCCGATCAGACCGACGCCAAAGACAACAATCTTGCCGAATTCTGGCGCGCCGCTCATCACACCGTCCGTCTTTGAGCGTTTTCCAGAGCTTCAAGAAAACGCTGGTTCTCGAGCTCGGTGCCGATCGTCACCCGTAGCCACTCCGGCATACCGTAACCGCCAATCGGACGAACAATAACACCCTGCTTGAGCAGCTTCTGGTTCAGCGCTGACGCATCGCCAGCCTTGAAGGCCACGAAATTGCCGTGCGAGGGAATATGCGTGAAGCCAAAGCGCTTGATCCCGGCGACGATCTGCTCCATTCCGGAACGATTAAGTGCATAACTCCTGGCCACGAACTGATGATCGTCAAGCGCCGCTGTTGCCGCCGCCAGCGCCAGGTTGTTGCAGTTGAACGGCTGCCGTACGCGGTTCATCAGGTCGGCGATTTCAGCCGAGGCCAGCGCAAAACCGATGCGCAACCCGGCCAGACCATAGATCTTTGAGAAGGTCCGCGTAATCACCAGATTCGGGAACTCCGCCAGCCAGTCCCTCGTATCGGCACGTTCTGCCGGCGGGATATAATCGTTGTACGCCTCGTCAAGAACAATCACGACATCCGCCGGGACGGCCTGGATAAAGGCCTTGAGTTGCGGGTACGGCAGGAAGGTTCCGGTCGGGTTGTTGGGGTTGGCGATCCAGATCAGGCGCGTATGCGGCTGGATTGCGTAACGCATGGCATCAAGATCGTGGCCGTAATCCTTTGCCGGAACGGCAATCAGTTCGGCACCCGCCGAAAGCGAGGCCAAGGGGTAAACCGCAAAGGCATGCTGAGAAAACACCGCAGAACGACCCGGAGCCAGGAAAACCCGGGCAATGAGGTCGAGCACATCGTTAGAACCGTTGCCAAGCACAATCCGCTCCGCCTCCAGACCGGTATGATCGGCCAGCGCTTTCTTGAGCTCAAAGTCATCGGGGTAACGCTCAAGCGTGACGATGGCCTTTTCCATCGCGGCCTTCGCCTTAGGGCTCATGCCCAGCGGATTCTCGTTGGAAGCGAGTTTTACAATACTTCCCAAGGGGATACCCATTTCGCGCGCCAGTTCGGTAATCGGCTTGCCTGGCTGATAGGGGGATATGGCGCGGATGTAAGGCAACGATTGATCGCAAAGTGCCATGAAAAAGAACTCCGAATTAAATAAGGCAGCAGGTTTGATTTTAACACCTTGGCTTGGAGGCCAAGAGCCATAGTACCTTTCAGGTTTGCGCACATTCCATGACAAACTGATTCCGCGACATAATGCTTGCAAGACAAATGGATAACCAGCCTACAAACCATGCTCCTGAAGAATGAGGTATTTACTGGCTTCCTGAACGCCTGCACGGAGAACGCCTATTGGCGGGTTTCCCAGCGATGGTCATGTTGTTTAATCGCATTTCAATCCTTTTTCTTTCTACCGGCCTCCGACCCGTGAAATTGAATCGAGTCCTTGATTCTTCAGTACTTAACAATGAATAAACGCTTACATACTTTCTGGGGATGGATACAATATTCGATATCGTTGCTCAATCTGAAGGAGAGAAAATGAACATTCTTTGGCGGTTTCACGAGTGGTCGGAAAAAAACATCTGGAACACGCTAAGTAAAAAACTGATGAGCATCCTCCTCCTGTTCATCATTAATTTGGGGTACCTCGGTATCTATATTTCAGTAAAGGGCTCGGTTCTGGAAACGCTGGGCAGCTCGGGCGCCAATGCCGAAGCAGTCCGGGTCATCGCATCGGCGTTTGATCAAGGATTGGTGTGCTTGGCCATTCTGACCGGCGTTGCATTGGCGTGGTTCATTCTGCAGATTGCCTACCTGCGTTACCTCATTGTCCGTCCGGTCAAGAATATGGCGCGCGTCTTTGACGAGATTGCGACCGGTGAGGGTGATTTTTCACGCGATCTGCCGACGACAACTCACGATGAATATCGCGATCTGGCTCTTTCATACAACCGTTTCGCCGACAGGATGCGGGAAATTATTGGCGAAGTGCGCAAGATGAGCGTTAGCATTGCGCGCGAAGCGGCAGTCATGCGCAAGAGCGTCGGTGAGACCTCGACCCGCGCAACGCGTCAGGGCGAGTTGACGGAGGCAGTGTTTACCGCCAGCAACGAGGCAACTGAAGCGATCAACGAGGTGTCTTCATCGACCGAACGCATCTCCCAGTCGACTGAAGTCAATCTCGGGAATGCGAAGGCATCATTGCATGAAATGCTCGAAGTTGTGGTCAAGGTGCAGTCCGTAAGTGAGAAACTTGCGCGTTTCAACGATACCGTTGCCAATCTCAGCCAGCGTTCTGACAGCATTCGCAACATGGCAGCACTGATTCGGGATGTTGCCGACCAGACCAATCTGCTGGCCTTGAACGCTGCCATCGAGGCGGCACGAGCCGGTGAAATGGGACGTGGCTTTGCCGTTGTCGCCGATGAGGTACGCAAGCTGGCCGAGCGCGTCAATAATTCTGCGCTGGAGATCACGCAAAGTGTGACGGGGATGATTTCTCTGGTGAAGAATACACAAAGCGAGAATGACATAATCAACGACGACATCCACCAGACGCGCGAAGTGGTCGAACGGTCATCCGAACAGTTTCGACTGATGGTCGGCGATTTTGAAGGAACGAGCGAGCAATTGATCCAGATTGCCACGGCAATGGAACAACTGACCGCAACCAATGCCCAGGTGCATGAGAATATGCATCTGGTTCATGCCCTTTCAGGTGAGGTTGCGCAGAGCATGGCGAGTTCCGAACAATCCGCAGCGGGGCTGTCAGGTGCGACCGAGTCGGTTCAGGAACTGGTCTCCAGTTTCAAAATCGGCCGTGGTGCGTTCGACTACAACGTGGATTTTGTGCGCAAGTTTCGGGACGAGTTGCAGAGCAAACTGGAAGACATGCGCAAGCGCGGGATCAATGTCATGGACCGGAACTACCGGCCGATTGTTTCGCCAAAGACCAACCCTCAGAAATTTACGGTGACCTACGACCAGGCGTATGTTCAAGAGTGCCAGGGATTGCTTGATTCGGCGCTGGCGACAATCAAGGGGGGCGTTTACGCGGTGGGTGTTGATATCAACGGCTACCTGGTGGCTCACAATGCCAAGTTCTCGCAAGCGCTGACCGGTGACCAGCAGAAGGATCTGGTTGGCAATCGCACGCATCGCATGTTTGATTCACCAACCGAAATCAGGTCGGCGAAAAACACCACACCGCTTCTCCTGCAAACCTATCTTCGTGATACCGGCGAACTGATGTGCGACATTTCAATGCCGATTTACGTTGGTGGCGTCCATTGGGGGGCGGTACGGGTTGGTTGCCAGACCGCCGTCCTGCTTGAGGGGTGATCGGCGTCCTTGATGCCAGGCAGGTATCCAGTCATAGAAAGCGGGCTAAGCAGCAGAGGAAAGCGGATCGCGATTCCTCCAAGCCAGCCAATACCGTTCTTCGCCTCAAGAAAAGTGTTGCCCCGAAGTCATCGCCAATCAACGATCTACAAGCCCGAACCCGGAAGTGCTTGTTTTATCATGATTCCTCAGTCTGCCTCACTGCTGAACGCCTATTGGCAAGGCCTCCAGAGGAACTGGCTGCGTTCAGCCAACATAATCCTAAACCTGAAACGGTCGGTCCTTCGGCGTTGCTGGTCAATAGACGGCCAGCGGGTAGGATCCTAGAACTTTGAGATACGCCGCCCGGCGCCCCAGTTCATCGAGCGCGGCTTGCACGGCCGGTTCGGCGCGATGGCCTTCGATATCTACGAAAAAAACATACTCCCAGAGCGTGTGGCGAGCCGGACGGGATTCGAGGCGGGTCAACGAAACACCCGCGTCAGAGAACGGGGCAAGCAGGTTGCTGAGAGCGCCTGTCCGGTTATGTGCGGACATGATCAACGAAGTCTTGTCGCGCCCCGATGCACCTGCATCCTGGCGTCCAAGGACGACGAAACGGGTCGTATTGTTCGGCTCGTCTTCAATGTTGCTCGCCAGTTTCGGTAACTGATAACGCTCAGCCGCAGCCTCTCCGGCGATCGCGGCAGCTCCCGCCTCGCAGGCTGCAAACTGGGCGGCCTGCGCGTTGCTCCCCATCGATATGCGCTGGGCATTCGGCAGGGAACGGTTCAGCCATTCGTGGCACTGCGCCAGCGACTGCGCGTGCGAATAGACCTTGGTGATTCCATCGAGCGAAGTTTCATTTGACAGCAAATGCTGGTGGATGCGCAAAACCACTTCACCGCATATTTTCAGCGGCGTGGTCATCAGGAGATCAAGCGTGCGACTGATAGCGCCCTCAGTCGAATTTTCGATCGGCACCACCGCAAAGTCCGCGTGTGACGCCTCGACCTCGCGAAACACATCATCAATTGAAACCTGTGGCAACAACCGTGCTGCGTGGCCGAAGTGTTTGGTCGCCGCACTCTCCGAGAAGGTGCCCAACGGGCCAAGAAAAGTGACACCGAGCGCTTGTTCAAGCGACAGGCAGGCGGACATCACTTCGCGGAAAAACCAGGTCACGCTATCGTTCGACAAGGGACCCGGGTTGATCTCCTGAATACGCCGCAACACCTGTGCCTCACGCTCCGGTCGATAAATGAAGCCTGCTTCGCCATGACTCGCCTTGATCTGCCCAATCTGCTGCGCGCACCGCGCACGGTGATTCAGGAGGTCGAGCAAACGGGCATCAATCGCATCAATCTCGGTGCGTACCACCGAGAGTTTTTTCTGAAGATCATCACTCATGGTCAGTATCCGGCGTCATGTCGGCAAACTTCGTTCTTCAAGTCAGGTACGGCGTATCAACCTTCTACTCCTGATCCTGCCCGTGATCAGTGTCACTGCCCGATTCATTTCCGGTATCGGGACTGATCCCCTGTTCGCTATCCTGATCATCTTCGGTTTCGACGACTTTTTCCAGACCGGCGAGTTTCTCACCGGCATCGAGTGCTATCAGCGTCACCCCCTGTGTAGCACGACCCAGCTCGCGGATCTCCTTGACACGCGTCCGGATCAGCACGCCGCCGGTGGTTATCAGCATGATTTCGTCTTCATCGTGCACCAGACGTGCGGCGACGACCTTGCCATTGCGCTCGCTGGCTGCGATGGCGATCACCCCTTGCGTGCCGCGACCGGAATGGCGGAAATCGGCCAGCACCGTACGCTTGCCAAAACCGTTTTCGGTCGCCACCAGCACCGTCTCCTGGTGATTCTCGGCAACCAGCAGCGAAAGCACCTGCTGGCCTTTGCCGAGTTTCATGCCGCGCACACCGCGTGCCGTGCGGCCCATGGCGCGTACATCTTCCTCGTCGAACCACACCGCCTTGCCAGCATCGGAAACCAGAACAATGTCATGCGCTCCGCTGGTGATCTCGGCACCGATCAGGAAGTCATCGTCATCAAGCGCGACAGCGATTATGCCGGCCTTGCGCGGGTTGGAGAAATCGGAAAGTGGCGTCTTCTTGACCGTTCCCTGCGCGGTACACATGAAGATGAAGCGATCTTCGGTGAATTCCTTGATCGACAGAATGGCATTGATCTTCTCGCCTTCTTCGAGCGGGAACATATTGACTATTGGTTTGCCCCGGCCACTGCGCGTTCCCTGCGGCACTTCATAAACCTTGAGCCAATAAACCCGCCCGCGATTGGAGAAGCACAGGATGTAATCGTGCGTATTGGCGATGAACAGATGGTCGACGAAATCGTCTTCCTTTACTGCCGCCGCCTGCTTGCCGCGCCCGCCCCGGCGCTGCGCGCGGTAATCGGCCAGCGGTTGCGACTTGATGTAGCCGGTATGCGAAAGGGTGACCACCATGTCCTGTGGGGTAATGTAGTCCTCGATGCCCAGATCCTG
>NZ_JAEUOI010000239.1 GCF_016790145.1 Propionivibrio sp. | reverse complement strand
TTAGGAACGGCTACAAAAACATTTCCCGAATTTCTGACTAGGGCCGCCGCAGTTAGACAAGTCTGAGATAGTTCAAAGCAGGAAGGAGCGCACCGGAAACGACACGATGAGTGGCATTGAATTGATTAGGAGTGCGAGCTTACGCATAGAGGGTTGGCATGGGTATTTTATCGGAGCCCGATTGCGCGAGGCGTTTGAATCAGCATTAGGCAATTAGCTCAGGAAGCGTGTAGCACTTTCCAGATCGGTATAGGTCGTGCTCCGATACAGTGCCGAAACGAATTTTTCCCAGATGGTATCGGGCTCGCCGAGACGAAATCCGTAATAGCCCAGGAAACCATTATTATTCTCGCGCAGTGCCAGGGCACGGAAATGAGAAATATCGGCTTTCCCCAGTTGGACGGTCATGTCGCACCAGGTATTGAGCGGCAACAGGTCGTGCGCACGTGCCTGAAAACCACGGCGTGATACTTCGATGACCTCGATCAGGATTTCCTGCGGGCCATCGGCGGCAAGAACAGTAATTTTTGCCGGGCACTTTACTGAGAAGCGCTGGTGTCGGCGGATCGGAATATCCTCCCGATTGTCCGAAAGGGCGGGGAGAACCGACCAATAATCAGGCAGATCGTAGATCGAATGGAGCAGAGCTTTCTGGCGCTCGCTCAGATTCTCGAAAGTTTTGGTGCGCACATTGAAAAAGTGATTGAGCAGCTCGGGCGTCAGCACCGGATCGTTGGTCGTGAAAAAGCGGCGGTTCGGAAATTGGATGTTGGGCATTTTGACCGTCAGAAAATAGGCGTATAGATTGCGGTGCGGCGGCTTGGATGCATATTGCTTCTTGAAAACCTCAGGCGCTTCCTTGAGATCCAGTGTTGCGCCAATCGCCGGCGCGCCATTCACAAAATCGTAACTCTCAACCATGGTTGCCGTAAGTCGCTGGAAAAAAAGCAGCGACTCGTACATCTCAATATGGCTGGGATTGACGGCAATGACCAGATGCCGGGTATCGAAAAAGGTCGTGCAGTACTCGTACATGAACTTCATTAACGGGAACAGGATGGTACCGCCTGTTTTCCGGAACTTGCGATGGATGGCGAGCGCCGAGACTTCGGCGATATAGCCTTCCTTTTCACGTAAGGGGCTTAGATCGAAGATGGTCTGCAGCGGAACACCCAGCGCGCTTTCACGAATCAGCGAGATGGTTCCGACCACTTGGCCATCGTACTTGGCGCAAAGCGTGGTCGTGGTCGGCAGGGCGTGATAGATGGTCACGCGCATTCCCGAGGGATCGGGCTTCATGAAGCCGCTATCGACGTAGGCATCGTGCAAAACCGCGAAACAGGCTTCGAGTTCCTCCTGAGTTTCGGCAATTTTCAGTATCAAGCGCTGACTCGGTGCAGGGTTGCAGTCTGCAAATGAGCGAAAAACCTCAAACCGTTGCTTGCGCGGCAGCCAGGAGATCAGCTTTCTGATGACTTGATGCACATATTTTCGTGCAAGCGAACGTACCCTTTTCAGCATTGCACCTCCCACCATTCAAAGTATTGTATTAATCATACTACGCTCATGCCAACACAAAGGCGATGGTCAACATTGACAGCGAACCAGGACCATCGTGATGATGACCGGGGAGGCACTGGCGAGCACAGGTTCAAACTGCCTTGAAGTTGTTATTGCCGTTCTTACCTCAATCCAGGCGGGCCAGAATTTTTAGTCAAGGTAACGCGCGTCGTGCAGCCCCGACGAACCGGAAAAAAACAGTTCACCGAGACCTGCCGCCTAGTTAATCAGATCCCGCTACGCAATAGCGACGATGCCCTGATGGTCAACGGGTTCGAACTCGTCACCACGGCTCAAGACCACACCATGCCATTCATCAATGCGCGGGCGACGTCGCATCGTGTCACGAAAGATAATGTCGCGGATTTGAAGTTGAAGTGATCGGCATTACCAACCTCAAAGGCCAGAGTCGGATCAAGCTTGATGGTATTCTCAAGGGCATCCGGCAGGATGAGAAAATCGACATCGCCGGCAACATCGAGTCGGCAACCAGGGAGTTGTAAATATTCACTCACCTGCGCTGGGTTGATCTGGAATTACGTAGTCTGGAATTACGTAGTCTTGCCCTTACGGGCTACCAGTGGTAAATATCAATGCATGAGTTTCGCATCAAACACCGGGAATCATCATGCGCGTATTGCTGGCTGAAGACAACAATCAACTGGCTGTCCGGCTCCGCAAGGATCTTTTGCGGTGTGGTTTCGCCGTCGATCTGGCCGGAAATGGCGTCGATGCCGAGCACCTTGGCAACGAGGAAGATTACGATTGTGTCATCCTCGATCTCGGCCTGCCCCAACGCCCCGGACTGGAAGTGCTGAAGAACTGGCGAAAGCGACGCAAGCTGATGCCGGTACTGATTCTTACCGGCCGCGATGCGTGGCACGAGAAAGTCGAAGGATTCCGTGCCGGCGCTGACGACTATATGGCTAAACCCTTCCACTTCGAGGAATTGCTGGCCCGCCTCCACGCACTGATCCGCCGCAGCCATGGACACGCATTGCCGATCCTGAGCGGATACGGACTGAGCCTTGATGAGGACCACCAGACGGTAATCCACGATGGTGTCCCGTGCGCGCTCAGCGGCGTCGAATTCCGCTTGCTGCGCTACATGATGCTGCACCCCGGCAAGGTACTTTCCAAGACCGAACTCGGCGACCATATCTACGCCAACGATTCAGACAAGGACAGCAATGTCATCGAAGTCCATGTCAATCACCTACGCAACAAGATCGGCAAGCATCGCATCAGCACCCGTCGCGGGCAGGGTTATGTGTTTGGCGAGACGGATTGATGACGTCGATCCTGAAAGCACTGACGATCGGACTTACCCTTAGCCTGGGTGCCGTCTTCGCGGTGCAGTGGTCGGCCGGCCGCGTCGCCATCGAAGCCATGATGGAAGACTATGTTGCGGCAGATCTACGCCAGGATGCCGAGGAGTTGTCGACGGCGCTTGCGGTCAATACCGGCGGCGAATCCGTGGTCGGTATTTCGCACTTTGATCCCGTCTACCTGCAACCGGGCTCCGGCCACTATTTTCAGATCACCGCCGATGACGTTGACACGATACGTTCGCCTTCCCTTGGCAACTTTAACATCGAAATCGGCGCCACTGCACCCGGCCGCACCGAGACCAGTCGCAGGGCCGGGCCCGACCGGCAGCAGTTGCTGGTCAGCGCCATTGGTGTCGAGCGCAACGCTCGCCAGTTCACGATCGCCGTTGCCGCCGACATGCTGCCGATCCGCGAGCGGATCGATGCCTTTCTGGTGCGATACACGCTATTGACGCTGACCATGTTCGCCGTCCTGCTCGCGCTTCAGGTCTGGATCGTCCGCCGTGCCCTGGCTCCGCTACGCCGTGCGCAAGCCGATGTCGCGCGCCTGGAACACGGGGAAATCACCCAACTCGGCGATAGCGTCCCGAGCGAAGTCCTGCCCCTGATCCGCAATGTCAATCACCTGCTGGCCGTCCTCGGCGAACGCCTGCGACGCTCGCGCGAGTCGCTCGGCAATCTGTCGCACGCGCTCAAGACGCCGCTGACGCTGCTCACCCAGATGTCCGATCACGAATCGATCCGTGCCGACCCCGCGCTGCACACGCAAATCCAGGAGCAGCTACGAGCTCTGGGCGGCAGCATCGATCGCGAGCTGCGCCGCGCCCGTGTCGCAGACCAAAGCAGCAGTCCGGCAGTCGATCTGCTGGCCGAAATTGACTTGCTTGTCCTCACCATGCGAAAGCTCCACTACGAGCGTGATCTCGACATTGCCACCACGATTTCACCCGCCGCAAGATTTCGCGGCGACCGCGAAGACCTCATCGAGCTTGCTGGAAACCTGCTCGACAACGCCTGCAAATGGGCGAGCCGCCAAGTCGGCGTGAGTATCGGCGTCGACGCAACGGACGGATTCCTACTCACCATCGAGGACGACGGTCCGGGATGTGCGGATCAGGATCTGGAGCGGATCGCCGAACGCGGGGTGCGCCTTGACGAGGCGAGGGCCGGTCACGGGCTCGGCCTGGCCATCGTCCGCGACATCGTCTCCAGCTACGGTGGCGAACTGTCTCTTGGCCGCTCCAGCCGTCTTGGCGGCATGCTCGTTTCGGTCTCGATCCCCACCGTAGGGGGCCTTGGCTGGCGAGCGCCTGACCAAGAAAAGCTCCCGCTTGCTTCCTGAACGGCAAAACACCGACAGCCGGAATTAAGGCTGAGTTAAGGATGACCTGATAGCCTCCGATGGCGTCTGTGTTCCAACAACCCTTCGGAGCTTAAACCATGTATAGAATCGCGCTTTCAATCCTCACAGTCGCCGTTTCATTGGCATTGACACCAGCGACTGCCTCCGCCGCCGTCTTCGGCTCGCTCGGCAATTTCGACACCGTCAACGACACCGGCAAACCTGCCTACGGGTTTGAGATCGATATCGAGGATCCATTGTTCGACCACACGAAGATCACCAGCGTCTTCGGCTATGACCGGGTCTTCTCGTTCATCTCGCCGGACCCCGGCGCCGTAGTCCGCTTCGGCAAGCCGACCATCACCGACGTGCCCGGCTATGGCGTAAAAATCATATACGGTGGAACGATCGGCGGCAGCATCTTCACCCCGGCCAATAGCTTGGCTGCACCGTTTGCCACGACCGGGGAGAGTTGCTGGCCCGGCGCGAATGCCGGATGGAAGAGCAACCCCTGCGATCATTTTGGCGTCAGCACTTATGGCAACCCGGCTGCAATCAAGTACAGCTGGATCACTGACACCGGCAACCAGGCCGTCAGCGTCCCATCGGTGAGTTTTGTGCCCATTAACCAACAGCCGGGGTTGCCGCCCCCAGCGGTGCAGGCGGTGATCCAGGCGCCCGTTGTCCAGCTGCCCGCTCCTGAGGCGAATGCCTTTTGGGTCAAACTTACGCTGACCACGCTGCCCGAAAACGTCAACTTGGGCGATCTGCTGATTGGCAACCATCAGGGAGCTCACCAACAGATTGCCGACCTGAACAACAAGCCGGAGTCCGAGACGGAGTGGTATCAGCTTCAGATCGGTAGGGTCAATGAGCTGTCGAAGGAGATCAAGCCGAACGGTGATCCGTCAGTTGTCATCGACATGAAGTTCTACAAGTACCAGGGTCAGTTCGATGGCGAAGGTCTGGTGGACCCCGTAGCCAATGAGTTCCCTCATGTGGACCTCAAAAACATCGCTTACGTCATATTGGCAGACGGCCGGCATGACTTGGTTTATGTCGGTCAGCAGGTCGGCGGCTTCAACGCCAACGAGCTCGCTGCGCCGATTCCCGAGCCCGAAACCTATGCCATGATGCTTGCCGGCCTCGGCCTTGTCATCACGATTGCGCGCCGCCGCAATAATCCACGGCTACTATAGAGTCATAACCGAACCCACCTTATTTACGGAGACTACAGCATGCCATTTCCAAGCAAGACAATTTCGCTCATCGCTCTCTCGATCGGCACCGTCCTGGGCTCGACGCCCGCCGTTGCCCAGGTTCCGCCGGGCCGTATGCTCGCCTCGCAATGCGCACAGTGCCATGGCACCAATGGCCAGGGACCGGGTTTCGAGGAACTTGCGGGCAAATCCGCGAACGACCTGTACGGCGACCTGCGCGAAATGAAGCTGCGACCCGTCGAAGGCATCATGGACCGCCAGGCGCGAGGCTACACAGACCAACAGTTGCGGCTGATCGCCGACTATCTGTCCACCGTCACCCCGTCGGGCAATGCCGACTGATCGGCCAGGAGAATACACATGAGCAACTTCAACAGAAGGCAATTCCTCCAGGCGGCCGGTGCCGCGACCGCATGCGCCGCGCTTCCCCGCGCAGCCAGCGCCAACACCTACGGTCGCGTGGTCGTTGTCGGCGGCGGCTTCGGCGGTGCCACCGTCGCCAAGTACCTTCGCCTCTGGGGCGGCGACGTCCAGGTGACGCTGGTCGAACCGAACCCGACCCATATCGCCTGCATCCTGTCCAATCTCGTGCTCACCAGCGCGCTGTCGATGAGTCGCATTACGCTCGGCTACAGCGCATTGCAGACCAATCATGGTGTTTCGCTGATGCAGGGGCGAGCAATCGCAATCGATCCGCCGGGCAAGCGGCTCACCGTGCAGACCCCTACCGGCCAGGAGTCGCTCGACTATGACCATCTCGTGCTGGCGCCCGGCATCGATTTCGCACCTGCCCCTGGGCTCTGGGACCCTAATCTGACGCCGCACGCGTGGCAAGCCGGTGAACAGACCACGCGCCTGAAGAATCAGATTGCCGCGATGCGCAACGGCGATCGCTTCGTGATGACCGTGCCGAAGTCGCCCTATCGCTGTCCGCCCGGACCCTACGAGAGAGCTTGCGTGGTTGCCGACTACCTCAAGGCCAAGCGCCGGACCGGAGCCAAAGTCATCGTGCTCGACGCCAACCCCTCCATCCAGGCCGAGCCGGAAGCCTTCGGCAGGGCCTTCTCGGATACACACCGCGGCGTTATCCAGTATTTTCCCAACGCACAGGTGCAGTCCATCGACTCGGCGTCCCGTAGTATCGTCACCTCAGCCGGAACCATCAACAACGCGACGGTGCTCAACTACATCCCCAACCAGAAGGCAGGCGCAATCGCTGCGTTGCTGGGCGTGAATTCGACAGGATTCGTTCCTGTCAACCCGCTCACCTACGCGACGGCGATTTCCACCATCCACGTCATCGGCGATTCCTGCGCCGTGCCAGCCAGCGACGGCAAGGCGGTGCCGAAGTCCGGTCACATGGCCAACTCCGAAGCCAAGGTTTGTGCCGACGCTATTCTGCGGGCTCTGAACGGTGAGGCCGCGGACCAAAACATCGCGACAAGTTCGGCCTGCTACAGCCCGATTACTGCGCGCACCGCGTCGTGGCTTTCTGCCAACTTCATCTACGGCGACATTTACGATGCCAATGGCAAAGTCAAAGGAAAGGGCATGCATCGCCTAGATATCGGCGAGGCGCCTGGGCAGCGTGTGAACAACGACAGCTACCAAGAGATGTTCACCTGGGCCGACAGCTTGTTCGCCGACAGCTTCGTTTGAAGTGAGGCAACTTTAGCTGGCTGAATACATTCAGCCCCGCATCGGGCGCCTTGCGGCGCCTTTTTTTTGTAAACGACGGGATCATCGCCGATTGATGAGCCCGTCCCCTGAGCCCTGCGGACGACCCCTGAAAATATGTATTCGGAATGTAACCAGGCGCCACTGCGACAACTGATGTCCAGGGGGTTGGTTGATTCTCTCGGCAGACTGTTCGGGAAATGAATTTTCGGTTTACTATTCCACTCGAACCATCACGCATTCTCTACCCAAGGAGCAACCATGAATTACCGTCACCCCATCCGCAGCACGTTCTCTCTGTTCGTTTTCGCTCTCGCCAGCACCAGTCTGGCGGGGGCAGCTCTGGGCGGCGACATGCCCAAGCGCAAATCCGGTCTGTGGGAAATCAATATGCGCCACAACGGTTCTCCTGGCATGGGCCCGATGCAACAGTGCATCGACCAGAACACCGACAACCTCATGCAGCAGAAAGCCAAGGACAGCAAGCAGGATTGCAGCGTCATGGATGTCAAAACCTCAGGCAGCAAAGTGATCATTCATTCCGTATGCAAGATGGAAGGTTCAACGGCAACCACTGACGGCGTCTTTGAAGGCGCGTTTGATTCCAGTTACAAGGGAACCATGAAGACGCAATTCAGCCCGCCCATGCACGGCATGAGCGAATCGAACATGGCACTGGACGCGCGCTGGCTCGGTCCATGCAAGCCAGGGCAGAAGCCCGGCGATGTCATCATGCCGAACATGGGTGGCGTGAACATCAACGAGATGATGAAACAGCATCAGCAGCAACAACGATAAACCCGTGTAGCGGGATATTCAGGGGCTGCCGAAGACAAGTGCCGGCTCAATGCGAACCGGCTCACCCTCACCCGTTATCAGCATCTCGCCGTCCTGGATCATGCACTGCAGGCTCATGTTGCGGCTGGCCAATGCCGCCAGCGCCTGCGTGCTTTCCGCCGACAGCCTGAATACCGCCAGGTTCGGCAGTTTTTCAAGCGTAGCGCGATTCTGTTCCCACCACATTTCCGCCACCCGGCCACCGTAGGAAAACACCACCACCCGCCCGGACCGGCCCGAAGCCTTGCGCAACCAGCGCTCGTCGGGCTGACCGACCTGGATCCACAGATCGATCACCCCGGTCAGATCCTTGCGCCAGAGGTCGGGCTCCTCATCGCTCGACAGCCCTCTGCCAAAGTCCAGCGAATGCTCCGCATAACGCATGAACGCGAGCAGACGGACCATCATGCGAGTGTCGTTTTCGGAAGGATGCCGCGCGAGCGTCAGCGAAAAGTTCTCGAAAACGTTGCGATCCAGATCGGCGAGCGCCAGATCGACCTTGAATATTGTTGCCTTGAGTGCCATGGGAATCTGCCTGGAATCTGCCCGGTATCCTGCAACTCGCAGGCGCTGCCGCTAACATTTGCTCACAGCTCGTCACGCTGACGTCACGTGGGAAAGAATGAAGGCCGCTATACTAGCGGAAAACCCGACCCGGGCGCCGATCCGATTCAACAAGCCAATGCATTTGCGTTTCCCATTACTGATTGCAGCCATTCTCGCCGGCACGCTGGCGCCTGACGCGATGGCCTTTGGCACGCTTGATCCATTCGACACCCAGGCGATCACGCCGCCACGCCCCCTGCTCTATCCATCTGTTGACGGCCGCTTTGTGACGTGCAAACCGCTGCCGGCTGGAGCAAGTTACAGCGTGATCGAAGTCGTCGACCTGGCGCTGTGCCAGAACCCGAAAACCCGCGAGGCGTGGGCCAATGCCCGCGCGCAGGCCGCTCAGGTCGGTGTCGCACAATCCGATTACCTGCCTAGTCTTGACGGCAAGGCCAGCGTCAGCCGCTATCGCATCGATTCGCAGAACGCCAATCAGCGCAGCGCCTCGCTGACCCTCTCCTGGCTGATTTACGACTTTGGCGCCCGCTCGGCCAACCTTGAAATCGCCCGCCAGTTTCTCAGTGCGGCGACTTCGACGCTCGATTCGACCGTACAAAACGTCTTCCTCAGCGCGCTCCAGTCCTACTACAACGCCCAGGCCGCGCGTGCCGCCTTGATCGCTGCGCTGGAATCGGAAAAAGCCAGTCGCGAAAGCTTGACCGCCGCCGAAGTTCGCTACAAGGTCGGCAGCGGCACACCGGCCGACCGGCTGCTGGCGCAGACGGCCTGGTCGCAAGCCACGCTCAACCGCATCAGGACCGAGGGTGTGCTCAAGATCGCGTTCGGCACGCTGGCCAATGTGATGGGGCTGGACGCCAATCAGCCGCTCAAGCTCGTCGACATTCCCGCAGGCAATCCCGAGGCTTCGTTTGAACGCGACATCGACGCCCTGATCGTTGAAGCGCGTCAGCGCCGCCCCGACCTGATGGCCGCCGAAGCGCGAGTCAAAGCCGCGCAAGCGAACGTCGATTACACCCTCGCCTCCGGCCTGCCGACGCTTTCAGTGGGCGCCGGGCCGACATGGCTGGATACCGGCAACATCACCAGCAACAGCAGTTCGATCGGTCTGACTCTGACGCTACCCCTGTTTTCCGGCTTTTCGACCACCTACCAGGTGCGCTCGGCCCAGGCCAATGCCGAAGTGAGCGAAGCACAGCGCGACAACCTCAACCTGCAGGTTGCACTCGATGTCTGGAATGCCTACCAGAGCCTGATCACGGCCACCCAGACGATCAGGACGACAATCGATCTGCTGGCCAGCGCCGAACAATCGGAACGCGTCGCGCTTGGCCGCTACAAGGCCGGCGTCGGCAGCATTCTCGATGTACTCAATGCCCAGAGCGCGCTGGCGTCCGCCCGCCTGCAACGCATCCAGGCGCTGCTCGACTGGTACGTCTCGCGCGCCACGCTGGCCAAGGCCGTTGGCGTACTCGACAGCAGCCTGCTCGACCCTGATGCAGGTAAAAATCAAGGTGCGAAAACCCCATGAATCCAATGCTCAAGAACACCCTCTTCGCCCTGATCGCCTTGGCCCTGGTTGGCGCCGGCTTATACTGGTATCTCGGCAGTGCGGCGCAGGCCCCCGAACAGCGCTACAAGCTGCAAGCCGTCGAAAAGGGTGATCTCGTGCAAACCGTCTCGGCCAACGGTACACTCAACCCGGTCGTTCTGGTGAATGTGGGAACGCAGGTTTCCGGCACCGTCACCAGGCTCTATGTCGACTTCAACGACAAGGTCGAGAAGGGCCAGCCGCTGCTTGAACTTGATCGTTCGCTGCTCGCCGCCCAGGCCCGGCAATCGGCCGCCAACATCGGCAACATCGCCGCGACGCTGGATCTGGCCCGCGCCAACGAAACGCGCATGAAGTCGCTGTTCGCCGAGGAGTATGTTTCACGGCAGGAGCTCGAGCAGGCCATCCAGACGCGCCGCTCGGCCGAAGCCCAGCTTGCACAGGCGCAGGCGGCCGCCGACAAGGATCAGGTCAACCTCAACTACACAACCATTCGCTCACCGGTTTCCGGGATCGTCGTCGATCGGGTGGTCGATCTCGGTCAGACCGTGGCGGCCAGCCTGCAAACGCCGACGCTGATCAAGATCGCCCAGGATCTCTCCGAAATGCGCATTGATTCGAGCTTTGCTGAAGCCGACATCGGCAAGATCAAGGAAGGCCAGAAGGTCCGCTTTACCGTCGACGCCTTCCCCAACCGCAACTTTACCGGCGAAGTACAGCAGATTCGCCTGAACCCGACGACACAGCAGAACGTCGTCACTTACAACGTTCGCGTCTCGCTGCAAAATCCGGAGCAGATTCTGCTGCCGGGAATGACCGCCTACGTCAGCATCGTCGTCGCCACGCGCAACGATATCCTGATGGTGCCCAATGCCGCATTGCGCTTCAAGCCCGCCGATGCCAGCGAAAAAGCAGACAAGCCATCCGACAGACCCGCTCCAGGCGGCCCCTCTGCGGGAGAACAAAAACGCCCCGGCGAGGTCAAGGGGCGAAAACGCGACACCGCCAGCGGCACGGTGTATGTCGTTGAGGGTGGCGAGGTGAAACCGGTCAGTATTCAGTTGGGCATTACCGACAACCGCAACACGGAGGTCGTCGGTGGCGATCTGAAACCGGGCGACAAGGTCATTGTCGGCGAGAACTCCGCCAGCCCCGGCGGCAAGCCGAGCAGCGTCGGCATGAGGCTGTTCTGATGTCCGAGGCGGTCATCCGCGTGGCCGGGCTGGGCAAGTCCTACCTCACCGCCGCCGGATTGTTTCCGGCGCTCAAGGGTGTCGACCTGACGATCCAGCGGGGTGAATTCGTCGCCATCATGGGGCCTTCAGGTTCCGGCAAATCGACGTTCATGAATCTGCTTGGCTGCCTCGATACACCGAGCACCGGCGACTACTTCCTGGTCGAGCGCAATGTCGCGCACATGCCCGGCGACGAGCTGGCCATCCTGCGCAACCGCACCATCGGCTTCGTCTTTCAGGGTTTCAACCTGCTGCCGCGCATGACTCTGGAAGACAACGTCGCGCTGCCGCTCGTCTATTCGGGTATCGGGCGCGAAGCGCGGCGCGGGAAGGGACGCCAGATGCTCGCCCGGGTCGGCCTCGACGGCTACGCCCAATCGCTCCCCGCGCGCATCTCTGGCGGCCAGCAACAGCGTGTGGCGATAGCCCGCGCGCTGATCAATTCACCGCGCCTGATTCTCGCCGACGAGCCAACCGGCAACCTTGACAGCCACACCAGCGAAGAGATCATGGCGCTTTTCGAACAGCTCAACGCAGAAGGCATCACCATCGTCCTGGTCACCCACGAGGCCGACATCGCCGCCCACGCCAGACGCCAGGTGCGCTTTCTTGACGGCTTCATCGTCAGCGACACGGCGACGCCGGTCAGCGAGCGCCAGCCATGCTGAGCGCCATGCTCGGCGAAGCCTGGCACGCCATGGGCTGCAACCGCATGCGCACCGCGCTGACCATGCTCGGCATGGTCATTGGCGTCGGTTCGGTGGTGCTCATGCTGGCCATCGGCCAGGGCGCGCAATACGCCGTGGCGCAGACGATCAGCACCATGGGTAGCAACCTGTACATCCTTATTTCCGGATCGACCAGCACGTCCGGCGTGCGCACCGGCAGCGGTTTCGGACCGACGCTCAATGTCGCCGATGCCGAGGCGATTTCCGAGCTGGATGACATCACACACGTCGCACCGGTGCATCAGGGAACGCAGCAACTCGTTTATGGCGCAAAAAACTGGAGCACGACCGTCGTCGGCACCACGCCGTCCTACCTGGATGCCCGTGCCTGGACGCTGACCAGCGGTTACGCTTTCGGCGAATCCGACGTGCGTTCGGCATCACGGGTGGCGCTGATCGGCAAGACCGCCGCCGAAAACCTCTTTGACCGGGAAGATCCGATCGGCAAAACGATCCGCATCCGCCAGACGCCCTTTGTCATCATTGGTACCCTCGCTGCCAAGGGACAGAACCTCGACGGCCGCGACCAGGATGACACCGTGATCATTCCGCTGACCACCGCGCAGCGCAAGGTGTTCGGCGTCCCTTTTGCCGGCTCGGTGCGCACCATCATATTGCAGGCCAGCTCGGCGGAAGCCATGCCCGCCGTCGAGAAGTCGGTCACCGCCCTGCTCCGCCAGCGGCACCGCCTGCGCGAGGACATGGACAACGATTTCTACATCCGCAACCTCGCCGCCGCCGCCGATTCGGCCGCCGAGACCACCCGTGTCATGTCGCTGCTGCTCGGTGCCATTGCCTCGGTATCGCTACTTGTTGGCGGCATCGGCATCATGAACATCATGCTCGTATCGGTCACCGAACGGACGCGCGAAATCGGCATCCGCATGGCCATCGGCGCGCGCCAGAAGGACATCCTGACCCAGTTCCTGCTCGAAGCCATCATGATTTCAATCGCCGGTTGCCTGATCGGCCTGCTTCTCGGCATCGGCGGCGCCCTGCTCATCAACGCCATCACCGACATGGTGATCGTCATATCAGGCGGAGCGGTAATCGTCGCCTTTGCCGTTGCCGCCGGAGTTGGCGTATTCTTCGGTTTCTACCCCGCGCGCAAGGCCGCCGCACTCGACCCGATCGAAGCACTGCGCTACCAGTAACAAAGCACCATCAGACAAAGAGCACCGCGAAGTGCCAGGGAGATGACTTTTCAAGGACAGGATTCTTGCCTTTCTCCGTGCTCTCCGTGGTTAAACTTTTTTTTGATTC
Source organism: Propionivibrio sp. (assembly GCF_016790145.1). Classification (GTDB taxonomy): domain Bacteria; phylum Pseudomonadota; class Gammaproteobacteria; order Burkholderiales; family Rhodocyclaceae; genus Propionivibrio. The sequence goes on along the minus strand of NZ_JAEUOI010000239.1, from coordinate 9,206 downwards.
ATTAATTCATATCCAATAAACATCATGCCCATCTACAGCCTTGGAACACACACCCCGCAAATCGACCCGGAATGCTGGATCGCCCCCAATGCGACGGTCATCGGTCAGGTTCGTCTGGCCAGAAACGTCTCGATCTGGTGGAACGCCACGCTGCGTGGCGACACCGATCTGATCAGCATTGGCGAGAACACCAATATTCAGGACGGATCGGTGTTGCATACCGACCCCGGCATCCATCTGACCATTGGCCGCGATGTCACCGTCGGCCACATGGTCATGCTGCACGGTTGCACGATCGGTGACGGTGCGCTGATCGGCATCGGTTCGATCGTGCTCAACAACGCGGTGATCGGCAACAACTCGCTGGTCGGCGCCAACACGCTGATCCCCGAAGGCAAGGTCTTCCCGGAGCGCGTGCTGATCGTCGGCTCGCCGGGCAAGGTCATCCGCGAACTGAGTGACGAGGAAGTCGCCCACCTGCCCGGCAGTGCGCAACGTTATGTGCAGAACTGGCAGCGTTATCGGCTCGGTTTGGTCATGATTTGATTCATCGGCGAATTTATATCCCGCACCCCTCTTTCCCAGCGCTTTTTTCTTGAATTCTGCACCGGCTCACATTAGTATCACCTTGATGTGACACGCTTATCAGTTGCGTGAAGCATTCCATCATCGGGAATGACACCTGCCGCCATGACCCTCGGTGATGACATAAGACGAGCAGCGCAGATGCTCAGGGAGGATTTTTGAACACCGATGAACTGCTTGTCCTGAAGGACGAGCCTATTGACCTCACCTCCCCCATGCAGGTGCCTTGGCGCGTTCTCGTGGTTGACGACGACGCCGATGTGCATGAAGTGACACGCTTCTCACTCGGATCGGTCCGCGTCCTCTCGCGTCCGCTTGAACTCCTGCACGCACACTCCGCAGACGAAGCGAAGAGGATTCTCGACGAGGTACCGAACATTGCCGTGATCCTGCTTGATGTCGTGATGGAAAGCGAGGATGCCGGGCTGCAACTCGTCAAATCGGTCCGTCAGGAACAGAGGCTTGCCAGTACGCGGATCATCCTCAGAACTGGGCAGCCAGGCCACGCGCCGGAAGCGGAAACAATCACACTCTACGACATCAACGATTACAAAACCAAGAGCGAACTCACCCAGACCCGCCTCTTCACAAGCCTGACCACGGCGATCCGATCCTACGATCAACTGCGGCGTCTCGAACGCAGTCGGCACGGCCTGGAGTTGATCGTCAATGCCAGCAATAAGCTCAATGCCATGCCCGGTCTACGAGCCTTCGCGGAAGGTTTGCTGACGCAGATTTCAGCGCTCATCGGCGTCGATTCCGATGGTGTCGTTTGTGCCGTGTCGGGCTCTCCTGAGATCGATTCGGAGGCGAGCGAGCCACGCATCATCGCCGCCGTCGGCCGCTTCGCGCGTTTCATTCAGCGTCGCCTTTCCGAGATCGACGACGAGCGTATCGCGGTGGCGCTGACCACGGCTCTGCGCGACAGGAAAAGCAGCATCGGACGATTCAGCGCAACGTTCTATTTTCCGAAATCCGGTGAAGAAGGCTTCGCTGCCTTGATCGACGCCACGCAACCGATCCCCGACATCGATCGAGACCTGGTCGAAGTCTTTTGCAGCAACATCGCCCTGTGCGCAAAAAACGTCGATCTCGTCGCAGAATTGCGCCGCGACGCGTTCGTCGACCGGCAACTCGGCATGCCCAATCGAACCGCTTTGCTGCTTGACCTGAACCAGCGCATTCACACCGATCCGCACGGCGAGGGCGTTCTCGCCATCATCGACCTCGATCAGTTTGCCGCGACCAACGATATTCTGGGGCATCATTACGGGGACCTCCTGCTGCGAACCACGGCCCTGCACCTGCGCAAATTCTTCGGCCCCGGGAACTTCGTCGCCCGCCTCGCCGGCGACGCCTTTGCCGTCGTCGGAAACCGTGACGCGATCAACCCCGAATCAATCCAGCGCTGCTTCAGCGAACCCTTCGAGGTGATGGGAATCCGGCAACCGATTTCGGCCTGTACCGGCCTGGTCGCGCTTGACCGCGGTTTCGAACCGGGAGCCGAATATCTTAAGGATGGATATCTGGCCATGAAGCGCGCGAAAGACGCCGGCCTTGCGCAAACGATGTTTTACTCGAACGATCTTGCGGCGGACGTGCGATCCAGGGCTCGACTGCTTCACAGCCTGCGTAGCGGCTACGAATCCGGGCAGTTTTTCCTCGCCTACCAACCTCAGATCGATCTCGTCGACGAGCGCCTGGTCGGCGCCGAAGCTCTGCTGCGCTGGCGAACCGCCGACGGAACGATGATTCCACCGTCAAGCTTCATCCCGATTGCCGAAAAAAGCGGCCTGATCGTCGAAATGGGGCGCTGGCTGCTGCGTGAAGCACTGCTGGCACGGCACCGCCTGAGTGCCGCCACAGGTTCCGATTTGCGCATGGCCGTCAATGTCTCGCCGGTACAGGTCCGTCGCCCCGACTTTTCCAGCATGGTCATCGAAATGCTGCGCGAAACTGCAACCCCCGCCGCTGCCCTCGAAATAGAAATCACCGAGTCGGTTGCAATTGCTGGCCTCGATGCCGTCATCGCCCAGTTCGCCGCCTTGCGCCAGCTTGGTGTCACCGTGGCACTCGACGATTTCGGCACCGGTTATTCCTCGTTATCCTATCTTGAGCGCTTGCCGATCGACCGCCTGAAGATCGACCGCAGCTTCGTGCTTGCCCTTGAATTTGATCAAGGCAAACGGATTGCGCGAACCATCGTCGTCCTGGGGAAGGAAATGGGCCTGAAGATAATCGCCGAAGGGGTCGAGAGCCCGGCCCTGAGAGACAGGGTCGTTGAGATCGGCTGCCACGAAGCCCAGGGCTACCTCTTCGCACGTCCGATGATCGAACGTGAATTCATCGATTGGTTCAAGCAGCGCCAGGGAAAACCCGGATGATCCGTAAAGTCGTTGCGCTCGCCGGTGCGCTGTTCATGCTCGCACTTGCCGGCTGCGGCGATCCGGAACCCTTGCGCATCGGCATCATCGGCGAATTGAGCGGGCGCTCGCCAGAACTGGCCGAAGCCGCACGTAACGGCGCATTGATGTCCATCGATGCGGCCCAGGCGAGCGGAAAACTCAAGGGCAGGCGCGTCGATGTCCTCGTCCGCGACACCGGCCCCAGCCCCGAAACGGCAGCAAGCGCAGCAAGAGAACTGGTTGCTGCGAAGGTCGAGGCAATCATCGGCCCGATCACCAGCGCCATGGCCACCCCGATCCAGAGCGTCACCGAAAAGTCCGGCATCGTACTGATATCGCCGACAGTCTCCTCCATGCCGTTCTACGGCCAGAACGATCTGCTCTTCCGTCTGAACTGGACGACCCGCGACAGTGCCGTCAACTACGCCCAACACTATCACGCCAAGGGGCTCAGGCGACTCAGCGTTGCCGCCAACGAAAACAACCGGACATACGCGGAGAGCTGGCTGAAGGAATTCAGCGCGGCGTTCGAAGCACTGGGCGGCAGCATCCTTACCTCGCCCTACTTCGACTCGGGTAGCGACAATTACACCGAGATCATCGATACGATGCTGGCATCCCGTCCGGACGGCCTTCTGTTCATTGGCAACGCCGTCGACGTTCCGCGCCTTGCCCAGCAGGCGTTCAAGGTGCGCCCGGGAATCGCCATGATAGCGGCCGACTGGGCTGCAACCAGCCAGCTCATCGAGCTCGGCGGCAAGGCCGTCGAGGGACTGTTCCTCGTGCAGATTTTTGATCAGGACAACAACTCACCCGGCTATCTCGCGTTTCGCGACGCCTACCTCAAGCGTTTCGGAAAGTTACCGGTCTTGAGCAGCGTCCTTGGCTACGAGGCCGCGCAAATCCTCCTCGACGCCCTGGTCCGTCGCCCGGAAAGCATGACGATCAAGGAAGCCCTGCTCAGCTTCGGTCCCTACCAGGGCCTGCAGCAGCAGATCAGCTTCGACGCCAACGGCGACGTGACGCGAACCCCCCATTTCATGGTTGTCCGCAACGGACGCTTCGTACCCGACCGATGAACGTGCCCCGACGCTGGCGCCTTCGAACTGCGCTGATCGGGCTGCTGGCGATCATCTCGTCGCTCACCTTCATTGCCGTCGGCACCATCCTGATGCTCGTGCGCCTGCCTCAGATCGACGCGGAAACGCGATCGCAACTGCAAACCGAGAGCGACGAACTGGCGGGCGGTACCGAAGCGCTGCTCGGCAGCCTGCAGACGCAGATCGAAATGATTGGTTCGACCCTGTTCGTCGCCCCGTACATCGGACTGCAGTCGGTTCTCGAGCGTGCGGTCAGCGGCAGAAGCGCGTTCAATGCCATCTACCAGATCGGCGCCGATGGCACGGTACTGCGCGCTGCCGTCGGCGAAAGCATCGGTAGCGCTCGGCGCGCCGAACTGATCGGCAGCAATCTATCGGGGCACCTGCTCTTCCGACGCGTCAAGGAGGCTGGTGCCCCGACCTGGAGCGACAAGCATCTTTCGCCGGTCGCCGGCAACAATACCGTCGCCGTTGCCGTTCCGTCCGGGGACACCGTGATCGTCGGCGAAGTGCCGCTCGCCGAAATCTTCATACTCCTCAGCCAGTCCAGGGATCGACGCAAAGAACCCATCTGGATCATCGACCAGCGTGGCGACCTTCTGGTCGACAGCGAAGACCCGGCGCGAGTCGGTGTGGTCAACCTCTCCAACCTGCCGCTCGGCACATCGTCGCCGATCGATTCGCAGCCGCCATCGGACACTATCCAAAGGCTGGTCTTCGAAGGCAAACGCTACGATTTTGCGATAGCGCACTCGCAACTACTCGACTGGGCCTTTGTCGTCCGCTCCCCGAGCGGGCTGAAAAACCCGCGTATCGCCTCGACGCTCGACCTGGGAATCGCCGCACTGCTTGGCTCGATCGTCCTCGGCATGCTGCTCTCGCCGCTCTGGGCAAGCTATCTCGCGCGGCCAATCAACGCGATTACCGAACGTGCGCGCCGGATTGCAGCCGGCGAAACCGTCGGTACGTGGCCGCGCAGCCGGACGCTCGAACTGAACCAGCTTTCGGCCGACCTCGAAAGCATGGCAGCCGCTGTTCACGCCCGGGAACAGGAATTCAAAACGATCTTCGACGCCTCGCCGGTCGGTATCAGCCTGCTCGACCCCGAGGCGGGCCATGTGTTCGTGCGGGTCAACCAGGCGCTGATCGAACTGCTCGGCTACCCACCGGAAGAAATGCTCGGAAAAACCGCCCTCGAGATAGGCCTTTGGCAGAATCCCGACATCCGCAGACGCCTTTTCGAGACCCTGCAGCGGGATGGTTTCGGCGAAACCGAAGGATGGCTTCGACGCCACGACGGCAGCGAAGTTCTCGCCGCCATCACGGCCCGCTCTGTGGTCATCAGCGGACGCCCGCATACGATCACGATAGCCAGAGACATCACCGAACTCAGGCGGGCAGAAGAGGATCTACGGCAAGCGAACCTGGTCGTGGAAAACAGTCCCGCGATGCTGTTCCGCTGGAAAGCCGAGGAAGGCTGGCCGGTGGCATTCGTCTCCCACAATGTCAAACAGCTCGGCTATTCTCCCGACGAACTGCTCGATATATCGTTTCGCTTTGCTTCGCTGGTATACCCCGAGGATTTGGAGCGAATCGGCCAGGAGATGCAGGCGTATTCCGAGAGGGGTATCGACCAATTCCAGCAGGAATATCGAATCGTCGCCAAGGATGGAAGCGTGCGCTGGGTCGATGACCGGACTGTCGTCGAGCGAAACTCGCGAGGGGAGATCACGCACTACCAGGGCATCGTGATCGACATCACCGAGCGCAAACGGGCGGAAGAAGCGTTGCGTCAATCCCGGAATCTTCTGCAAACCGTCCTCGACAACATTCCCGCGCGCGTGTTCTGGAAAGACCTCGAATCGAGGTATCTTGGCTGTAATCAATCGTTTGCGCACGATGCCGGTGTCGATTCGAGCAACTTGATGGTGGGTCGAGACGATTACCAGATGGGTTGGCGGGAACAGGCCGACCTTTATCGAAATGACGACAGACAGGTACTGGAATCCGGCAAATCAAAGATCAACTACGAAGAACCCCAGGCGACCCCCGACGGGCGCCACATTTGGCTACAAACCTCAAAGGTTCCGCTGCGGGATGCGGATGGAGTCGTCTTCGGCATACTGGGCACGTACCAAGACATCACCGAGCGCAAGCAGGCGGAAGAAGCGCTCCGCCGCAGCAACCGACAGCTTCGGATGCTGAGCGACTGCAACCAGGCGTTGGTTCGCATCACCAACGAAATTGAATTGCTGACCACGATCTGCACGATCACCGTGCGAGCAGGTGGTTACCGCATGGCCTGGGTGGGTTACGCGGAACAGGATGAGCCCAAAACGATACGTCCGATGGCGCACGCCGGATTCGAGGAGGGCTATCTGCAAAACCAGAATATCACCTGGGCGGACGACGAACGCGGTCTGGGTCCCATGGGCACCGCGATTAGCTCGGGGCGCCCCGGCCTCGTCCAGAACATCGCTGGCGATTCGCGGTCCGCGCCTTGGCGCGCGGAGGCAGCCAAGCGTGGCTACGCGGCCGTGTGCGCCCTGCCGTTGAAGGCCGGCGACCGGATCTTCGGAGCCTTGGGCATTTTCTCGTCGGCGCCGGATGCGTTCGACGCCGAGGAAATCGACTTGTTGAGCGAGCTGGCCAGTGACCTGGCGTTCGGCGTCGCCGTGCTGCGCACCCGGACCGAACATGAACGGGCCGAGATGGCGCTCAAAGAGAAAACCGAGGAACTCGACCGCTTCTTCACAGTGGCGCTTGATCTTTTGTGCATCGCTGACACAGAGGGCAATTTCCACCAGTTGAATCCCCAGTGGGAGGTTGTGCTCGGTTATTCGTTGTCGGAGCTTAAAAATGAACGCTTCCTCGATCTGGTGCATCCCGATGATCAGGCCAGTACGCTGGCGGCCCTTGGCCAATTAAGCACGCAGAAAGTCGTTTTGAACTTCGTGAATCGGTATCGCCGCAAGGACGGCTCCTATTGTTGGATCGAGTGGAAATCCTATCCAATGGGCAATCTTGTTTATGCGGCTGCCCGCGATATCAGCGAGCGCAAGCGAGCGGAAGCTGAATTGCTGCAGCACCGCGAACATCTGGAAGAACTGGTCGCCGAGCGGACCACCGAATTGCGCCAGGCCATGGCCCAACTGGTGCAATCGGAAAAGCTGGCTGCACTGGGCAGCCTGGTCGCCGGGGTCGCCCACGAACTCAACACCCCGCTGGGTAACACCCGGGTGGTCGCCAGCAGCCTGGGCGAGCATCTGCATGAATTTGCCGCAGCCGTCGAATCGGGCGCCCTGCACCGCTCCCAGGTGAGTACCTTCCTGAACCGGGGTCGCGAGGCGGTCGACCTGCTGGAGCGCAACACCGCCCGTGCCGCCGATTTGATCAGTCACTTCAAGCAGGTGGCCGTCGATCAGACCAGTACGCGCCGCCGCTCGTTCGACCTGCGCCAGACTATCGAGGAAGTGCTGCTCACCCTGCGCCCCCAGTTCAAGCGCACCGCCCACCGGATCGAGTTGGAGATCCCCCCCGATCTGGAACTGGACAGCTACCCCGGTCCGCTCGAACAGGTCATCGCCAACCTGATCGGCAATTCCTTGACCCACGGCTTCGAAGGCATCGCCGAAGGGGTGATCCGTATCCGCGCCACGCCGCTCGGAACCACCCACGTCGAGATCGACTTCACGGACAATGGGGTAGGTATCCCGGAAACGATACTGAAACGCATCTTCGACCCGTTTTTTACGACCCGGCTGGGCAAAGGCGGCAGTGGCCTGGGGCTCTATATTGTCTATAACCTGGTCACGGGTTCTCTGGGCGGCGCTATCCAGGTCTATAAGCCACCCGAGAACGGCGTCGGCTTCACGATCACCCTGCCCCGCACCGCCCCTGATCGCTGAGAGTCTTTGAAAAAATCATTACTGCCCGATTTTCACGCTCGTCACCCCGGCGCAAGCCGGGGTCCAGCTCGTTTATCTGATTGTTTTAATGGATATCAGAGGAAGGTACTGGATTCCGGCTTGCGCCGGAATGAGCGCGAAGCCTGGCCTCGGGCCACGGCTTGGGTGGTGTTTATCCATTAATTCACAGCCTCTGAGTCCCGCGTTGTCGATCGACAAATACCGAAGGGGTGCGTCAATGGCGCATTTGTCGATCGTTGCAGAGTCACCTCATTGCTTTCCGCCGCTAAGGGTCATGCCATTGGCAAACAGGCAGACCCGATCCCGACCGCAATTCTTGGCCGCGTAGAGCGCCTTGTCTGCGGCTCGCATCATGTTACTTGCCTCCTCCATGCCGCTCTTCCGGATGGCGACGCCGATGCTGACCGAGGTCTGGATGTCCGCTCCGGCGATGCTTATGGTCAGGGCCTTGACCATCTTGCGCAAACGCTCGGCGGCCAGCAGGGCCGCTCTGCTTCCCGTGTCGTGACAGACCATCAGAAACTCCTCACCACCGATGCGGCTGACGCTGTCGTCCTTGCGGGCCGCGATTTGCAGCGCCTTGGCCACCTCCTGCAATACCCGATCACCGACGGCGTGGCCGTGCCGGTCGTTGATGGACTTGAAGAAATCGATATCGATCATCAGAGCCGCCACGGGCTGACCGGTGCGCCTGGAGGCACTCCAGTTGATGTCCAGTGCCTCGATCCCTGCCCGGCGATTGGGCAGACCCGTTAACACATCGGTCATTGCGGCATTGCCAAGCCGCTGATTGCTGATGGCCAGTTCCGCCGCGAACTGCTTGAGTTGCGCGCGGTCGTTTTCCCAGGTCTCGAGCAGCTTGACGTAATGCAGCGCCGCCCGCATGCGGGCACCCAGGGCGCGGATGGTGACTGGCTTGATCAGGTAATCATCCGTCCCGGCCTCGAAGGCCTCGACGATTTGCTCCTCGGTCTCGACCCCCGTCAGCATGATGACGTACATGGACTGACCCCAGTCGGTGGCGCGCAGGGCGCGGCACAGTTCCAGACCGTCCATGACCGGCATCAGCCAGTCGGTAATGACGATCTGGGGCATCGCCTCCAGGGCCAGCGCCAGGGCCTCCTGGCCATTCTCCGCAGTGTAGACCGTGCAGCCGAGGACTTCGCGCAGTATGGCTTCCGTCATGA
>NZ_JAEUOI010000125.1 GCF_016790145.1 Propionivibrio sp. | reverse complement strand
GAAGGAGGAATACTCGATGTGGCATCAGGCTGAGGACGCAGGGTGCGTAGAAGGAATACTCGATGCGACAAAAGTCCTTAAGGATTCATTTTGTCGTGCTGAGCCACTTCGTCCAGATCAAAGAATATGAACAGTCGATTGAAGGCGGACTTCGGATCGCATCCGTCGGGCCCTCGTCGTCTGTTGATGCGCCATAGGGGCAGACTGGACAATTTCTTCGTCTCACACCCCCGGACAGTTACACCGAGTTGGATCGACTAAAGTTACAATGCCATATTCATCGTCCTGGAAAAAGGTTTCAATCTATTCTTGATGGCAAACGTCGCTAAACTATTGATGATCCAGGGTGGAAAGTGTTTCTATTGTAGTAAGAAGCTCGCACTTGAAAACGCCACGATTGACCACGTGATTGCGAAAGCGCTTGGCGGTGACAATACCGAAGCGAATACCGTCGCTTGTTGCCATTCAATTAATCAAGCTTTCGGGAATGCCACGCCGAAGGAAAAGCTAACCGCGATCATCAATGCGGGTGGCAGGATTGACTGCCCACCCGCTCCAGTCAAAAAACCTGCGCCTGTAGTGACTGCCTCTGCTCCTGCCAAACCGCCTGTTGCCAAAAAACCGGCAGGTCATCCCTCAGTTGCAAAGCAACCGAAGGCGACAAATCAAAAACCTCCTCCCGAGATAAAGCCTTCCGAATTCCGTAAGCCGCTTCAAGATGCATTCGCAAAAGCTGCTGTGGTGAATGGCGGTGACAAAGCGATGTTGACCGCAATCAGCATCGAGGTGCGGAAGCTGATAAACGGTTTTGCTGTCAAGAAATATGGTGAAAAGACATTCGCCAATCTTGTAAAGAAGCTCGGATATCGGATCGAAAATAATTGGTGCTTCCCTCCAAAATGACTTTCCCTGCCCCTGACCTTCGATTTTCCCTGGGCAGATTGATGAACGGCTTGAGCGGCAGTAATTCTTTCTCCCAGGTAGTAGCAGCAGTAACGGCAAGCTGAAAGTCGCGATCAACGGCAAATTATTGGCGATACCAAAAGAAGGAAGTTCAGCGAGTTCCGGGCTGCTTTTAATTACGCGAACCAAGAACTAAAATGCGACGGACGTCACTCGCCCATATCAACGGTATTATTTTGCTTCCCGACATTTTTTTATTGAAGACACTGGTCAAAGCAATCCTGCCGCTGCTCCTGGCAGTGATGAGCACCGGCGTGATGGCAGAATGGGTACAGGTATACTGGGGCGAAACATCGGACGCGTATGCTGACCTGACTACCATTCGCAAGAAGGGCAAAACCGTCAGGATGTGGGATATGGTTGATTTGAAGCAACCCCAAGTGGTTGATGGCGTTTTGTTTCAGTCCGTGAAATCTCAAACCGAATATGACTGCGGTAACGTACGAAGCAGGCTTCTCACTGTTTTGGGTTACTCCCTACCCATGGGAAATGGGGTGATTGTGCTTACCGAACCCAATCCGTCCGATTGGGAGCCTGTCATACCAGGAACCCATGGCGTGATCATGTGGAATGTCGTTTGTAGTAAAAGTCCAAGCTGATGTAGCCCTCACGCCATCACCCTTCCTCTGGGCTTGTCGAACACGCATACTGCGGAAATGAAGTCATCCCTTCAGAACCTTGTTTCTCGAATTATCTTCGGTGGACAGTCGGGGGCAGATCGGATCGCACTCGATTGGGCCATCCATAACAATGTTCCTCATGGGGGATGGTGTCCTCGGGGTAGAAAAGCCGAAGACGGCCCACTGGATGCGAAATATCTGCTGCAAGAAACCAAATCGGCGGGTTACCTCCAGCGAACTCGGCAAAACGTGGTGGATAGCGACGGCACGCTTATTGTTAACCTTGGGAAACTGGAGGGAGGAACGCTCGCAACTGCGAAACTCGCTCAAAAACTAGGCAAACCCTATATTGTCTTGACGCTTGATTCCGGCGTGGGTGCCGAAGAAGTCAAGCAACTTCTGGATTGGCTGAGACGTGAGTCGATCTCCACCCTAAACGTTGCCGGCCCACGGGAGAGCAAGCGCCCCGGCATTTATTCTCTAACAAATGCACTCCTCGACTCGGCAGCGAAAGCCGCGTAATGCGAGCCAGCCAAGGCGCATTGAAATCAACAGGACTGATCGACCCCCGGCTTCTGGCATGCATACCATTACCGTCTGACGAACGATTGCCAACTTCCAAAAAATCACTGCACCGTTGCATCAATATCGACACCGCCAACCCCTGTAACCATCGCCATCACGCCGACCAATGCCTCCGCGCCGTCACGCAGCAAACCGGCACTTTCATCGTCGATGTGGGTTGCGGATAGAAGATTTGCGAGGTCAGGCAACTGCAATTCCCCGTATTTGCGTGCATAGTGTGCGGATTGCATGGCAAGAATGCGCGCCACTTCGGCAAGATCATCCTTGGAGGCCTTGGCAATCATTTCTTCTGACAATTGCCAGTAAGCACGGAATTCATTGAATATGGAATGGCTCGGCTCCACACGATTCTCCCTCGGATTGGTTTTGATCAGCTTGCTCACATCACATTGTGCCTTGGCTGACAGCCTTCAGGGGCGAGTAGTTGCCATAGCGGACGGCGACACGATCACCCTCCTCGACGCTCAGCACCAGCAGCACAAAATACGTCTTGCCGGAATAGATGCCCCTGAAAAGAAGCAGCCCTTCGGCAACGTTGCAAAGCAACGCATGGCCGATATGGTTTTCGGCAAGGAAGTACGTGTCGATGCCCGAAAAAAAGACCGCTACAAGCGCACCATCGGGCGCGTCTGGGTGGCTTCCGCAGATTGCAAGGCATCTGATTGCCCGAAGACCCTGGATGCAGGCATGGCGTTGCTTACACTGGGTTTGGCGTGGCACTACAAGCAGTATGCGAATGAACAGCCCGTAGAAGAGCGAGGACAATATTCGTTTGCCGAGGAAGAAGCGCGGAGCAAGCGCGTCGGCTTGTGGCGTGATAATGAACCCACACCGCCATGGGAGTGGCGGCACAACAAGTAACTCTCTAAATCTCGATTAATCGGCTCCTTAGCATGAGTCAAAACAGGCGCTCCCGGTAATCGCCGCATTCTTCTTCAAGCACCGTTGCCATGTTGGCCATCGGCAACACCCTTGAAAATGCACCTCGACCGCCTTGCGCAAATTGGCGGCGTAGTTTCCTCGCTTCTCGTCGCAGGCTTTCTTCTCTATTGCTACTCTTCATCTCGGGCTGACCTCCTTCGCCGCTTTGCCGCTGTCGTTCAACGTCAGCAAAGCAACTACCAAACCGGTCAGCCCAATTTATCTACCCGATTTGCCTATCGTAGCGCCATGAACCTCAGAGGCCAATGACAGCCTCCATTTCCCGAATGAGGAGATTCATTGTCACGCCCCAGCTTCCATTGTCGATTGCGGTCGCTTGGAATCGAAGCAGCGGATCGAGCGGGTCGGGAAGTTCCGACGCGTCCGGAAGCCTGGCGCCCTCCACCAGCACTGGAAAGATCGCCTTTTTCCGTTGAAGCAGTTCCGTGATCTCGGCACGAACAACATCTTCCTCCTCATGCAACCGCGATGTCTGGCCATCGCGTCCCGGAGCCAGCCACTGGCGGCCGATAACGATGAGCCCCACCTTGCACTGCTGCAGCGCGTCTTCGATGGACTGGTCCCAAGCCCGGCTTGGTGCGATACCCTGTATGTCCAGGAAAACGCGACGCTGCCCGAAATGCTCGGCGAGGTCGTACGCGAGCCGCCCCGCCGCCGCTGGTGCATCGCTGCGCCGATAGGAAATGAACACGTCGGGTGTCTCGGCAAGGGTACCCCGCAGCAGGTTCGCGAGTGGGCCGGTGCCGCTCACCCAAGGTTCGGCAAGTCGTAGGAATTGGGTCCGACTCAGGCCCGGCACGGGATGGCCGTCCCAGGTCCTGAGGATCTCCTGGAACACGAAGTCCGAATTGCCTGTGATGCCACCCAGGAACGGGAGAGGAAACACCGGCCTACCCCGTTCGATGAAGCGGCGCGCGATGTCGAGTGAACCTCGCCCGCCTCCGACCATCACAGCAGCATCGCTGCGGACAAGCACCTCGCGCTTCCACGCTTCGACGCTATGTGCAGGAACTTTACAGGCACGCGGTGCCGCGTAACCGGGCAGCGGCAGTCCGCCGCGCCGCAGAAAACGCATGCCGCCCAGGGTCACCTGAATGAATGCGCTTGGGACCGATTCACCGCGCTCCGCTCGTGCCGCGCAGAAAGCATCTGACGCCCAATAGTCGACACCGGTTGAGTTCCCGGTGACCAAACCGAATCCGGCCTCAGCGAGCGTCGTGCCGATCATGCGCGCGACGCGGCGCTTCAACGCGTTCGTCCATCCGGTGCCCGTGACGAGAACGAACTTCTCGGGCGTGTCCGAAATACGATCGATCTCCATCCGGGGATTCTAAGCCCAAACTCGCAGAATTTGGGGTCTGAGTACTATGGTACTACCACTACCGTAAGCACAATAAAGGCTGAACATTTACCAGGGGGATTGCAGGGACTCAAGACGGCTCAACTCAGGAAGTCGTACATCACGTCCTGCCTCTGGGGTGCGCCGCCGACCATGATGGACGCCACCATCCCAACCCCTGGCCGGTATTGTCAAGTTCGCCGGTATTTCGAAGAACAAGAGGAGAAAAAGTCCTCCGGTAGCCGTGACGGTTCCTCCAGAACCAAAGATATTCCAGAAATGGATGGTGTGTTTCTTCAAAATGGAGTCACTGTTTGGAGAAACAACATGAGCGCACTGGCCGAAGTGATCACCCCCGAAGAAATGCATATTCCGTCTCTGTTGGCGTTGTTCAACCATGGAGAATGGCATTGCCGTCCTGACATTCCGAATGAGGTCTATCACGCGGACCGTTCGTGTGTCTCCACCTCCGGCCTGAAACAGCTACTGCGTTCCCCGGCGCACTACCAGGCCTATCTTGACGGCACAAACCGAAAGGAAACGCCGGCCATGTTCCTGGGAACGGCAACGCACTCCCGCTTGCTCGAACCTGCGCTTTTCGAACATGAGTACGTTGTTGCGCCGGTCGGCGACAAGCGATCCAAAGAGTGGAAAGCATTCGAAATCGCCAACGCACACCGGAAAATCCTGACCCCCGATCAGTTCGTCACGCTCGAAGGCATTGCGTACAGCGTCAGTCAGCACCAATCGGCCGCTGCACTGCTGCAGGCTGGATTGATTGAACACACCCTGCTCTGGCAAGACGAAGACACCGGTATCTGGCTGAAAATCCGTCCGGATAGCCTGTGCATTGACTATGGCACAGGGATTTGCCTTGACGTGAAGAAAACGGTCGATGCGTCACCCGAAGCATTTGCCCGGGCCGCTGTGAATTATGAGTACGACCTGCAAGCAGCGGTTTATCTCGAAGGATTGCGCATGGTGTTCCAGCGCGATTTCGACTTCATTTTTCTTGCGGTGGAAGAGTCTGTGCCTTACGGATGTGCGCTCTACGGTGCGCCGTCAGAAATGCTGGAGCGTGGTCAACGACGCTTCAGGCAAGCACTGCGCACCCTGAAAGCCTGTCGTGAATCCGACGCGTGGCCCTCGTATCAGCCGCAAGGCGATTTGGCCCTTCTGGATTGGCCACGCTATGCCCGTTAAGCGCCACCGCTTCACCGGATGGTGTGTCTCTCGCTCGCCTCCATCCGGCCCGTGAGGGTTGAGAACATCGGCAGTCCCTGCCCCGGTCGGGACCCGGTCTGGGCGAGAAACACCCCAAACGTCGAGCCGAGCTTCACTTAAGCGGCGTGAATTGCCACGATGTTCAGCCGAGGAACCGAAGCCCCAACCCGCACTTCACACAATCAAGAGGATGGGTGAAAGTTTATGGTATCGAGAAAAATTCGAAGCTTTTACAAAAATCAAACCCCACAGCAAATGAAGAATCCCACCGCTAAACGTCTTGCGACGTTGTAGCGGGGGTTTCCTGGTTTTGTCGACTTATCTGTTCGCGTCTTGAAACCTCCGGTTTTAGCGATACGCTGCGATTTCCGGCAAAACCTCGCGAAGCAACGGGCCCCAAAAGAGGGTTCCGCTTAACAAGGCTTCCGGCGCATCGAGATTATCTCCGCACGCCA
>NZ_JAEUOI010000112.1 GCF_016790145.1 Propionivibrio sp. | reverse complement strand
TGAGCACCTTGCTGCGCATCATCCAGATGATGCCCATCGGCATGTGAATCAAGGGATGCCGATCCGGTGGCCCGGCCTCCAGCAGACACACCGAAACATCGCTGTCTGCACTCAGCCGGCTGGCCAGCACGCACCCCGCCGAGCCGCCGCCAACAATGACATAATCGAACACGCTTTCCGCCTCCTGAGTGAGTGTCCCAAGCATCAGTTATCCAGTTCCCGGATCAGTGCAAAAGAATCTTCATCAAACGCTCGAACAGGGCGCCATAGGGCGGCTTGAACAGGCCGATACCCGAGAACCTCGATTGAACGAAAACGCCCTTCTGCACCGAAAATGTCCGGAAGCCATCGAAGCCGTGGTAACAGCCCATGCCGCTCGGCCCCACCCCGCCGAAGGGCAGGTCGTCCTGCGCGATGTGCAGAATGGTGTCATTGATCGTCACGCCGCCGGAAACCGTCTGCTTCAGCACCTTGTCGATGCCCGACGAATCGGTTTCGAAGAAATAAAGCGCCAGCGGTCGTGGCCGCGCATTGACATAGCCAATCGCCTGATCAAGATCGCGATAGGGGACCAGCGGCAGCAGCGGTCCGAAAATCTCGTCCTGCATGACGCGCAGGCCATCATTCACCCCGTACAGAACGAGCGGGAACAGGCGACGCGTCAGCGGGTCGGAAACCGCACCCGGCACCAGCTCGACAATTTCTGCGCCCTGCCCCCGCGCCTCATCGACATAGCCGCAAAGCCGCGCGTAATGGCGTTCATTGATGATGGTGGTGTAGTCCGGCGTATTCCGGATGTCCGGGTAGCAATGGGCCACGACGCGGCGCGCCGTTTCGATAAAGTCCTGTTCGCGACCGGCGGGCAACAACACATAGTCCGGCGCGATGCAGGTCTGTCCGGCATTGAGCGTCTTACCGACAATGATTCTCTCGACCGCCTTGTCGAAGTTGGCCGAAATGCCGATGATCGCCGGCGACTTGCCGCCGAGTTCGAGCGTCACCGGCACAAGATTATCGGCCGCAGCGCGCATGACATGGCGCCCCACCGGCGTCGACCCGGTAAATAGCAGATGGTCGAAAGGCAAGCGCGCAAAGGCCTGGGCGACCAACGCATCGCCCTCGACCACCGAGACCTCGTCGTCTGAAAAATGTTGTGCGATCAACCGGGCGAACAGACGCGACGTCGCCGGAGTCAATTCCGACATCTTGATCAGCACCCGGTTACCTGCGGCCAAGGCTCCAACGAGCGGAGCCACGGCGAGAAAAATCGGGTAGTTCCAGGGCACGATGATGCCCACCGCACCGAGCGGCTGAAAACGCAGCTCGGCGCGCGCCGGCCTGAACCACGTCGAAACGCGGCGGCGCTGCGGACGCATCCAGCGGCGCAGATGCGCCAGGGCATCGGCAAGCGCGGCATGACACGGGAAGAACTCCAGCAGGCGCGTTTCGGCAAGCGAACGGTTGCCGAAATCCTGTCGCACCGCATCGGCCAGCGCATCGGCGTTGTCACGCAACAAGCGATCAAGCACCCGCAGACGGCGCGCCCGCAACTCTACCGGCGGATTCGGCTCGCGCCGTGCCGCATTTTGCAAACGGGCAAAGCGACTCTCCAGCGAGTTCGGATCATCCAGATCGTTCATGCCTTTATCTCCGGTGCTTCGAATTCCATATTTTCAGTTTATGCCGCCGCCCAGCCAGCCGTTAGGGGAATTCTTCTAAATGGCAGGTGGCGAGCCGTGCATAATTCATCGCCATGGATGATTCGCAACCCGATGAAGAAAAGTCGAGATGGACCGAGGCACTGCGCCGCCATCTGAAAACGGCAAAAGCGCTTCGCCTTCAAGCCAATCAAGCGCCCGCCGCTGCCCGCAAGCGACTGCTGCTGCGTGAATGGCAAGCGGCACGCCTGGCGCGCAGCTATTCCGGCCTGCTGGCCAGCGAACGCTTCGGACAGGCCGCGCAGTTCTTTCTCTCCGACCTCTACGGCCCGAAGGACTTCAGCAGCCGCGACGAGGAAGTCGAACGGATTCTGCCGCTCCTGGTCAGCCTGCTACCGGCCTCAGCGCTGCAGACCATCGCGCTGGCCATCGAAGTCGATGCTCTGACCGAAGAGCTCGACGCCGCCATGGTTGTTGAGCTGGATCGCGCCGGAACAATCGACTG
Source organism: Propionivibrio sp. (assembly GCF_016790145.1). Taxonomy (GTDB): domain Bacteria; phylum Pseudomonadota; class Gammaproteobacteria; order Burkholderiales; family Rhodocyclaceae; genus Propionivibrio. Next base: position 4,905 of record NZ_JAEUOI010000112.1, on the reverse strand, counting down.
CATTGATGAAGACGCCTACACCGCCGCCTACCGCCAGGTCGGCCGCCGCCCGGAGCGGGAACGGCAGATCGTCCTCATCCGGACTACCGGCGAAGCCCTGGAACGGCTTGCACGGAATGCACTGCTCACCACCCTGCTCAAACTGATGCGCACACCGGCACAGCTTGCCGGGCTTGGCGATCTGCATGCTTTTCTGGCCAGCGGCTTTGCCGCCTTTCGGCGCATGGGAAATGCGCTCGAGTTTCTCGACTGTATCGAAAGCACCGAACGGAAACTGTTCCAGAACATGTTCAGCGGCGTCGCAAAACCCTTTGCATTCTGAGCCTTGGGCCGCCTCCGGAGTCAGGGTCGGCTTGCCTTCGTAGTTGAATCACCTGTTGTTTGCGGATATCCGTATTTTGTAATTGACAGGCAGACATTGCGCGTTGCAGCTTTTTACAGCGATTCATGATGACTTATAGGGTTGTTGACTGTCTCGGCAAGACCCAAACCTGCCGGTCGGGGTTTTGAAAAACTGCCATTCGCTGGGACGATGAAAACGCAGAATCAACCGTTCTAAATGCGGATTAGATATTTCATGGTGAACGGCGGTTTCCCGGCCGAAAGCGGCTGGTGAGTGCAAACTGATGGCGGACTGCTCCCGGCCATGAGGTGACACTGACGACGCATAAATTCCCCACCTCTGAGCGTCGGCTCAAGGCAGGACAGCGGTCATCCCTATACCTGCACACCTGACTCGGGTGTAATTGATCGCCGGCCAACGTCCTTAATCCTTCATGCGTGACCCTCTCTAACTCATAGAGGTACGTCCCCAGCTTTGCCGGGGGTCTCCAAAAGGTTTGACCTATGCGGCGGTCGAGTAGGTGTTTCATACTTCGGTTGAGAGTTTGAGCTGACGCTGTTTCGTAGTAGTCTATGCAAGGAAGACCAAGGTTGAACATGGATCGTATGATCTGCAGCGTAGCGTCTAACGGTTTTGAACGTGCATTTAGGGTCGCTAACAATTCAAGCCACCGGCTTTGCCGGTGGTATTTGACTTAGAGGTGTGGAGCGCGTTCCGACATGCGGAGAGGCTTTGATGTCTGTCAAATGGAAAGCGGCGCAAGCGACAGTATCGGGAATGCGTCGCATCGTTGGTGCGCTTGCCGGAACGCTCTTGGTCGGAGCTTACTTCGTATCCTCCGCGTCTGCGCAGGAGCCCACGTACGAGGCGGCATTCTCGGTAAAGTCCGGCAAGCCGATCACGGCCCAGACGTTCGTGGCGCTGATCCAGTCCTCCCTCTTCAAGGACGGCAAGACAAACGTCAAGGATGCGACCTTCTTCTTCCAGCAATGCTATGGCGGCGCATTCGTCGACCGTTTGAAGGATACCCTGGCCGGCACCAACCTGGATTGGGTTGCGGGCTCGGCTTCATCGGGGCAGGAAAAAAGTTTCGGGCAAAACACGCCGGACGCGATCAATCGCGCCTACGGGCCGGGAACACCTTATGGCCTGACCGACCAAGAGCTTGCGTTGCTGTCGAGCAAGACGCCCCAGAACTACTGGACGCAAACGCTGGTGCCCGAAGTCACGAAGGATCAGACCGTATTCACGGCACTGCAGGCGACGAGTGCCGCCGATCCCGCCGGCGCTACTGCCAAGATAGTGGAGTCTGCCATTCGGAAGACTTCTCCCAAGAATAGCCAGACCGTCGAGACGCCACAGATCGCTTCCGGTGGCCAGGGTAACCAGGTCAAGCTCAAGGACGCGGCGGCGGCGTCGCACCATGCCGTTTTGTGGACCGGGAACACCAATCGGGGCCGTTACGTCAACGATGTCAACAGCGTAAAGACTGCGCTGACCCAGCTGTGGGGCGACCCGAAGGAGAAACCGAATGTAACAATCGTTGAAGCCGCATCGCTGGCAGAACTTGAGGCTGTTATGAAGAATGTGTCCGCGAAGCTGGGGCCCAACGAGCAATTTGTGTTCTACGCGAGCGATCACGGGGAGGTGGTCAAGACTGTGCCGAAACATCAGGGGCCGCTTGGTCCTGGCATGTCGGATGTCATGCCCTTCACGCTGGACGACTGGCAGTTCACGGACATGATGTCGGTTAGCGACAATGTTCCGACGCTGTCAATAAATTACCGGAAACCGGGCGGAGACCCTTGGTCAGGTACTGCCGGGGTCTTTCTCAATGGAACCTGGATCGGGGATCTTGTCTCGGACGCCACGAGTTGGGACGCCGAGATTCCGAAAGCTCTCCTTTCACTGACGAACTCCCTGCAAATCGACGTTAAGGCGGGAGGTCCGCTCGAAATGACCGAAGCGACCTTCACCATCGGCCAGATCCCGACCTTCCCCGATCCTTCGGAGATTCCCGAGCCAACATCGATTGAGCTCTTCGGGATCGCCTGTCTCGCTGCGTGCGCCGGCTGGCGATTGCGACTGAATCGCGAATTGAAAGCGGGCGGCGGTGACCGCCACAATGACGGCGATGTCAGCTAGGTCTGCCCGTTGCCCATAAAAAACGCTGGACATTTTTGTGCGCCGCGTTTATCGTGGCGCCGTGGAAGTTCAAAATCAAATCAAGCGGGCCCTGTCCGAGCAGAGTTCCATCGAGATAATACATGGGCTGTTGAGTGAGGAGGCCTATGTGTACCGGTCGGCGTTTGCCGACGCGGTGTGCCAGCGTTTTGGATTTTACGATGCACGGGGTCGGATACAGCGAAGCGGCTGCATCAAGGCGCTGCGCGAGTTGGAACGTTCGGGGCGCGTTGTGTTGCCCGCGGCCAGCCCCCGGGGGGCCAAAGGAGCCCGGAGTGCGCGCCGTCTTGGCGTGCCCGTTCCGGACCCGAAAGAGGTACCTGAGCGGGCAGGTGAAGTACGCGACCTGTGTTTGATCAAGGTCGACACGCTGCCGCAGATGCTGATCTGGAACGAGCTGATGCTGTGCGAGCACCCCCAGGGAGCCGGGCCGCTGGTCGGCGCGCAGATGCGCTATCTGATTGGCTCCGAGCACGGCTGGCTGGGCGGACTGGGGTTCAGCGCGGCAGCGATTCAACTGGCCGATCGGGACCACTGGATCGGCTGGGACGTCAAGACACGGCGCGAGCAGTTGCACCGTATCGTGGGCATGAGCCGCTTTCTGATCCGCCGCTCGGTGCGCTGTCACAATCTGGCCTCCTGCGTGCTGGGGATGGTGCTGCGGCGTATTGATCTGGATTTCGAAGCTCAGTACGGGTATCGTCCCTGGCTCATCGAGAGCTTCGTGGAGACCGACCGGTTTGCGGGCACCAGCTATCAGGCGGCTAACTGGATCGAGATCGGCAAGACCAAGGGACGCGGTCGCCAAGACCGTGAGCACAACCATGCCAAGAGCGTCAAAGCCATCTATGTGTATCCGCTGCAAGCGGATTTCCGACAACGCCTGGGCGGTGTGGAACCTGTCGTTGCGAGTGCCCTGGGGATGGCCGAAGGCCTGGAGGGCGAGGGCTGGGCGCAGCAGGAGTTTGGTGGTGCAAAGCTTGGGGATCGGCGCTTGAGCGAGCGACTCGTGCAAAGCGCGCGTACGCTGGCCACGATGCCCGGCCAGGCGTTCTCGGGTGTGGCGCGAGGCGACTGGGCAGCGGTCAAGGGCTACTACCGGCTAATCGACCAGCCCGATGAAGCGCAGGTCAGCGTAGCGGCGATCCTGGCCCCCCATCGTGCGCGTACGGTACAACGGATGAAGGCGCACCCGACGGTGCTGTGCATCCAGGACGGGACGGACCTAAACTACACGGGGCGGGCGCAGTGCGATGGGTTAGGCGTGATGGGCGCCAACCAGACCGGCGCTCGGGGTTTGGGGCTTCACCTGCACTCGACGCTGGTGGTGAGCACCGAGGGCGTACCCCTCGGCGTGTTGAACGCACAGTTCACGGCACCGGTGACCCAATCAGACAAGGACAAGCGCCCCGCGCACGAAATTCCAATCGAGGAAAAAAAGAGCTTTGCCTGGATCGCCGGATTACGCGAGTGTGTCTCGCTGTGCAATGAGCTTCCCCAGACGCGCCAGGTCTGTGTGATGGACCGGGAAGCGGATTTCTTCGAACTCTTTGACGAGCAGCGCAAGAGCGCCAAGGTGGAATTGTTGGTGCGCGCAAAACACGACCGAGTGATGTCCGGCGAGGCCCACCTGTTCGAGGCAGTACGCCAAAGTCCGGTGCAAGGCGCCCTTCAAGTCGTGGTGCCGCGACAAAGTGCAAGGCCCAAGAAGAGCAAGCAAAAGGCGCGCACCGCCACCGAGCAGCGCACGGCCGATGTGCAATTGCGCTACCTTCAGATTACGTTGCCACCGCCAGCACACCAGAAAGCAAAGGCGCCGATCACCCTGTGGGTGGTGCATATCCTGGAGCCGTCAGCGCCTGAGGAGACCAAGCCGCTTGAATGGTTTTTGCTGACCACTTGCGCCGTCAACTCGATTGACGACGCACAAGCCTGTCTGCGCTGGTATTGCCTGCGCTGGCGCATCGAAGACTGGCATCGGGTGCTCAAGACCGGTTGCCGCATCGAAGATCTCGCACACCACAGCGCCGAGCGACTCGAACGGGCCATTGCGATCAACCTCGTCATCGCCTGGCGCATCATGCTGATGACGCTGCTGGGGCGGGCCTGTCCGGAACTTCCCGCCGAGGTGCTGCTCAGCGAGATCGAGGTCACGGTATTGAACGCCTTCGCTAAACAAAACAGAATCAAGTCGCCTGCCAACCTTGGCGATGCGGTGCGTCTGGTTGCCCGCTTGGGCGGCTATCTTGGTCGCAACAATGATCCGCCCCCGGGGCACCAGCTCATGTGGCAGGGCTATGCGGTCCTGCAAATCCTCTGCATTGGCTTTTCTCTTAGGCCGCCGGATACAAGTTGAAACACTTGTGGGTAATGGGCAG
>NZ_JAEUOI010000097.1 GCF_016790145.1 Propionivibrio sp. | reverse complement strand
CGCGGAAACCATCGAGCTGGTGCAGGATTCGCATCTGGCCATCGAGAAACTCACCTTGCGCACACCCAACCAGAAGCGCGTGCTGCTCAGCAATCTCACCCTGAAAATCAAACCGGGGGAGGGGCTGTTGATCGTCGGCGCCAGCGGCAGCGGGAAAAGCTCGCTGTTGCGTGCCATTGCCGGTCTGTGGCGCTCCGGAAGCGGTCGTATTTTACGGCCCGAAATCGAAGAGATGCTGTTTCTGCCGCAACGACCCTACATGCTGATCGGTAGCCTGCGTAGCCAGTTGTTGTACCCGCAACAGGAGGGTGAGGTCACGGATGAGGAACTCCTCAAGCTGCTGGACAGTGTCAACCTTCCCGATATCGCTGAACAGTTTGGTGGCCTGGATGTCGAGCTGGACTGGGCAAAAGTGCTGTCGGTCGGTGAGCAACAGCGAGTCGCCTTTGCCCGCGTGCTGCGCCTTGCTCCGCGCTTTGCCATACTCGACGAAGCGACCAGTGCCATGGATATCACCAACGAGAACAGTCTCTACAAACAGTTGGCGGCCAGCTCGACGACGCTGATCAGCACCGGTCACCGCCCCTCGATCAAGAAATTTCACTCGCAGGTGCTTGAACTTACCGGCGATGGAAAATGGCAGCTTCATGCGGCGGGCGATTACAAATTCAGCCGCTAGCGAGCAAGCCGTTTTCCCCTGCGACACCCATCAAGCTTGCCTATCCGGCGACCTGATCGAAGGTCGTGTTAGCTCAGTGGGCATAACCCGACTCTTCGTGACACCGGTCAGTTGGCGATGCGCATCGGTCTGCCGAGCAACTGCGCCCGGATTTCACCTTGTGGGTGCTGTTCGCTGTGTACGTTGACGTAAAGGTTGCCGGCCACATAACTCGTGTACTGCGCCTCGGTCAGCCTGGCATCGGCGGGAACGACAAAGCCGTCGTTGCCGGTTTTGGTCAGGGTAATGATTGGCGGGCCATTTTTCCCGACGGCGGCTTCATGAATATGCGCCATCGTCGGGACCATTCCTGAAGTCTTGATGCTGCCACTGACCGTGCGCACGGGCAGCACCGTGAATTGCCCCGTGCCCGTCGCTGATGTGGTCACCGGTGGAACCTCGGCGTCCCCTTTCAGGGTAATCGACATCGGCTGCTGGGCGTAAAGGCTGGCCGAAGCCAGGAACAGCAGGGCCAGAGGAACTGCCCGGCTGAGCCGCTTCGTGGGAGATTTTGACGTAGTGATCATTGTGGGCTCCTCGAAAATGACATAGGGATGGCGCTCCGCTTGCCGGAACGCCAGGATGCCCGTCCACAACAGCGTTTCGGGCAAGAAGGAACGATGCACCGGGAAGTACCATTAATCTGTTCGCTAACGCACATTGAAAACGAATTGTTCTGTCCGTGTTGTCCCGGATCATTCTTTTTTTATTTCCAAAGCTTTCTGCCGTATCGTTATGTACGTTAACGAACATACATCTGGCCTGCGAGTGCATAAAATTCGCCTGTGATTTCGCATTTCGCTTGTTGAGATCGTCGATATTGACAAATTTGTTGAATGGAATCTTGAGAAGATGAAGCGCGCCACCACGTCGGCAAGCATGTTCTTTCGCGCAATCGGAACCGCTACTCCAGGGACTCGCTACACCAAGGCGGAGTGTCTGGAAGCATTTCAGAAATCCGATTGGTACGCACGACTGGATGCTCGCTCCCACATGATTGCACGCACCGTCCTGCAGCATGACAACGGTATCGAAGCGCGGCGGCTTGCTGTCGATTCTATCGGCGACGTGTTCAGTATCGATCCGAATACCTTGATACAACGCTTTCTGGCGCACGCGCCGGCACTCGCGGCTCAAGCGGCCGAACAGGCGCTTGCCAGGAGCAGCCTCGAACCCCGTGATATCGGGGCTGTCATCGTCAGCACCTGTACCGGTTATCTGTGCCCCGGTCTTTCCGGGTATGTGATTGAGCGCCTTGGCCTGCGGACCGATGTGCAAGCCTACGATCTGGTCGGGCAAGGCTGTGCGGCGGCGTTACCCAATCTTCAGCTTGCCCGTGCCTTGCTGGTTTCTGGTGGCTGCGAACATGTACTGTCGGTATGCGTCGAGATCAGTAGCGCTGCGATGTATCTCGACAACGACCCTGGTGTTCTGATCAGCGCCTGCCTGTTTGGAGACGGTGCCGGGGCGGCGATCCTGTCGCGCGATCCCGCTCCGGCTATGGCTCCGGCTCCGGACGGACGCCGCATTGAGTGGATCGACAGCACGTCATTGATTGACCCAGGTAAACGCCAGGCGCTGATGTTCGAGCAGCGCGACGGAATGTTGCGCAACATCCTGACACGCGCCGTACCCGGGTTGGCTGCGGAGTCTGCGCGCCGGGTACTCGATACCGTGCTCGACCGAGCGGGTGTGCACGTCTCAGACATAAGTGCTTGGATCATGCACGCGGGTGGGCGCGATGTATTGCTTGCACTTGAACGAAAATTTGAACTCCAGGCACGGGACTTTCGTTACAGCGCTGCGATGTTGCGCGAATACGGCAACCTGTCCAGCGCATTCATTTACTTCGTCTTCGAGGCCGCTCTGGCCGATGACGCCCCCCCCGGATGGTGGTGGCTCTCATCGTTCGGTGCAGGGTTTAGTTGCCATGGAGCCCTACTAAAGGTGAGCAAATGACGAGTCAGTCATTCACATCCGGGCAACTTCAGAAAAGTTTACATTGATGAGCATGAGGCGAATCGTTGGCCCCGAAATCCTCGACGGCCTGGCTGCAGACGATCCTGCGGCGAGGCGCTCACGTCGTGATTTAAGGCGTGTTCATCGTGCGATGGGCACCCGCACAATCCTGCGGCGCGCTTTACATCGTACAACAGCATCGATCCCGGATAACAGACCGCTACGTGTGCTGGAACTGGGTGCCGGCGATGGAAACCTGATGCTGGGCGTTGCCCATGCCCTCGCGCCTGCCTGGCCGCGGGTCGAGCTGACCCTGCTCGATCGTCAGGCCCTGGTTAGCCTGGAGATGATTGAAAACTATGCCAGGCTCGGGTGGAACGTTGTGGAGCAAGTGGCCGATGCGCTAGAGTGGGCGGCAAGCGCTACCGACTCGCTTCCGAACGGTAATGAACCAGCGCGCTGGGATCTGATTGTCGCCAACCTGTTCCTGCATCATTTCGAAGGTACGCAACTCGCCCTGTTGCTCAATTCGATCACCGCAAGAAGCAACGGCTTCTTCGCCTGTGAGCCCCGCCGTAACTGGATTTCTCTCGCCGGAAGCCACCTGGCTGGCTTGATTGGAGCGGGCGCGGTGACACGTGAAGACGCCGTACTGAGCGTGCATGCCGGTTTTCGAGATAAAGAACTTACCACGCTGTGGCCGGCTGTTCATGACGAATGGCGAATTCATGAGTATTCGGCAGGTTTGTTCAGCCACTGCTTACACGCAGAGCGCGTCGGGAGGCCATGATGCGAAGCGTATTCGATGCGGTCATCGTCGGTGCCGGTCCGGCCGGATCCTCGGCAGCAATCCTGTTGGCGCGATCCGGCTGGTCAGTCGCACTGGTCGAGAAACAGCGCTTTCCACGGCGCAAGGTTTGCGGCGAATGCATTGCCGCAAGTAACCTGCCGCTACTCGACGCCCTCGGCATCGGTTCGGCGATTGATTCAGTCGCCGGACCACAATTACGCAAAGTCGCACTGATGCGTGGCGATCGGACGATCATCGCCGATCTGCCTGAATCCCCTCATGGAAAATACCGTTGGGGCAGGGCGCTTGGCCGCGAGACTCTCGACACGCTGCTGCTCGAGCGAGCTCGCGCTGCTGGAGTGCTGGTGCTACAGCCCTGCGCAGTGCAAGCGATTGAAGGCGAGGTCGGTGACTGGCATTGCGTCGTGCGCACGGTATTCTCCGGGACTCCGCTGACCTTGCATACCCCGATTGCCATTGATGCCCATGGTTCATGGGAGGAATTTCCCTCGTCACGCCCTCGTTTGCGCGAGTCTCGCAGTGGCTCCGATCTGTTCGCCTTCAAGGCCAATTTTCACGATACGTCGCTCGATCAGGGTTCGCTTCCCATCCTGTCGTTTGACGGTGGTTATGGCGGAATGGTCGTTGCCGACGGCGGTTTGACAACCATCGCGGGCTGCATCCGCAGTGATCGTCTGGGCGAGCTTCGGCGCGCATCGCCGGGAATTCGGGCTGGCGAGGTAGTCGAAGCCATGCTCAAACAGCAGTGCAAAGGGGTGCGTACGGCGTTGCAGGGGGCTTCCCGCGAAGGGGCCTGGCTCGCTGTCGGTCCTCTGAATCCCGGAATCCGGCTGGGTGTTGAAGACGAACCGTTCCGTATCGGCAACGCCGCAGGCGAGGCCCATCCGATTATCGGCGAGGGCATCAGCATGGCGCTGCAATCGTCGTGGCTGCTTTGTACTCATCTGCTGGGTACTGATCAGCCGCAAAGCATAACCTCAAGGGTGTGGCAACGCGAGGTTGGACGACGCTATGCCGTGGAATGGCGGCACCAGTTCGAGTCACGGCTGAAGCTGGCGGCGACCTTCGCCCACCTGGCAATGCGGCCAGTCTTGTCCGCACCGCTTGTGGCACTGGCAAAGGCGTGGCCCGGTATGCTGACCCTGGGCGCCAAATGGGGCGGTAAAGTGCGTTGTGCGGCCGATCTGGCTTTGATTGACCGGCTCACGCCGACTGTAGAAATGGCAGCAGAATCGGGTGTCGTGCCTTTTGGCGATGCACGACATTCAGGGCTGACCTGACGTTAATAACTGGATGACTGTAAAGGAACCGACATGAGAACAACTATCGAACTACTCCGTGAAATCCTCGTCAAGGAATACAAACTCGATCCCGACTCATTGACACTCGATACACCGCTGGAAGCACTGGGTATCGATTCGCTCGGCGTTGCCGAACTGCTATTCACCGTCGAGGACGAATTCAAGGTCAAGGTATCGACGGAACCGGTAAAACTGGCAAGCGTCGGTGATGTGGTTGGCTATATCGATGTGCTTGTTGCAGCACAACACGGTGATGCTATTCAGGCTGGCGCGGCCAGAGTGGCGGCTTGATGTGTGCCATGCGGCGGGTCGCGGTCACCGGCATGGGTATGGTCTCGCCACTCGGCAATACGCTGGACGAAGCGTACTCAAATGCCTATTTCGGCCGTTCCGCAATCAACCGCCTTGACCTCCCGCTCAGCCATCGACTTTTAGCACCGCTGGCGGCCACCGTGCGTTTTGCCGGTGCCGACCATTTTGCTCCCCCCAAGCTACGAATGCTGGATCGGGTGAGCCAGTTTGCTTTGGTCGCTGCCAACCAGTCGCTGGTCGATTCGGGTTGTGACTTGCGCCAACTTGATCCCGACCGGGCTGGCGTCTTTGTCGGGACGGGGATGGGAGGTTCACAGTCCAATGACGAAGGATACAAAACGCTCTATGGCGATAACTCGGACCGCATCAAGCCATTCACCGTGTTGATGGGCATGCACAACGCACCCTCCGCATGGATTGGCATTGAACATGCGTTGCGCGGTCCGAATCTGACCTATTCGACGGCTTGTTCATCGTCTGCAGTGGCCATCGGCGAAGCGTGGCTGCGCGTGGCCAATGGCAGTCTCGATCTGGCGATCGCCGGAGGTGCCGAGGCGCCTCTCTCATTCGGCTCGTTGAAGGCCTGGGAGGCGCTGCACACCCTGGCCAGCATCGATGAAGACGAACCATCCGCCTCCTGCAAGCCGTTCTCGAAGAACCGCAGCGGCATGGTGCTTGGCGAGGGTGCGGCGATGCTCATACTTGAGCCATGGGACCACGCACTGGCGCGCGGCGCGCCGATCCACGGCGAATTGCTCGGCTATGGCCTTATGACGGATGCCGCTCACATCACGCGCCCCACTGCTGAAGGCCAGGCGATGGCGATGCGTGCGGCGCTGCAATCGGCACTGATCGAGCCGTCGGCGGTCGACGCCATCAACGCGCACGGCACCGGCACGCAAGCCAACGATAGCGTTGAAACCGCCGCGATCAAGGCGGTGTTCGGCGAACGCGCGTACCACATCCCGATCAGCGCAACGAAGGCGCTGCATGGCCATCTGCTTGGC
>NZ_JAEUOI010000065.1 GCF_016790145.1 Propionivibrio sp. | reverse complement strand
TTTGTGGACAATTCGCCTACGGCGAACCGGGACGCTTGCCGTGGAAAACGCTGCGCGTTTCCCACCGCGCGCCCCTTTGCCCACAAGCTCCACAGACCGCAATCTGTTTTTATATATATTCAAAATCAGAACATACAAGGATTTGCTTTGCAGCCTAACTCGACGTGAAAACATAAGCTCCGCTTTTCTCGCATCAGCCTGCACCGAAACCGCATTCAAGGGTTTTCCTCTACAATCCGGCTATTCAATCTTTAAGCCTCATTATGCAAATCACCATCACCCGTCCCGACGACTGGCACCTGCATCTGCGTGACGGCGAAGCACTTGCCGCCATTCTTCCGCATAGTGCGCGCCAGTTTGCGCGCGCCATTGTCATGCCCAATCTGCGTCCGCCGGTGACCACCGTCGCTGCGGCCGCAGCGTATCGCCAGCGCATTCTCGCTGCCTTGCCTGAGGGCATGAATTTTGTGCCACTGATGACGCTTTACCTCACCGACAACACGCCGGGCGAGGAGATCCGGCAGGCGGCCGATAGCGGCTTTGTCCATGCGGTCAAGCTTTATCCGGCGGGTGCGACGACCAACTCGGATGCCGGTGTGACCGACCTCGCCCAATGCGACGCCGCGCTGGCCGAGATGGAGAAGCTCGGTCTGCCCTTGCTCGTGCATGGCGAGGTGACGGATCCGGCGATCGACGTTTTCGACCGCGAGAATGTCTTCATCGATACCGTGCTGCAACCCTTGCTGGCTCGCCGACCGGGCTTGCGTGTGGTATTCGAGCACATTACGACCAAAGATGCGGCGGCGTTTGTTGCCGCAGCCGGAGCGAATGTGGCCGCGACGATCACCGCGCATCACCTTCTTTATAACCGCAACGCCATTTTTGCCGGCGGCCTGCGCCCGCACTACTACTGCCTGCCGGTGTTGAAGCGTGAGACTCATCGTCTGGCGCTGCTTGGTGCGGCGACTTCCGGCAGCAACAAATTTTTTCTCGGTACCGATTCGGCGCCGCATGCGCGCGGCACCAAGGAGACGGCTTGCGGCTGCGCCGGTTGCTATACGGCTCCTGCCGCACTGGAACTCTATGTCGAGGCCTTCGCTGCGGCAGGTGCGCTCGACAAGCTGGAAGCCTTTGCCAGTTTCAATGGCCCGGATTTCTATCGTCTGCCACGCAATAGCGGAACAGTGACTCTGGAAAAAAAGGCGTGGGTCATGCCGAAAGAATTTGACTATGCCGGTGGTGACACGCTGGTGCCGCTGCTCGCCGGCGAAACGCTACACTGGAAATTCGTTGCATGACGATCGTAATCTGATTGCTTTGGGAGATTTGCCGTGTCTCTGAACCGATTGCTCGCTCTGCTTCTGTTGCCTTTCCTGGTGGCCTGCTCCGACCAGCGTGCTGCGTTCGAAATCAACGGTAGTGCCAATGCGCTGACCCTAATCCGGGTGACCGGCTTTCCGTGGGAGAAAACGGCGAAGTATTCAATCGTTGCCGCACGTATGCCCGACTGCATGCGGCGCCACCCGATGTCAACGGCGGGACTGGATGCCAGGGTGGACGTGTTCTCGCCAGGCAACGAAGCCTGGATTCTCAAGCAGGACGGGCGCATGTTCGTTGTTGAAACCCGTACGTGCGAAGGCTTTGCCAGTCTCGACCAGGTTCCGGAAGGCGGCATGGGTCCGCTGATGGGCACCTTCGAGATGCGCAATGACACCCTGGTGTTCGTTGCCGCGCCCAAAGTCGAGCCATCGCCGACCCCCGCTGCGCCCGCACCCGCAGCAAACTGATTCATGCCGCGTGACAGCGTATAATCAGGGCGGGAAGTCGGTCAGGCAACCGCTGGGCGAAAGGCGCAAGCCTTAACCGAGAGGAAAGTCCGGGCTTCGCAGAGCAAGATGCCGGCTAACGGCCGGGCACCGTGAGGTGACGGAAAGTGCAACAGAGAATAGACCGCCTAAGCACGGGGAAACCCGGGCCGGCAAGGGTGAAACGGCGCCCCGGCGCAAGCCGGGGCGGTCAGGCGAAAGCCCGGCCGAGGTAAGAGCTCACCGCGGACGTGGTAACACGGACGGCACGGCAAACCCCATCTGAAGCAAGGCCAAATAGGGAAGCGTACGGCGTGGCTCGCGCCGCTTCCGGGTAGGCTGCTTGAGCGTACTGGCAACAGTACGCCTAGAGGAATGGTTGTCCACGACAGAACCCGGCTTAACGACCGGCTTCCCCCCTTTTCGATCTGCTGCCGGTAAAGAATCAGTCAGGTATAAGGATAAAAAAAGCCGGCTCAATGCTGAGCCGGCTTCTTTATTGAAACAGACCGCTGATCAGGCCAGGGTGCCAACGTTGTTGAGGTCGGCGAAGGCTTGTCTCAGACGTGCCTTGAATTGTTCTTCGCCGGCACGCAGGAAAACGCGCGGGTCGTAGTACTTCTTGTTCGGCTTGTCTTCGCCATCCGGGTTGCCAATCTGGCCCTGCAGGTAGCCTTCGTTCTTCTTGTAGTAGTTCTTGATGCCTTCCCAGAAGGCCCATTGCGTATCGGTATCGATGTTCATCTTGATGACGCCGTAGGAGATGGCTTCGCGGATTTCCTCGAGCGACGAGCCCGAACCGCCGTGGAACACGAAGTCGATCGGTTGCGCCTGGGTACCGTACTTCTTCTGGATGTAGGCCTGCGAGTTCTTCAGGATGACCGGCTGCAGCTTGACGTTGCCCGGCTTGTAGACGCCGTGCACATTGCCGAAAGACGCGGCGATGGTGAAGCGATTGCTGATCTTGGACAGTTGCTCGTAGGCGTAGGCTACGTCTTCGGGCTGGGTGTAGAGCTTGGAGCTGTCGACGTCACTGTTGTCGACGCCGTCTTCTTCACCGCCGGTGACGCCGAGTTCAATCTCCAGCGTCATGCCGAGCTTGCTCATGCGCGTGAGGTAGCGCGAACAGATTTCAATGTTTTCTTCCAGCGGTTCTTCCGACAGATCGAGCATGTGCGAACTGAACAGTGGCTTGCCGTGGGTCTTGAAATAGGCTTCGCCGGCGTCGAGCAGGCCGTCAATCCAGGGCAGCAGTTTCTTGGCCGCGTGGTCGGTATGCAGAACGATCGTGGCGCCATACAGCCCGGCCAGAGCGTGAACGTGGTGTGCAGCGGAAACGGCACCAGCGATGCAGGCACGTTGCGCTTCGTTTTTCAGAGCCTTGCCGGCGTAGAACTGGGCGCCACCATTGGAGAGTTGGATAATGGCCGGCGACTTGACTTCGGCGGCGGTTTCCATGACGGCGTTCACCGTACTCGTGTTGATGGCGTTGACGGCCGGCATGGCGAAACTTTTTTGTTTTGCCAGTGCAAAGAGGGCTTGCAAATCATCGCCAGTGGCAACTCCCGATTTTACCTGCGGTGCATTCATGATGAGATATCCAAAAAACGGTTGGTCGAAGGGAAAAAAACTTTACTACGTATTTGTACTTCAGGTCAATGTTTCTCTCCGACGGCTAGAGAAAGAATCGCTTTACGTACACAGGTTTTGGCCAAATACCCGCAAATCCGGCAGCCTGTTAGAATCGCTCTCGTTCCTATTGCGAAAGATTGTTCCATGAAAAATCACTCCCGGAGTTTTCTGCTCGCTGCCTGTTTGCTGCTTTGCGGCACCCTGGCGCAAGCTGTTCCACCGGCTGATCGTGCCTTTGCCGTCGTTGATAGCGTGCAGATGCCTGCCTGGGTCGAGCATAACGGGGTCCGGCAGCCGCTTGAGCCGGGGAAGGCACTGCAAAACCGTGATCGTGTGCTGACCGGTGCCGACGCACGCGTGCTCATCCAGTTGGCCGAGGGGAGTGCGGTCAAGCTTGGCGAGAATGCCCAACTCGATCTCAATGCGCTCGGCTGGCGCGAGAACCGGGTGTTCACTGCGGCGCTCGATGTGGCGCGTGGCGCCTTTCGTTTCACTACCGACGTATTCGCGAAACTACAGCAGAAGCGTGCCGTGAACGTACGCATTGCGACGATCACTGCCGGCATTCGCGGTACTGACCTGTGGGGCAGTTCGGATGCCGAACGCGATCTCGTCTGCCTGCTCGAAGGGCGGATTACCGTATGGCATCCGCAGGATGAAGTGCGCGAAATGAGCGAAGCGCTGAGTTTCTATGTGGTCCCCAAAGGGGCGGCGCCCGAACCGGTGGGCAGCGTCGATCCTGAACAGGTCCGCAAATGGTCGGCGCAGACCGAAGTGCAAGCGGGTAGCGGCTATGTCCAGCGTGGTGGACAGTGGAAGCTTGAGCTGGCCGTTGTGGAGGCAAAAACCGATGCCCTGGCCTTGTACGACCGCGCCCGGGCTGCCGGCTACGCGGTGGGTATCAAGCCGCAGAGGGCGGAAGGAGGCGGCTATCGTTACTCGCTGCGAGTCACCCAGTTGGCGTCACAAGCGGAGGCCGTTGTGTTGGCGGAAAAACTCAAACTGACGCTTGGTTTGACGGCTCCCCTCGTTACCAGGCAGTGATCAGTATCATTTACTGGCGACTGCCGACGCCATCATGGTCTCTGGATGACCGGGTGTTCAGACGACCAGTTTCTGGCCAGAGACAAGGTATTTCAGGTTGGACAGCCAGAAACGGCAGGCCTTTTGTGTCGCGAGCAGATTCACCTGCCAAAAGCGGTTTTGCTCGCGCAACATCCAGCCAATGCTTGGAATGATTGCTATACGGGCAAGCGGGTCGCGTTTTGCGCACTTCTCGCCCTCTTCGTCCGCCAGTTCAATGAATCGACTTACGGCCAGGCGATAATAGTCCGAACTGTTGCAGCAACCGCTCATCTCCTCGGCTTCTCCGGCGGCACGGCGCCAAAGATTGAGCGCAAGCTGGTCGGTGATGCCGTCTTTACGGGCGATCCACGGTAATATTTTCGGTGCTTTCATTGTGCTACTCCTTGTGTTCTGGCGGTAACCAGGCACTGGGAATTATTAACTTTTTGAGTCTTGAATTGTTGCAGTGCACAAGCATTATAATCGATTCAGAAAAAAATACTGTGCACTAATACCTACTTTTGAAGCTTATTAGTTTTTTCTTTGCAAAAGAACTACTTTCCATCTTGTCCTTGCTTGTCGTCGCGCTGCTTGAGGCCATTATAATCCGACCTGCTTCATTGAAACTCAGTTCATGTCCGATCTGCTTGCCCATCTCAATCCGCCACAACTCGCTGCCGTTACCTTGCCGGCGCAGCATTCGCTGATTCTTGCCGGAGCGGGGAGCGGCAAGACGCGAGTGCTCACTACACGTATCGCCTGGCTGATTTCGACCGGTCAGGTCGGGCCGCAGGGCATTCTCGCGGTGACCTTCACCAACAAGGCGGCGAAGGAAATGCTGGCGCGCCTTTCCGCGCTGCTGCCGATCAATACGCGGGGGATGTGGATCGGCACTTTCCACGGGCTGTGCAACCGGCTGCTACGCGCACATCACCGCGATGCCGGCTTGCCGGCGCAGTTCCAGATCCTCGATTCGGCCGATCAACTGTCGGCTATCAAACGTTTGCTGAAGAACCTCAACGTCGACGACGAGAAGTTTCCGCCGCGCGAACTCGCCGGCTTCATCAACGCGCACAAGGAGCAGGGGTTACGGGCGGCGCAGGCCGAGGCTTACGACGACTATACCCGGCGCCGCGTCGAGCTTTACGCGGAATACGACGCGCAGTGCCAGCGCGAAGGTGTTGTCGACTTTGCTGAACTGCTGCTGCGCACCTACGAACTGCTGAAGCGTAACGAACCGCTGCGCCGCCACTATCAGGAGCGCTTCCGGCATATCCTGGTCGACGAGTTTCAGGATACCAACCGCCTGCAGTACGCCTGGCTGAAGCTGCTGGCCGGGCGTGACGGGCAGACATCGCAGGCGAATGGCGCCTGCCTGTTCGCGGTCGGCGACGACGACCAGTCGATTTACGCCTTTCGTGGTGCCGAGGTCGGCAACATGCGCGACCTGGAGCGCGAGTTTGCGGTCGCCAACGTGATCCGCCTCGAACAGAACTACCGCTCGCACGGCAACATCCTCGACGCCGCCAATGCGCTGATCAAGAACAATCGCGGCCGTCTCGGCAAGTCGCTATGGACCGACGCCGGAGCCGGCGAGGCGATCCGCGTGTTCGATGCCTTTTCGGACATCGACGAAGCGCGATTTGTCGTCGATGAAACGCGCGAACTGGTGCGCGACGGGTTCACGCGCAACCAGATCGCCGTGCTTTACCGCTCCAACGCCCAGTCGCGCGTCCTTGAACACCAGTTGTTCACCGCCGCTGTCCCCTATCGCGTCTATGGCGGGCTGCGTTTCTTCGATCGCCAGGAAATCAAGCATGCGCTGGCCTATCTGCGCCTGATCGGCAATCCGGACGACGACACGGCCTTTGCCCGCGTCGTCAATTTCCCGACGCGCGGCATCGGTAGCCGTAGCGTCGACGCCTTGCAGGAGGCGGCGCAGCGCGCCAACTCCAGCCTCTACAACGCCGCCGCCGGCCTCGGCGGCAAGGCTGGAACTTCGGTCGGCGCCTTCATCCGCCTGGTTGAAGCGCTGCGCAGTGATACGCAAAACCTGCCGCTGCCCGAAATCATCGATCACATCATCGAGAGAAGCGGCTTGCGCCAGCACTACCTTGGCGAGAAGGAAGGTCAGGAGCGGCTGGAGAACCTCGACGAGCTGATCAATGCGGCGACCAACTTCCTGCAGGAAGAATCCGATACCAACGCCAACCAGGACGACGTGCTTGATGGCGGTCCGCTCGCCTCCTTCCTGGCGCATGCCTCGCTCGAAGCCGGCGAGCATCAGGCCGGCGAGGGGCAGGAAGCGGTGCAGTTGATGACCGTGCACGCCGCCAAGGGGCTTGAATTCGACGTGGTGTTCATCACCGGGCTGGAGCAGGGGCTGTTCCCGCACGACAACGCCGCGCAGGAACGCGACGGCCTGGAGGAAGAGCGGCGGCTGATGTATGTGGCGGTGACCCGAGCCCGCAAGCGCCTCTACCTGTCGCACGCGCAGACGCGCATGCTGCACGGCCAGACGCGCTTTTGCCTGCCCTCGCTCTTTCTTGAAGAACTGCCCGAAGAATTGCTACGCAGGATCGGTCATGTGCCGGCCTTTTCGGTCAAGGAGCCGCCTTACAGTTCGGCAACGTATAGCGAACCGGCGTCATCGGCCGGCGGCTGGCGCATCGGGCAGAACGTCCGGCACGCCAGGTTTGGTCCGGGGGTGATCGTATCGGCCGAAGGGCGCGGGCCGGATGCGCGCGTGCAGGTCAATTTCGGCGCCCAGGGAATGAAATGGCTGGCGCTGGAGTACGCGAAGCTGACGCCGGTGTAATGGGCTGGGTGAAAGTGTCAAGCTCATGGCATGGCTGACCGGCTAGTCGATTGCTGTGCGTCGGCCCTGGATTGAAGAAGGCACCGGGCTTGAACCCTGATACGGAAGCCTTGAGCTAAAGTTGGTGGCTGCAGGTAATGGGCCGCTCTTTGCGAGCCTGTAGAATTTTATCCACAGCCTGCTCACAGGGGGTGTGGGCAAGTCTGTGGATAGGCGCTGATCGCGGCGGCTTGACTTGCCCGAACAGCGAACAGCAGCTAGGCTATTGGCTTGCCATCTTGAAACGGACGCCATTCTGTGGGGCGCAGCGGTTTTTCCAGGCCCTGGCTCTCACCATACTGGTGAGCATCCATTCCCGCAGGAGCGGGCAACGCCTTACTCACGTTCCTGCGCGCGAGGGTCGGGGTGAGGGCTAAAGCGTGCAGGATTAACGTTTCGCCTTGTTCATTTTTTTACGGACATTGCCAACCTTTACCCAGGAGAAAATCATGCCTTTTGCCATTCGAATTCATCAGACCGGCGGCCCCGAAGTCATGCGCTGGGAGGATATTGCCGTCGGCGACCCGGCGCCCGGTGAGGCGCGTATCCGCCATGAAGCGGTGGGTCTCAACTACATCGACACCTATCATCGCAGCGGCCTCTATCCGCTGCCCTTGCCTGCCGGTCTGGGCATGGAAGGGGCCGGCGTCGTCGAGGCGCTCGGCACCGGCGTCGCCGACCTCAAACCCGGTGATCGCGTGGCCTATGCCGGCGGCCCGGTGGGCGCCTATAGTCAGGTACGCTGCCTGCCGGCGGATCGCTTGCTGAAGCTGCCGGAGGGGATTGATTTTCGTAGCGGCGCCGCGATGATGCTGCAGGGGCTGACCAGCGCCTATCTGCTGCGCCGTACCTATCGGGTGCAGCCGGGCGACGCGGTGCTGATCCATGCCGCTGCCGGCGGCGTTGGCCTGATCGCCTGCCAGTGGGCCAGGGCGCTAGGCGCGACGGTGATCGGCACCGTTTCGAATGAGGCCAAGGCGGCGCTGGCCACCGCGCACGGCTGCCAGCACATCATCTACTACACGCGCGAAGACGTGGCCAAACGGGTGCGCGAGATCACCGCTGGCGAAGGCGTGGCCGTGGTCTACGACGGGGTCGGCAAGGATACCTTCATGGGTTCGCTCGACAGCCTGCGCGTGCGTGGCATGATGGTCAGTTTTGGCAACGCCTCCGGCCCGGTTTCGTCATTCGATCCGTTGCTGCTGTCGCAAAAGGGTTCGCTGTTCATTACCCGACCGACCTTGATGCACTACATCGCCAAGCGCGATGAACTGCTTGACCTGGGTGCCGAGCTGTTTGCTGTCGTCGGCTCGGGCAAAGTAAAAATCGAGGTCAATCAGACCTACGCGCTGGCCGATGCCGCCAACGCGCATCGCGATCTTGAGGCGCGCAAGACAACGGGTTCGACGATTCTGCTACCTTGATGATGAAGAAGCTTCGCGCCAAGTTTGTTTCAATTCGCGACCTGCTGGCGACGGCCTGGCCGATTGTCCTCATTACGGCGGTCGGTTTTGTCGTTGCCTATCAGTTTGTCGAACCGGCGCCGCCGCGTCACATGACGATAACCACGGGCAGTGAGTCGGGCGCCTACTATGCTTATGCCAGACGTTACGCCGAGTTGCTCGCGGCCAACGGCATCAAGCTGGAGGTCAAGACTTCGGCTGGCTCGCTGCAGAATCTGGAGCGGCTTAACAAGGGCGAAGCCGAAATTGCTTTTGTTCAAGGCGGGATAAAGGAGGTTGTCAATGACGAAAACGGCCGCGGCAGCGATCTGCGCTCGCTGGGCAGTGTTGCCTTTGAACCGGTGTGGGTTTTCTATCGTAGCGACATCCGGATTGACAAGCTGTTTCAGCTTGATGGCCAGCGTATCGCGGTCGGTGAAGAGGGGAGCGGTATCCGCGGGCTGGCACTGCAATTGCTGGAAGCCAACGAGATTAAGGCAAACAGCAAGAGTCTCCTGCCGGTTGCCGGACTCAATGCGGCCGAAGCGCTGCAGCGCGGGGAAATTGATGCCGCCTTCATTGTCGCCGCTCCGGAGGCGCCGGTCGTGCAGGTCTTGCTGCGTTCGCCCGGAGTGCGGGTAATGAGCTTCAGTCAGGCGGATGCCTATTTACGGCGTTTCCCCTTTCTCTCAAAAATCGTCCTGCCGCGCGGCGTGGTCGATCTGGTGCGCGATACGCCCCCGAGAGATACCGTTTTGCTGGCAACCACCGCCAACGTGATTGTGCGGGACAATTTGCATCCGGCACTGGTCAGCCTCATGCTGCAAGCCATGACCGAGGTGCACGGCAAGAGCGGGTTTTTCCAGCGTGCCGGTGAGTTTCCCGCCTACAAGGATCGCAGCTTTGCTCTCTCGGACCAGGCTCAGCGTTTCTACAATTCCGGGCCGCCTTTCCTGCAGCGCTATCTTCCCTTCTGGATTGCGGTGCTGGTTGAACGGCTGTTCGTGCTGATCCTGCCGATCATCATTCTGCTGTTTCCCCTGCTCAAGGTCGCTCCTTCAATTTATAACTGGCGCGTGCGTTCGAAGATTTTTCGCTGTTATGGCGACCTGAAGTTTCTTGAAAACGAGGTGCGCAACAGCTACGATTCGTCGCGTCATGCGGAGTATCTGGCGCGTCTCGACGGCATTGAGGAAGACGCCTATTCACGCAACATTCCGCTCGCCTTCAGCGATCTTTTCTACACGCTGCGCGAACACATCAACCTCGTCCGCGCAGAGCTTTTCCAGATCGAATCCAGGGCCGTGCCCGGTAAAGCGAGATGAAATCCTTTCTCATCGCCAACCCCAAGGGCGGTTCGGGGAAATCGACACTGGCCACCAATCTGGCTGGCTATTTAGCCCGTTGTGGCCATCAGGTCATGCTCGGGGATACCGACCGCCAGCAATCGGCAAGGGAATGGCTTCATTTGCGAGCGGGCACCCTGCCACCGATCCGGAGCTGGGATATCGATAAGGAATCGCCGGCGCGCCCGCCAAAGGGCACGACCCATGTTGTCCTCGATAGCGCGGCGGGGCTGCACGGCAAGGCGCTCGAACGAATGCTCAAGCAGGTCAGCCGGGTTATCGTACCGGTGCTGCCTTCGCTGTTCGACATCCTGGCGACACGCCATTTCCTTGAAACCCTGCTCGCAGAAAAAGCCGTGCGCAAGGCACACACCTTTGTCGCCGTAGTCGGCATGCGCGTCGATGCGCGCACGCGAGCTGCGGGCGAACTGGAGCGCTTCCTGGCCTCCTACGAGCTGCCCGTCCTGACCTGCCTGCGGGATACGCAACTCTATGTACAACTGGTAGCCAATGGCATGACGCTTTTCGATCTCTCGCCGGCGCGTGCCGAGAAGGACATCGAACAGTGGCAGCCGATCCTCGACTGGGTTAACGAATAGCGACACTGTGATTTCGGTGCGGACCTGGCGGTGTCTGCTGCGCTTATCACACAGGGAATCATCAGGTCGATGGAAACCAGGTTAACCCGCTTGAAACGGCGTACTATTCTAAGGCAAAATTTTTCTCCGCAAAGTAACTCAAAATCCTGAAGCAAAAGCTTCGGCATACTTCGCAAGGAGTCGATCATGATCAAACTTCGCCCGAGTGCTTCACGTGGCTTTGCCGACCATGGCTGGCTGGTGGCGCGCCACAGTTTTTCCTTTGCCGACTACTTCGATCCGGCTGAGAAGGGTTGGGGCGTTCTGCGTGTGATCAATGAGGATCGTGTGGCACCCGGCAGGGGGTTCGGTAAGCACGGTCATAGTGACATGGAGATCGTGACCTATGTCATCGAAGGCGTGCTCGAACATCGCGACAGCCTGGGCAATGGCAAGCTGATCCGGCCGGGTGAGGTGCAACGCATGAGTGCGGGAAGCGGAATCCGCCACAGTGAATTCAACCCGTCACTGAACGAGACAACACACCTGCTGCAGATCTGGATCGAACCGAGTGAACTAGGTATTGCCCCTGGTTATGAGCAACAGCCGCTGGCCCCGGCGCGCAATGCCTGGCGCTTGATCGCTTCACCCGATGCGGCACAGGGCAGTACGCTGATTCATCAGGATGCCAGAATTTACGCCACGCAACTCGATCCAGGCGCAGATCTGGAATTCCAGCTTGATCCGCTGCGACTGGCCTACGTGCAACTGGTTCGCGGCCGTCTGACATTGAACGACGTCGAGATGAGTTCCGGTGACGGCGCCAAGATCGCCGCCGAATCCTTGCTCCGCTTTATTGCCGCAGAGGACAGCGAAGCCCTGCTGTTCGATTTGCCGGGGTGATGATTGCCGGCAGATCGGCAAGCTCACCTTCGCTATCATTTTCTGACGCATGCCGTGCCGGAATTGGCGCCCCCTGCGTTGCAGGCCTTGACCCGCTTGTACCCGAACCGGCGAGCTATTTAGAGTCCATACGCAGCGGCGCCGGAGTAAAATGCCGGGATGCCCGAGCAATGCGTTTCGCCCCCCTTCGTCCACCTACGTCTGCACAGCGAATACTCTGTCACCGATGGCATTGTTCGACTTGACGATGCCGTTGCGCGAGCCGTCTCTTGCGGCATGCCGGCGCTGGCACTAACCGATCTGGCCAACTTCTTCGGGCTGGTCAAGTTCTATACCTCAGCGCGCAGCAAGGGCGTCAAGCCCGTGCTTGGCAGCGATATTTTTCTGGCCAACGAAGCGGATCCCGAGCGCCCGTATCGACTGCTTCTGCTGTGCCGCTCGCGCCAGGGCTACCGCCAGCTTTGCGAGCTGTTGTCGCGTGCCTACCTGGCTCCGCGACTGCGCGGACGCGCCGAAATCTCACGCCAGATGCTGTACGATGTCGGCGTCGATGGACTGATCGCTCTCTCCGGCGCGGCTGGTGGCGATGTCGGCGATTCCCTGCTGCAGGGCAACAGGGAGCAGGCGGCCAGCCGTGCCCGCTACTGGGCCAGCCTGTTCCCCGGCGCCTTCTATCTCGAAGTGCAGCGTGTGCACCCGCCCGGGCAGATGCAGCAGGAGTCCTTGTTGGCGGCAACCGCCAGTCTGGCGGCCGATCTGGGGCTGCCGCTGGTGGCCACGCATCCGATCCAGTTTCTTGAGCGCGACGACTTCAAGGCACACGAAGCCCGCGTCTGCATTGCCGAGGGCTATATGCTGGCCGACCGGCGACGTCCGAAGCTGTACACCGAAGAGCAATACTTCAAGTCAGCGGAAGAGATGGCGGAACTGTTTTCGGATCTGCCGGAAGCGCTGGCAAACTCGGTCGAGATTGCCAAACGCTGCAATCTGCAAATCACCCTCGGCAAAAACTACCTGCCCGATTTCCCGACGCCGGAGGGTGTGACACTCGACGACTACCTGTGTCAGGAAGCCGCGCGCGGCCTTGAAAAACGCTTGCAGCACCTGTTTCCCGACCCCGCCGAACGCGAGCGACAGCGAGCGACCTACGAGACACGGCTGAAGATCGAGACGAAAACCATCGTGCAGATGGGCTTTCCCGGCTACTTCCTGATCGTTGCCGACTTCATCAACTGGGCAAAGAACAACGGCGTCCCGGTCGGCCCTGGGCGCGGGTCGGGCGCCGGTTCGCTGGTCGCTTACTCACTGGGCATTACCGATCTCGATCCGCTGCGTTACGCGCTGCTCTTCGAGCGCTTTCTGAATCCGGAACGCGTGTCGATGCCCGACTTCGATATCGACTTCTGCCAGGACAAGCGCTGGCGCGTCATCGAATACGTGCGCGAAAAATACGGCGCAGCGGCGGTGTCGCAGATTGCCACCTTCGGCACCCTGTCGTCGAAGGCGGTGATTCGCGACGTCGGGCGCGTGCTCGATCTGCCGTACAACTTCTGCGATCAACTTTCGAAACTGATCCCGCTGGAAACCAACAAGCCGCTCTCGCTGGCCAGGGCCATCGAGGCCGAACCGCAGCTCAAAGCACGGATCGAAGAAGGCGAGGACGTTCGTGACCTGTTCGATCTGGCCAGTCGCCTCGAAGACCTGGTGCGCAACGTTGGCATGCATGCCGGCGGCGTGCTCATAGCACCGGGCAAACTCACCGACTTCTGCCCGCTATATTCGGCCGACGGCGGCGGCTCGGTCATTTCGCAGTTCGACAAGGATGACGTCGAGAAAGTCGGCCTGGTCAAGTTCGACTTCCTCGGATTGCGCAATCTGACCATCATCAAGCTCGCCGTCGATTACGTCGAGCTACTCACCGGGCAGCGCCCCGATCTGGACGCGCTGACCTTTGACGATCCGCGTGCCTACCAGATTCTCAAGGAGGCCAATACCACTGCGATCTTCCAGGTCGAGTCCGAAGGCATGAAGAAGCTGCTCAAGAAGCTGGCGCCCGACCGCTTCGAGGACATCATCGCCGTGCTCGCGCTCTATCGTCCAGGCCCGCTGGGTTCGGGAATGGTCGATGACTTCATCCTGCGCAAGAAAGGCCAGCAGAAGATCGACTATTTCATCGACGATCTGAAGGGCTGTCTGGAACCGACCTACGGCGTCATCGTTTACCAGGAACAGGTGATGCAGATCGCCCAGATCATCGGCGGTTACTCGCTCGGTGGCGCCGACCTGCTACGCCGCGCAATGGGCAAGAAGAAGGCCGAGGACATGGCCCTGCACCGCGACCTGATGCGCGAGGGGGCAAAGAAAAAAGGTTATGACGAAAAGCTGGTGATGCAGCTATTCGACCTGATGGAAAAGTTTGCCGAGTACGGCTTCAACAAGTCGCACACCGCCGCCTATGCGGTGGTCACCTATCATACCGCCTGGCTCAAGGCGCACCACTGTTCGGCGTTCATCGCGGCGACGCTGTCTTCGGACATGGACAACACCGATTCGGTGAAGATCTTCTACGACGATGCCATTGCCAACAATCTGGCCGTGCTGGGGCCGGATGTGAACGCCTCGGAATACCGCTTCACGCCGGTCGATCGCAGCACCGTTCGCTATGGTCTGGGCGCCGTCAAGGGCACCGGCGAGCAGGCGGTGAGTTCGATTCTGAAGGCGCGCCAGCGCGATGGACCCTTCAAGGATTTGTTTGACTTCTGTCAGCGCGTTGACAAGCGCATGGTCAACCGGCGCACCGTTGAAGCACTGGTTCGTGCCGGAGCATTCGATTCGCTTGACGATCACCGGGCGCGCCTGATGGCTTCCGTTGGCATCGCCATGGAAGCGGCCGAACAGGCGGATCGCAATTCAATGCAGGTCAGCCTGTTCGATGTGTTTGACAGTGACACCAGTGCGCAACACGCAGCGCAATACCGTGAAGCGCCGCGCTGGAAGGAAAGGCAAAAGCTGACCGAGGAAAAGCTGGCACTTGGCTTCTTCTTTTCGGGACACCCCTTCCATGGTTTCAAGGCCGAGGTTTCGCGCTTCGCACGCAAACCCCTGGCAGCGCTAGAAGCCAGGAAAGAGCCGCAACTGCTGGCCGGCCTCGTGGTCGGTGTGCGTACCAAGTTTACTTCGCGCGGCAAAATGGCTTTTGTGCAGATCGACGACGGCACCAGTTCGCTTGAAGTCTCGGTCTTCAACGAAATTTTTGAAGCCGAACGCGCCAAGATCAAAGATGACGAAGTGCTGATCGTCGAGGGCAAGGTGCAGCGCGATGACTTTGCCGGCGAAGGCAAGGTGCGCGTCATTGCCGAGCGACTGCTGACGCTTGCCGAGGCGCGCGGCCGCTTTGCAAAGTATCTGAGACTATCGCTCAACGGTCAGGCCAGCGGGCCGAATGCACAGGCCGCCGTGCACCGTCTGCGCGCACTGCTGGCGCCCTACACCCCAGGAAATTGCCCGGTTCGTCTGGCCTACCGTAACGCCGACGCGATCTGCGAACTGGCACTCGGAGACACTAGCCGGGTGCGCCTCGAAGACGACTTGCTGGCGGCGTTGGGCGACTGGCTGAACAGCGAAAATGTCAGCATCGATTACAGCTAGAAATTTCAAACCTGAACGAAGGAAACACCGATGAGACTGATTCCCCTGCGCCGGATCCCCGGCCTCTTTCTGTCCAGCCTGTTGCTGGCCGCCTGTGGCAGTCAACTCAGCCTGGAGAATTACAACAAGCTTAAAGTCGGCCAGTCTTACGAGGATGTCAGGAAAATCATCGGCGAGCCAGCGCGTTGTGATGAAATGCTGGGTATCCGTACCTGTATCTGGGGTGAGGAGAAACAGGGCATCACGATCAATTTTGTTGCCGGTCAGGTGATGTTGCTTTCGGCCACGAATATCAAGTAAGTGTATGGGCGGCCGGATTCTGGCGCTATGATCCCTGCCGCCTGGTCGCCGGACTGTTGCGCCTTCTCCAGTTTTTTTCCGGCTTCTTCCATGCGTTTGCTCCATTCTTCCAATTAGACTGCTTTCGCGTTTTGGCGGTGCACCTTGCCGTAAGCCTCAAGCAGTCGATGGTGCATCTCGAATCCCTTCAGCCCCGGGCCCGGTGCAGGTATCCCGAAGAAACGTTTTTTGCGGGCCAACAGTGCTTCGGCCATGCCCAAAGCACTTGTGCCGTAAAGGTTTTCCAGTGCATTGCGATATGCTTCATGATCACCCGTCTCACCGAGCTTGAGCAGGCTTTCAATGCAGCGGTAGATGCATCGGCGCTCGGGGTTGATCTGCGCAAAGTGGTGTATCCAGTCGCAGCCTTCACGTATACCTTCATCATTACCGATGGCCAGTGCGAGCAGGGTTTTCAGTTCGCCGACGCGCAGGTCTTCCCAGAATGATCCGGCATCAGGAGCCAGACCGATCAGGGCAGTGACCGGACGCTGGTCGGCCAGGCCGGATTCATTGAGCGTATCGAGCAGGTCCGCGCATTCATCATCGTCGAGTTCCGGCAGGTAAAGGATGGCATCGCGAATCTCATTGCCGAGACTGTTGTTTTCGAACTCCAGATCGTCGACCGGATAGATTTCGGACATTCCCGGAATAATGATCCGGCAAGCATAAACGCCCAGATGGGTGTAATCGGCGATGTAAATATCGTGCTCTTCGGCATGAATCATGTCTACCAGCCAATCGTAATCTTCAGCCGTCGACGTGCTGAAATTCCAGTCGCAGAAGTCAAAATCCGGCGAGTCACCGAGGAAATTCCAACTGATGATTCCGCTCGAATCAACGAAGTGGATTTCGATGTTTGGTGAACTGGCAATTTCGTCAAGATCAAAACCCGGCTCGGGGAAACCGCCCAGCGCATCGAGAGCACGGCCTTGCAAGAGCTCGGTGAGCGCGCGCTCAAGTGCAATCTCAAAGCGCGGATGGGCGCCAAAACTGGAGAAGCAACCCTGGTCTTCGGGATTGAGCAAGGTGACATTCATGACCGGATACTGCCCGCCGAGTGAGGCGTCCTTGACCAGGATGCCGAAGCCGGCAGCGCGCAGTGCGCGGATTCCGGCTTCGATGCGTGGGTAGCGGGCGATGACTTCATCCGGAACTTCCGGCAGACAAAGCCCCTCGCTGATGATGCGGAACTTGATGTGGCGTTCGACGATTTCAGAGAGTGCCTGGGTACGGGCCTCGGCCTGGGTGTTGCCCGCCGACATGCCGTTACTGACATACAGGTTGCCGATGATATTGATCGGAAACCAGATGCGCATGCCGTCGTTCTGGCGGAAGAAGGGCAGGGCACAGATCCCGCGTTCGACATTGCCGGAGTTGTGTTCGACCAGTATGTGGGCAGGAATGCTGTTTTCGGGGTTGTAGAATTCCTGCAACTCAAGCGTCAGCAATTCTCGCGGCCATACACTGTCATCTCCCGGTTTGAACCAGTGTTCCTGTGGATAGTGGGTAAAGCGGTGCGTGGCAAAATTCTCGCCCAGGTAATAGTGTGTCCAGAAGTAGTTGCAGGAAAGTCGCTCGAAAAACTCACCGAGCGCACTGGCCAGCGCGGCTAGTTTCGATGCACCCTTGCCGTTGGTAAACAGCAGCGGGCAGTCACGCTCACTGACATGCACGGACCAGATGCCATCCACCGGATTGAGCCAGGAGCGCTCCTCGACGTGAAAACCGATCAGGGTCAGTTTCTCCTGCATGCGGCTGATCGATGATTCGAGTGATGCGTCTTTGCCTGCTATGAAATGTTCGTTTGGCACGGCTGAGTCCTGCAAGATGCTGCTGATTGGGCTTGCTAAAGCGGATAACGTATCGACCATATCAACATGACAATAGCGTTAATGACGGTAAGTTTTACAGTGACTGGTTTATCGAGCCAAGTAATTTTTGTGTTGACCAGGCGAAGCTGAGCGCCCGACCGATTCGCTACGCTGGCATCAGGCGGCCAGTTCATATACCCGGCGCGAACCATCAAGCGAGAAATTGTTATGCTCGCCCAGTGCGACCATACCGTGCCTTTTCAGTTGGGCGACCAGTGCCGGAATGGCGTCCTTTTTGATGCCGTAGTCTGACAGGCGTGTCGGAACGTGCAGCGATTCAAAGAACTGCCGGGTGCATGCAATGGCTTGATCGATACGTTCTTCCTCGTCACCTTCGCGCAATTCCCAGACACGTTCGGCGTACTGCAACAGCTTGTCGCGTTTCTCGGAACGCCGTTCATGCAGCATGGCCGGGAGGACGACGGCCAGCGTCTGCGCGTGGTCGAGTCCGTGCAATACAGTAAGTTCGTGGCCGAGCATGTGGGTGGCCCAGTCATTGGGTACCCCGGCACCGATCAAGCCGTTCAGCGCCAGCGTCGCCGTCCACATCAGGGTGCCTCGAACGGCATAGTTTTCCGGCTCCTGCAACGCTTTGGGGCCATCCTCGATCAGTGTCAGCAGCAAGCCCTCGGCAAAGCGATCCTGCACCTTGGCGTCGGCGGGATAAGTGAGATATTGCTCGATGACATGTACAAAGGCGTCGACGACCCCGTTGGCGACCTGGCGCGGCGGCAGGGTATAAGTCTTGGTCGGGTCAAGTACCGAAAAGCGAGGGAAGAGCAGATCATGCATGAACGCCAGCTTGTCGTTGCTGGCGCGCCTGGTGATTACTGCACCATTGTTCATTTCCGAACCGGTGGCAGGGAGGGTAAGCACACTGCCAAAAGGAACGGCACTGACGATCCTTGCACGTTTGGCGAGGATATTCCACGGATCGCCAGTAAAGGGAATGGCTGCAGCGATGAACTTGGTGCCGTCAATCACCGAACCGCCGCCAACGGCAAGAAGGAAATCGATTCGCTCGCGGCGCGCGAGTTCTACGGCCTGCATCAAGGTTTCATAGCTCGGATTGGGCTCGATACCGGCGAATTCGAAAAGCGTGAAGTCTTTCAACGCGTTCCTGACTTCGGCCAATGTACCGGCCCTGACGATACTGCCGCCGCCATAGGTGATCAGCACCCGTGCCCCGGACGGAACCTCACGTGCCAGGTTGGCGATACGGCCGGCACCAAAAAGGATGCGTGTCGGATTGTAAAAAGTGAAATTTTGCATGGATCAATTCCTTAGGGAAGTAGTGCCGTACCGCGAAGAGATATAGGACCCCAGCGATACAAAAACCAGGCCGCTCAATAGCCAGGCGGTGAGCGCTTCATCAAGCAATGGTATGGCAAGCAGACCGGTCACGATGGGTACCAGCGCCAGAAAGGCGGCAGCTCGCTCCGTGCCAAGGATAGAAACGGCCTTCAGGTAAGCCAGCATGGCCAAAA
This sequence comes from Propionivibrio sp., assembly GCF_016790145.1. Classification (GTDB taxonomy): domain Bacteria; phylum Pseudomonadota; class Gammaproteobacteria; order Burkholderiales; family Rhodocyclaceae; genus Propionivibrio. The sequence continues at coordinate 7,580 of NZ_JAEUOI010000065.1, read as the reverse complement.
TTGAAGCAACGATGCCTTGAAACAGGCTCTGAATGACAATCATCGAGAGTGGTGCAGCCTCCAGTTGCTTGGGTAGCCAGAGCAGGTAAACCGGCAGGTAAAGAACGGCCGAGCCGAGCACTACGGCACGGGTCAGCGTCCATGCAGAATATCCCCAGCGCGCAGCAAGAACGCTGTAGAACGCCCAGGAGATTGATGAAAGCAGGATCAGCACGTCGCCATAAAAGGAATCGGCAGACCACTCGGTGAAGTAAGGCATGGCAGCACAAACGATGCCGATGGCAATCAAAAGGAGCCCGGCGTTGCGCATTCGGTTCGGGCGGGTGCCTGCAATCAGCCAGACGAGCGCGCTGATCAGGAAAGGCTGCAAGCCGGCGAGCAGGATGCCACCGTGTGCGGCGGGGGCGTATCTGAAACCCTGATAGACCAGCAGGCAGTAGAGCAGGTTTCCCAGTATGGCCAGTATCCACAGCCGACCATCGCGCCAGGCGCCGGGCGGCATGCCACTGGCAAAGGGTAGAAGGATAAGTGAGGCGGTAATCAGGCGTAGTGCGAAGATGTCGTAAGGCGTCAGAACGCTTTTACCGCCCAGGCGCGAAACGAGGTTGAACCCGGTCCACATGAGCAGGGTGGCCGCTGCGGCGAGATATCCTGGAAACAGTCGATGAGTTGCAGGCAAGCGTTTATCCGTAGCGGGTGGTGTGGATGATGTCTCAGGGTTTCGGCAACTTTTGGAACAGTCCGCGCAGCGTGCTCTGCAGATCGGCCGGCAGCAGAATCATTTTGGCGTTTTGCGACTCGGCCATCCTGGTCATGCTGTTGATGTATTTCTCGCCCAGCAGATAGAGCATCGGCAGTTCGTTTTCACCGAAGGCGCCAGTCACTTTGCTGATCGCCTGCGAGGACGCATCGGCCAGCATGATCTGCGCTTCGGCGTCACGCCTGGCCGATTCCAGACGGGCTTCGGCACTCAGGATCATCGACTGTTTTTCACCCTCGGCACGCGTCACCATGGCCTTGCGTTCGCGTTCGGCCGCAGCCTGCAGTTCCATCGCGCGTTGCATCGATTGCGAGGGCTTGATGTCCTGAATTTCAACCGATTTTACGGTGAGCCCCCAGTCCATCGCTTCGTCGGCGACGCCCGCTTTCAGGCGCGCCTTGATCATGTCGCGTTGCGAGAGGGCATGGTCAAGCTCCATTTCGCCGACAATCGAGCGCAGGGTGGTCATGATCATGTTACGAATGGCTTCCGAGTAGTTCCCCACGCCATACACCGCTTTCACCGGGTCGGTGATCTTGATGAAGGCGATGGCATTGACCACGATCACGGCGTTGTCACGGGTAATGACCTCCTGCTCCTGCACATCGAGGATAATGTCCTTGGTCGTGAGCTTGTAGGCAATGGTATCGATATAAGGGATGATGAAGCGTAGCCCCGGAATCAGTGTCTCGCGGTATTTGCCCAGTCGCTGCACGATCCATTCTTCACCTTGGGGAATAATGCGCACACCTTTGGCAATAGTAACAACGACAAAAGCCAGGAAGACGACTGAGGTGATGGTCATCTCGATCATTTTGCTGCCTCCACTTTGATGAAACTACCTTCGACGACGAGAACGCGAACGCGCTCGCCCGCCTTGATGTTGGCGTCGGCGTAACACTCCCAGACATCGGAGCCCAGCACCGGCTTCTGAAAGCGAACCTGGCCGCGTATTTCAGGGTTGATGTCGGTAACCAGAACGCCGACTTCGCCGGCCACCGATGCGGCTGAAGTGCCGACTGTAGTTACTGTGCGTGGCCGCAGATGGCGGAACCAGATGACCACAAGTACGGTGGACAGCCCTGCCCAAAGCAGCATTTGCGTTGCCACAGCAAGGTCGGGCGCCAGCAGCAGGACGATAGCGACGCCGACTGCACCGATTCCGAACCAGACGATGAAAAATGCAGGAACAGCCAGTTCGGCCATCGCCAGACAGAGTCCGAGAATCATCCAGTGCCACCATTCAAGCATAATTAAGTCCTCCGTGCCCTTGCCTGATTTCAGTCAAAGGCAACAAGCATAGCGCATCGTCAGACAAGGCGCTTGCGCCATGACGTGCCGATTCGGAATAACATGGCACTTGCGTTGGAATTCATGTCGAAGGAGGAGAAGACCTTGCTAGCCAAAGAAACCACACCCAGCTCGATCGTCAGGTATCTCGACCAGTATGTGATCGGTCAGGAAGAGGCAAAGAAGGTCTTGGCGGTTGCCGTCTATTCGCACTACAGGAAAATATCCACTTCTCAGCAAAGCAACGGAGCCATTGCCAAGAGCAATGTCTTGATGATCGGTTCGTCCGGAACCGGGAAAACCCTGGTCTGTGACACCCTCTCAAGGATGCTCGGGGTTCCCTTCGTTACTGCGGATGCCACCTCGCTGGCCCAGACCAAGTATGTCAATGAGGAGATCGAAGCGGTTTTGCAACGCCTGGTCGACAAGGCGGACGGGGAGGTCGAAAAGGCTCAGCTCGGCATCGTGTTCATCGACGAGATCGACAAGCTGAAGGCAACAAAAGCCGAGGTGCGGGTGATTTCCGGCGAGAGCGTGCAACACGCCTTGTTGAAGATCATGGAAGGCGCGCCGGTCAAGCTTAAGAGCAATCAGTACATTGACACCAGCAACATCCTGTTCATTTGCGGCGGTGCCTTTGTCGGACTGGAGAACATCATGTCCAAGACGCACGGCTTCGGGTTTATCTCGACGTCGGGGGACGACAACCAGAACATTCTTGACCGGCTCAACAAGCGTGTGAAGCCGACCGATCTTTTCGAGTTCGGTCTGATCCCGGAATTTACCGGTCGCCTGCCGATCATCGCCAATTTTCAGAATCTGAACAAGGAAATGCTGGTCAGAATCATGAGTGTGCCGAAGAACTCGATCTACCGGCAGTACATCGAGATATTCAGGGCCGAAGGCGTTGAATTGAGCATCAGCCCGAGAGTATTCGAGCAGATTTCAGAAATCGCCATCGAATACAAAACCGGCGCCCGCAGCCTGCGCGGAATATTCGAGGAACTGATGACGCCGGTCCTCTACGTGGTGCCGGACAACCCGGATATCCACCGCGTCGAAATCATCTCGCTGTTTGAGGAACCCCGTCTGCTCAGGCAAAGCTAGGCGCGGCTTCCAGCATCATTGGCTTGCCTGGTGAATCTTGGGTTTAAGTTGCGGCAAGGGGTCAGTTCTGGCTAGGTCGCTCGCCTTTCCTGCTGCGGCGAACGATTAGCGGAGCTGGAGGCTGGATTATGATATGCCCGGAATTTCACAAAAATGAGGGTCGCCATGGTTGATGCAGCAAACGAGCCAGAATCCGCCGCTGGGCTGGCGCTGGGCAGCGTGCAGTTCTTCTTTACGCTGGGCTGGACGGTGTATGTGATTTATCTGCCGGAGTTGCTTAAGTCGGCTGATCTTGCGGCGACCTGGATACCCGTCCTGCTGATGGCCGACCAACTGGTTTTTGCCGTGATGGATATTGGCTTCGGCATGGTTGCGGACCGGATGGCCGAGGGCTATCGCAAGCTGGCGCGACTGCTCCTGTTGCTGACCACGGTTTCCGCTATAGCCTTTCTGTTGCTGCCGATGCTGCCCAGGGTCTCGCCAACCCTGCTCATTGTCGTTCTGGCCATCTGGGTGTTCAGTGCTTCGGTGGTACGGGTGCCGACGCTGGTGCTGCTCACCAAGCGCGCCAGGGCGGCACAACAGGGACGTCTGGTGATCTGGTATGCGGCCGGGATGGCGCTGGCCTCGGTGCTGTCGCCTTATCTCGGCATGATCCTGAAAGGCACCGACCCGCGTCTGCCGTTCGTGATTTCGGCGTTGACCTTGCTGGTCGCGGTCGTCGTTCTGCAGCGTGTTACGGGCACTCAAGCCCCGGAGCCAAGGGCGGATGAACCGCAACCCATCGCTTTCCCGGCGTATTTACCCCTGCTGCTTGTTCTGGCGCTGGCTTCGGGCGGCTTTCAGTTGCATGCATTCGTCAATTCAGCAGCGCAGTATCTGGCCCATGCACCGAAGGAAAATCTACCCTGGCTGATGCCATTGCTGTGGCTTGGATTTTTTGTTGCGCTGGTCGGTATTGCGGCGCCCATCAAGCGTTTTGGCGCGCTGTCCGTCGCGGCAGGCGGCATTTTGCTGATGGCGTTCAGCAGTTATGCGGCAGCGGCTGTCAGTAACCTGGAAATGCTCATTTTGACGCAAGTGCTGGTCGGGGTCGGTTGGGCAGCCGCTTTTGCGGGGTTGATGGAACAGGCTTCAATGTTTGGTACACGCGGAGCTGAAGGCCTGTTCATGGGCAGTTTTTTCTCGCTGCTGGCGGTGACCAGTTTTGCCCGCATCGGTTTTGTCAGCCAGTTATTACCGTATAATCCGGTCTTGCAGGACGTGCAGTTCACCTTGCCGGCGGCCCTGCTATTGAGCGCCGGACTGATCGCAGTCGCTTATGCCCTGAAAAGGCAGCAAGCACGCTCTGCGAACGCGCGCAAATGATCGTGTTGGTTTTTCCGGCAATGAATAGAAGACACTGATGGCCGACCCATTCGTGTTACCGATCATTCTTTATGTTGAATCAGTTGTGCGCTTGAACGAATTACGACTCTTGCTGCCAAAGAAGGTGTAACCTTTCATCAGCCAGTGATGGTCGGCAACTTGCTCTACAGAAGGAGAATGATCATGGCAACTGATCAAAATGCGGTACTGGTCTTGCTCGAAAAGCGGCAATTGTTTCCCCATCTTTTGTCGCAGAAGTATCCACATGTTCTCTCCAAAATACTTGAAGCATGGGAATCGCCCGAGGCCATTGACGCCTGCTTTCAGGGTCTGATGTTTGCCGAACCCAGGCGCAAGCAAGGCTTCCCCGAAAACGTGATGACTGAAATCTTTGCACTCGCCAAGTTTCACGACAGCCTCTACCCGAGAGTAGCAAGTTCTCCATTAGACATCTGGAGCCATTCACTGGATATCTCGAACTCCAAATCTGTCCTTACGGACGACGTTGCACTCAAGGGATAATCTGAGCAGGCCTGACGCTCACGGGGCGCATCAGCTTCTGCATCGGATCGCGGTGCTGGGCGCAGGTTCACCGATCAAGCACCGATAGATGTCGCCAATTGAATCCCCTCTTCCTGGTACGGCATGGCGGAAAGTTTGAAACACATCAACGTATGCTGAGCCAAATGCTTGTCGCCCAGCAGGATCAATCGTTGCCGTGCTCCATCTGCCTTGCGCTGCATTCCTTTCAACCAGCTTCGCTCGCAGTACATTGGAATGTCCTGTTGAGCCGAGATTTTGCACGGCATTTTCAGCGAGGTGAATGCGGCTGGTTTTCCTGGGCTTCGCTGACTTCGCTGCCGAACAAGCCGATACCCCGGCTTTGGGTTAAAATGGGCGCCGTTTCAGAACCGGCTTGAGCTTGATGAAAATCAGTTTCCTCGACTTTGAACAGCAGATTGCTGACCTTGATGGCAAGATCGAAAACTTGCGCTTCGCCCAGGATGATTCGGCTGTCGATATCTCGGAAGAGATTGCCCGGCTTGAGAAGAAGAGCCAGACGCTGACCAAGGAGATCTACGCCAAGCTTACGCCCTGGCAAATCTCGCAGGTTGCACGTCATCCTCAGCGTCCCTTTACACTCGATTATCTCAATCTCATTTTTTCCGATTTTGAAGAACTGCACGGCGATCGCGCCTTTGCTGACGATCATGCCATTGTCGGTGGTCTGGCACGTTTCAACGGCCAGTCGGTGATGGTCATTGGCCACCAGAAGGGGATCGGCACCAAGGAAAAGGTTTACCGCAACTTCGGCATGCCGCGCCCGGAGGGTTATCGCAAAGCCCTGCGCCTGATGCGACTGGCCGAGAAGTTCGGCATTCCGGTGCTGACCTTCATCGACACGCCGGGCGCCTACCCCGGCATCGACGCCGAAGAGCGTGGTCAGTCCGAGGCTATCGGGCGCAATCTCTATGTCATGGCCGAACTGCGGGTGCCGATCATTGTCACCGTCATCGGAGAGGGCGGCTCGGGCGGTGCTCTGGCTATTGGTGTCGGTGATGTGGTGCAGATGCTGCAATACTCGACCTATTCCGTCATTTCGCCGGAAGGCTGCGCGTCGATTCTCTGGAAGAGCGCCGAGAAAGCCAGCGAAGCGGCCGAGATCATGGGGATCACGGCCTCCCGCCTGAAAACACTCGGCCTGATCGACAAGGTCGTCCATGAACCGCTCGGCGGCGCGCATCGCGATCCCGTGGCGATGGGGCTGAACCTGAAGAAAGCGCTGCTTGACGCCTTGAAGCAGGTCAGTGCGCTGTCAACCAGCGAACTGCTCGAAGCCCGCTTTGCACGTTTGATGGCCTATGGCCGCACCAAAGAGCACCCGCTCCACTGAGCGTTCACCGGCAGGCGCGACGAGCCAGCTCGCGACAATCCTCTCAGCATTTCTTGCGGAACGACTGACGCCAACGATGGTGCCTGGACTGGTGCCGGGAATGGTGACGCGAATGTTGCCAAATTCGCGCCTGTGCGTTGCCCTTTCCGGGGGGCGTGACTCGCTCGTTCTGTTGCATGCGGTGAGCGGCCTGATTTCAACCGCCGGCCTTCCCGTCATCCTGTCCGCCGTGCATGTGCACCACGGGATCAGTCCCAATGCCGATGCCTGGGCCGTCTTCTGTGCCGAGTTCTGCCAGCGTTGTGCTGTGCCGCTGGATATTGTCCGCGTTGAGGTGCCGCGCGACAGCGGCGAGGGGCTTGAGGCCGCCGCGCGCCGGATGCGCCATGCCGTGTTTGCCCGATGCGCTGCGGACTGGCTGGCGCTGGCGCATCATCGCGACGACCAGGCGGAAACGGTTCTGCTCAATGTGCTGCGTGGCGCCGGTATGGCCGGGGCAGCGGGCATGCTGGCCGAGCGTCCGCAAGCGCGCGGGCCAGTCCTGGTCAGGCCTTTGCTCAATGTGCCCCGGGCGCTGATCGAGGCCTACGCCGCCGAGCAGGCACTGTGCTGGATCGAAGACGAAAGCAATGACGATGTGCACTACCGCCGCAACTATCTGCGCCGTGAAGTGATGCCGCAACTCGAGGAGAAATTCCCTGGCGCGCACAAAGCACTGGCGCGTGCCGCCAGCCACTTTGCCGAAGGCGCCCTGCTGCTCGACGAGCTGGCGGCGATTGATCGCGCCGCGCTGACCACCGCGGCCGGGCGGATCGGCCTTGTCGGTTTCAACGCACTCTCGCCGCCACGCGCGCGCAACCTGTTGCGCTTTGCCTGGCTCACGGCGGGCTTTCGGGCGCCGGATGCGCGCTGGATCGATGAAGCCTTGCGTCAACTGGCAACGGCCGGGGCGCTTTCGGAGACCTGTCTGGCGACATCCGACGGCGAGTTGCACGTTTATCGCGGCGAACTGCATATCGTTGGACACTATCCTGAGACGCCCATCGAACACAGACTTTGGGCCGGCGAGCTTGAGCTGCCCTGGGCTGGGGGGCGGGTTCTGCTGGTGCCGATGACGGGTTCGGGCATCCGCCGTGACCTGCTCGTTGCGGGAAAAGTTTG
>NZ_JAEUOI010000035.1 GCF_016790145.1 Propionivibrio sp. | reverse complement strand
CTGCCGCTTTTTGCCCGTCTGTCGGCCGAGGAGCAGTCGCGCATTTTCAGGCCGCACAGCGGGCGGCGCATCGTGCTGGCGACCAACGTTGCCGAAACCTCGCTCACCGTGCCGGGCATTCGTTACGTGGTCGATTCCGGGCTGGCGCGCGTCAAGCGCTACTCCTATCGCAACAAGGTCGAACACTTGCAGATCGAGAAGATCGCCCAGGCTTCGGCCAACCAGCGGGCCGGGCGCTGCGGGCGGGTGGCGGCCGGGGTGTGCATTCGTTTGTATGACGAGCAGGAGTTCGGCCTGCGCCCGCCGTACGCCGACCCCGAAATCCTGCGCTCGTCGCTGGCCGGGGTGATTCTGCGAATGAAGTCGTTGCGCATCGGCGATGTCGAGGATTTCCCCTTCATCGAGGCACCGCCGCCAAAGGCGATCAGCGACGGTTACCAGCTCCTGCTCGAACTCGGCGCGGTGACCGAAGAGCACGCGCTGACATCGATCGGGCAGGAACTGGCGAAGATGCCGCTCGATCCACGCGTGGCGCGAATGATCGTCGCCGCACGCGAAGAGGGTTGTCTGCGCGAGATGCTGGTGATCGCTGCCGCGCTGACCGTGCAGGACCCGCGCGAGCGCCCGCAGGAGCGCCAGGGCAGTGCCGACGCCGCGCACCGGAAGTTCGCCGACGAGAAGTCGGAATTCCTTTCCTGGCTGAAGCTGTGGAACTGGTACGAGGCCGAGGTCGAGCACAAGAAATCGCAGCGCAAGCTGGTGCAGGCGTGTCACGAAAACTTCCTGTCAGCGCTGCGCATGCGCGAGTGGCGCGACATTCACAGCCAGTTGCACGGCCTCGCCGCCGAGCATGAATGGAAGGAGAACCAGATCCCCGCGAGCTACGAGGCGATTCACCGCGCGCTGCTCGCCGGCCTGCTCGGCAACATCGGCTGCAAGTCCGAGGATTCGGGGCATTACCTGGGCGCTCGCGGGATGAAGTTCCTGATCCATCCCGCTTCGCCGCTCAACAAGAAGGCCGGCAAGTGGATCGCTGCCGCCGAAATCGCCGAAACCACCCGGCTCTTTGCCCGCTGCGTGGCGCGAATCGAACCGGAGTGGCTGGAGAAGGTCGGCGCGCACCTGATCAAGCGGAGCTGGTTCGATCCGCACTGGGAGAAGAAGGCGATGCAGGTCGTCGCCTTCGAGCGTTCGACGCTTTACGGGATGATCGTCAATCCGAAAAAGCGGGTGAACTTCGGGCCGATGAATCCGCAGGAAGCGCGTGAAATCTTCATCCGCCAGGGGCTGGTCGGCGGCGAGATCAGCGAGGAGTATTCCCGGCGCTGGGACTTCTTCACGCACAACCACCAGTTGATGCTCGACATCGAAACGCTGGAACACAAGTCGCGACGCCCGGATGTGCTGGTCGACGACGAGCTGATTTTCGCTTTCTACGATCAGATCATTCCCGAGGGGCTGTACGACGGCGCCGGGTTCGACCACTGGCGGCGCGAGGCCGAGCGCGAGGATCCAGAATTACTTTATTTGCAACGCGAAGACCTGATGCGCCACGAAGCGGCCGGCGTTACCACCGAAGCCTTTCCGCACCAGATCAGGCTGGGGGGCGTCGAGTTTGCGCTGACTTACCTTTTTGAGCCCGGCAGCCCGCGCGATGGCGTGACGATGACGGTGCCGCTGGCGCAGCTCAACCAGATCCCGGCAGCGCGTTGCGAGTGGCTGGTGCCGGGTTTGCTCAAGGAAAAGGTCATCCAGCTCGTCAAGACACTGCCACAGAAGATTCGCTCGAAGCTGGTGCCGGTGCCGGAATTCGCCGCCGAATTTGTCGAGCAGGTGCAGCCCTCGGACAAAACGCTGGTGATGGCGCTGATCGCCTTCATCCTGCAATCGCGCGGACTCAATGCACGCGGCTGGGAGATTACGCCGGACGCCTTCCGCCCCGACGCGCTGCCGGCGCATTTCAGTTTCAACTTCAGACTGGTTGACGAGCATGAGCGTCAGCTTGGCCTGAGTCGCAGCCTGGCCGAGCTGCGCGGCGAGTGGGGCGGCAAAGCGAAGCAGGAATTCTCCGAGTTGCACGAAACCCCCTCGGAATATTCAGGGATGACCGACTGGAGTTTCGGCGAGTTACCCGAGCTGATGGAAGTTGAAATTGGAAACAGCGGCGGCAACAACGCGAACGGCCAACAAACGGTGCTCGGCTATCCCGGTCTTTCCGATGATGGCGAGAGCGTTTCGCTGTGCGTGTTCGATAGTGCCGAGGAAGCGCGCGCGGCGCATGCGCAGGGACTCCTGCGCTTGTTCATGCTGCAGTTTCGCGATCAGCTCAAATACTTCGAAAAGAACCTGCCGGGTCTGACGCAAATGGGCATGGCGTTCATGCCGCTGGGTTCTCTCGACGACCTGCGCCGGCAACTGATCGACCTCACCTTCGCGCGTGCCTGCCTGGCCGAGCCGTGGCCGGGCGATGCGCAGAGTTTCAAATTGCGCTGCGCTGAAGCCAAGTCACGGCTCGGCCTGCTGGCGCAGGAAATCTGCCGTCTGGTCGGCCAGATTCTCGCCGACTGGCAGGTGCTGCAGAAGAAACTGCCGGCCTTCAAAAGCCATGCGGCGGCGCTGCAGGATGTCGAGAAACAGCTTGGCCGTCTGCTGGGCAAGCGCTTCATTGCCGACACGCCCTTCGAGCGCCTGCAGCACTACCCCCGTTATCTCAAGGCCATTTCGCTGCGCCTCGACAAACTCAAGGCCGACCCGGTTCGCGATGCCCGTCTGCTGGCCGAATACGCACCGCTGTGGACGAACTACGAGCGACGTGCCATCGTACTGGCCAAGCAGGGCGTAGTCGATCCGCAGGTCGAGCAGTTCCGCTGGCTGCTCGAGGAATTGCGTGTGCAGCTCTTTGCCCAGGAACTGCGCACGCCGGCACCGGTGTCGAGCAAGCGGCTGCAGAAGATGTGGGAGGGAATTTGAACCTTGTGAACCTCTTTCAACTGTCAAAGGAGCCCTCTCGTGGGTGAAGTCATTCTGGCGCTGAAGCGCAGCCTGGTAACGCTCGGCCGCGGCCGGGTGTGGCTTTATATACTTGGGCCGGCGATTCTGGCCCTGATCGTGATGATCGCCCTTTCGCTCTTTCTGCTCGAAAGGCTGATCGCCCTGTTTGTCACGCAGCCGCCGATGAACTGGATCACCGACTGGGGGGCCTTGTGGCTGGCCAAGCTGCTGGCGGCGCTCGGCGGCTGGTTGCTGATTCTCTCCGCCAGTTACCTGGTGGCCATGGTGCTGACGGCGATCGTCGTTCTGCCGCTGCTCCTCGATCACCTGGCAGCTAGCGACTATCCCGAACTCGCGCGCATGGGAAAAGACAGCGTTGCCGCGGCGACCTGGAACAGCCTCTGGGCCGCCTTACTGTTCATTGTTGGCTGGCTGGTGACCCTGCCGCTGTGGCTGGTGCCGGGACTCGGGCTGATCCTGCCCTTCTTCTGGATGGCCTGGCTTAACCGCCGTACCTTTGCCTACGATTCTTTGGCGGTCCATGCGAGTGACAGGGAGTGGCACGAACTGCGGCGACAACTTGCGATGCCGCTGCTGGCGCTGGGGTTCGTCATGGCCTTGCTGACGCACATACCGTTCATGGGGCTGCTGGCGCCTTCGCTGGCGGCGCTGGCCTATGTTCACTTCTGTCTTGAGGCGCTACGCCGGTTGCGGCGCGGAGCCATCGTGACACTTATCGAAAAACCGGAGGTCCAGGCATGAACTTTGGTGCACTCATCATCGGCGACGAAATTCTTTCTGGCAAACGCGTCGACCAGCATTTCAAGAAGATTGTCAGTCTGCTTGCCGCGCGCGGTCTGCGGCTAAGCTGGGCCGAGTACCTGGGCGACGAGCGATCACGTATCGCGGCGACGCTGAAACGCAGCTTCGCGGCAGGCGACGTGGTGTTCAGTTTCGGCGGCATCGGCAACACGCCGGACGATCACACGCGGCAGGCCGCAGCCATAGCGCTGGGTGTCGATCTGGTACTGCATCCCGAGGCTGAACGCGAGTTGCACGTGCGCTTTGGCGATGACATCAACGATGCGCGTTTATTGCTCGCCACCTTTCCGCGCGGGGTCGACATCGTTCCCAATCCATTCAACCGCATTGCCGGGTTCTGCGTGCGCAACCACTATTTCCTGCCTGGCTTTCCGCAAATGGCGCATCCGATGGCCGAATGGGCGCTCGACACCTTCTACCCGCATCTGTTCAATCGCAAACCTGTAGTCGATCGGGCCTTGCTGCTCACCGGGCCGAAAGCCTACGAGAGCGCGCTCCTCGACCTCATGCAGCGCATCGTAGCCGACTATCCGGCGCTGCGACTGTTCAGTCTGCCGTCGATCGGCGAAGACGGCCAGCGCCGGCATCTGGAACTGGGCGTCGAGGGAGAATCTCTTGTGGTCGAACAGGTGATGGAAGAGATCCGTCAGGAGGTCGAGCGGCGCGGCATTACCTGGGCGTGGCGCGACTGATCGCGGAGGCGACGCAAAAACGACAAAACCCCGGTGACGGGGTTTTGTTTGTTACTCGAGCGTTGATTGACTGCCGCTCGGGCGTTGCGCTCAAGCGCAAGAATCAGGCGATCAAGAGCTTACTTTTTCTTGCCGGTGGTCGCCGAGCTAACTGCATTGACCGTCGCATTGCTCGCCGTAGCGATATTGGATTCGGTCATGTCAGCGGCTTGTTTGACGATATTTTTCATGTTGTCGAATGCCGAGTTGGCGGCTTCGAGTGCCGACTTGACCGCAGCAACGGCAACGTCCGAACCGGCCGGTGCGTTCTTGGCGGCTTTTTCCATCAGACTGGAAACCTGCTTCTGGAACTCGCCGAACTGGCTTTCGAGCAGCTTGGATACTTCTTCTTTGGTTTGCGCCGAAATTTCATAGAGGCTGCGGTTGTAGGCAACGATCTGTTCAACGGCCGGTTGGATCTGCGCCGCCGACAGCGACATGGCTTCACGCGGATCCTTGGCGCCGAGCATGGCCTTGGTGTTGGCCATGCCATCTTCAAGCATCGAGCGAGCTGTATTCAGGTTCAGGGCGGCGATACGTTCAGCACTGGCGAGCGCTGTGTTGGCGAGCGAAAGCATGGCATCGACGGAAGCTTTGTTGGCTGCGGCAAATTGTTCGGGGGTCGTGATCATGGTAAATCTCCTTGGTAATAAAACAGGGCATGTGCAATGTTTAACGAGTCAAGTGACTTGCTGCACTGCACCATAGACTCGATTATAGGCAACAAAACTGGTGTGTCAAGTCTTTTTTGATGCAGTGCAGCAATTATTTTCAGGAATGCTTGAAAATGGTACTGAAAACAGATCGGCTATTCGATTGCCACGATGAATACGCTGCGTGCCAGTTGGGCAAGTCGCCTACTCCCTCGGCTTCACTGTCTCTGATGGCTTGAGAGTCAGCGGCTCGCCTTTACTATCCTCGGGCGCCACGTTCTTTGCTTTGGGCTGAATGATCGCGCGCACACGCGCTTGCGCCTCACCGGTGGCGCTCTTGCTCTCGCCACGACCGTTGGTAGCGAGATACTTCTCGGTCAGCGCGTCGTAGGATATGAACTGCCCCTTGACTTCATCCTGCCCGCTCTTCACCCAGGCACGAACATAGAAATCTGTTTTTTCTGCACGCGCATCATGCTCGATACGCTCGCCTTCTCCCTCGAAGTATTCTTCGCTACCTTCACGCTTCTGGCGGAAGCGGGCCAGACCATTGGCGCCGCCGGTTGCCACACCTTTCTGGAAGCCGTCGGCATCCTGCGTGATGACCAACCTACTGGTACGAATTTGCATGGTTCCCTGAGTCAGGATGACATTGCCTTCGAAGACCTGGACCTTGTTGATATCGTCCATGCTGACGCGATCGGCCTCCAGATTGATCGGTTTTTCACGATCCGCTTTTTCGGCGTAGGCCGGTAACGAAAAGGTTACCAGCACTGAGGCGGCAACGAGACAGGCGTATTTTGGAGTCATGGCTTCTGCTTTTTGGCGTGTTTGCTTTCCAGTACGGCGAAGGCTTGGGATTCAAGGAGGTAGGTCTGCGCCCGGTTGTCCACCTGCATGCCGACACCTTTCATCCAGGATTTCCCCTGGGTGATCAGCACCGGGCTCTTGGTGAATGCCTTTTCGACGTCGGGCAGGACGGTGAGTTCGGGCGTGTAGGCCGTCAGTTCTTCATATTGCGCGGACGCCGAACGCCGGATGCGAACATTGTCGTACAAATCGACCTTCTCGCCGTCCTTGCTCATATGTCCGCGCTCCGCACTCATCGTTACCGGGGGCTTCCTGGCTTGAAAGTAGACAAGGTTCGGTTTGAGCATGTCGGTGCTTTCATCATCCGGATAGTGCCGGATATCGGTAGCGGACAAGGTATATTTCAACTGCCCGGACAGATCGATCTTGCGCAGGATGGCATCGGTAATGATGTAGTCCGGATCGTGTCGGAGTTTTCCATCGTGCTTCGTTTGCGGCAACTCGGTCGCGTAGCGCAGCCAGAAAGTCAGGCCGGTCAGGACCAGGAGCAGGCTCAGCGGGAAGAGTGCGCTGCCCCAGCGTTTCATGGTCTGATCACCGTCAGATAGGGAGCGAATACGGCATCGAGTTTGCCCTGGGCTTCAAGGATGAACTCACAGACTTCACGCACCGCGCCATGGCCGCCGGCCTGGCTTGAAATCAGCCGGGCATGGCGTTTGGCCAGGGCATGGCTGTCTGCCGGAGTGGCCGAGAAACCGCAGCCGTTCATCACCGGCAGATCGACCACATCGTCGCCCATGTAACCGGCCTCGTCAGCGCTGATGCCGAGTCTGGCGAGCAGGGTCTGCATCGTCTCCCATTTGTTCTCGATGCCCTGATAGAGCAGATCGATACCCAGATTCTGCATGCGCCACTCGACACAACTCGCTTTGCGACCGGTGATGATGGCCACGCTGAGGCCGGCTTTCTGCAGCATCTTCAGGCCAAGGCCGTCGCGCGAGTTGAAGGCTTTGATCTCGATTCCGTCATCGGTGAAAAAAAGCGCACCGTCGGTCAGCACGCCGTCGACGTCGAAAGCCATCAGCTTGAGGCGGCGCGCACGCGCCCTGATTTCATCGGCGGATTGCATCACAGGGCTTTGGCCTGAAAGAGGTCGTGCATGTTGAGGGCGCCAATCAGCCGCTCATCTGCGTCGACCACCGGGATCTGGTTGATCTTGTACTTTTCCATCATTTCGACGGCTTCGGCCGTCAGCTTCTCCGGGCCGATCAGGCGCGGCTTGCCGCTCATCACACTGGCTACGGTGAGGGCTTGCAGATCGAGATTTCTGACGATGGCGCGGCGCAGGTCGCCATCGGTGAAGATGCCCAGAACCTCCCGTTGCGGCGTGATGACAACGGTCATGCCGATTCCGCCGCGCGAGATTTCGCGGGTCGCCTCTGCGACACTGGCCTCGGGAAGAACGGTGGGAACGGCTTTCCCGGTGCGCATGACATCGCGAATCCTGGTCAGCAGTTGGCGGCCGAGCGAACCGCCGGGGTGCGAGCGCGCAAAATCTTCGGCGCCAAAGCCGCGCGCGTCGAGCAAGGCCACGGCCAGCGCATCGCCCAGCGCCAGTGCGGCTGTCGTACTGGCCGTTGGCGCCAGGTTGAGCGGGCAGGCCTCCTGGGCGACAGCGGCGTTGAGGTGAGCATCGGCTTCACGTGCGAGCGAGGATTCCGGGTTGCCTGTCATGGCGATCAGCTTGGCGCCCTGGCGTTTGATCGAAGGCAGGATGTTCAGCAACTCTGCACTTTCACCCGAGTTGGAGAGGACAATCAGAACGTCGTCGGCGGTGATCATCCCGAGGTCGCCGTGGCTGGCTTCGGCCGGATGGACAAAATAGGCGGGCGTTCCGGTGCTGGCCAGCGTCGAGGCAATCTTGCGCCCGATATGTCCGGATTTGCCGATACCACTGACGATGACGCGACCGTGGCAGTTGAGGATTAGCGACAGCGCACGCAGAAAGGCGCCGTCAATGCGGTCGATCAGCGCAAGAACGGCGTCGGCTTCGATGCGCAGTACCTGGCGCGCGAGGTCGAGTGCCTTGGGGGATGGCTGGGTTTGATTCATGAGTTTGTAGCGTGTAGCGGTTATGATGGAGTCGAGTATAGCAGAAGCCCCGTAGGCCTCTGCCTTGACCACTTGTCGAGCCGCAAGAGCGGTATTTGCAGGCATTTGCAGGTCGGGTTATGCCCCGTAGGAAATCCCCCTGAGGGACGCTTCGCTAACCCGCCCTACGCCCTCAATCGAATTTTTCTGGAAACAATGGAAACGCTGCCGATCATTCTGATATTGCTGGGCGCCTCGGTGCTGTCGGTTATTCTTTTCCGGCAGCTCAATCTGCCGCCCATTCTCGGTTATCTGCTGGTCGGCGCGCTGATCGGTCCGCATTCGCTCAATCTGGTCGCGGGGTTTGCGGGCGTTCAGCATCTGGCGGAGTTTGGCGTCGTCTTCCTGATGTTCTCGATCGGCCTCGAGTTTTCCCTGTCCAGGCTGCTGGCGATGAAGCGCATCGTCTTTGGGTTGGGCTTGCTGCAGGTGCTGGCAACCCTGCTCGTGGTCACCGCTTTAGCGGCCGGCCTCGGGCTGTCCTGGCAGGCGGGTGTGGCGCTTGGCGGTGCGCTGGCCATGTCCTCGACGGCGGTGCTGACCAAACTGCTCAGCGAACGGCTTGAGATTGACGCAGCGCACGGCCGTGAGGTGATCGGGGTGCTGCTTTTTCAGGATCTCGCGGTCGTTCCCCTGCTCATTCTGATCCCCTCGTTCTCTCAGTCGCCGGAGCAGATGGCGATGACCATGGGAATTGCCCTGCTCAAGGCGCTGGCTCTGCTTGCCTTCATCTTTCTGCTGGGCAAGCGTTTGCTGGGAAAATGGTTTTTTATCGTGGCGCACGGCAAGTCGGCCGAACTGTTTGTTCTCAACGTATTGCTGGTAACGCTTGGCCTGGCATGGCTTACCGAAGCGGTCGGCCTGTCGCTGGCGCTTGGGGCGTTTGTCGCCGGTATGCTGATTTCGGAAACCGAGTTCAGGCATCAGGTTGAAGAGGACATCAAGCCCTTCCGCGACGTTCTGCTCGGGCTCTTCTTCGTGACCGTCGGCATGATGCTTGACGTGGCGCTGGTTTCCGCCAATCTGCTGCTGGTGCTGGCCGTTCTTGTGGCGCTGCTGAGCCTGAAGTTTGCGCTGGTGTACGGCCTGTCCCGGCTGTTTGGCTCGTTCCCTGGCGCCGCCATGCGCTCCGGCCTGTGGTTGTGCGCCGGCGGCGAATTCGGCTTTGTGCTGCTCTCGGATATCGGGCAGTTCGCCGTGGCGCCTGCGCAAGTGGTTCAGGTCGTTCTTGCAGCGCTGGTGATTTCCATGCTGCTGGCGCCGATCATCGTGCATTACAGCGACCGTCTGGTATTGCGCTTTGCCGCCAGCGAATGGCTGATGCGCTCGATGCAACTGACCCGGGTGGCGGCGCAGGCGATGAGTACCGAAAAGCACGCAGTCATTTGCGGCTTCGGGCGTAGCGGGCAGTACCTGGCGCGCTTCATGGCGCAGGAGGATGTCTCCTACGTCGCGCTCGATCTCGACCCCGAACGTGTGCGCGAAGCGGCGGCGGCCGGCGAGAACGTCGTCTATGGCGACGCTACCAAGCGCGAAATGCTGGTGGCGGCGGGGATCGGCCGCGCCAGTGTGCTGGTTGTTTCTTTCCTTGACCGGCGTGCGGCCGAACGGGTGTTGCGCCAGGTCCAGGAACTGGCTCCGGGCTTGCCGGTGGTCGTACGCACCCTCGACGAAAAGGATTTGGGGCGCTTGCAGCGCGCCGGTGCCGCCGAGGTAGTGCCGGAAACGCTGGAGGCCAGCATGATGCTCGCCTCGCATGCACTGATTCACCTCGGCGTTCCGATCAACCGGGTGCTCAAGCGGGTCCGCCAGACGCGGATGGCGCGCTATCGTACCTTGCGCGGCTTTTTCCATGGCGACAGCGATCATGACGAGAATGTGCACGACAGCGACGAACCGCGCCTGCATTCGATTTCTCTGGGCAAGGGCGCTTACGCCATCGGGCGAACGCTGGGCGAACTGGCGATCGATGGGCGCGGCGTCGAGGTCACGGCGGTACGTCGGCGCAATATCCGCGCGCTCGAACCGACGGCAGAAACGCGCTTCGAAGCGGGTGATGTGGTGGTGCTGCTTGGCGTACCGGGCGCGCTGGCGACGGCTGAGTCAAGACTGCTCAAGGGTTGATTAGCCAATCAACGAAAAAGCCCGCTGAAGCGGGCTTTCCATCAAGCCATTATTCCTCAGTACGACGAGCAGACCGTGTACAGATTGGCGTCGTCTGCGACTGTCAGCGCAGCCGGGAAAGCGGTGTTAGTCGCGCAGCCGTTAGCTGCTAGGCTCTGGCAAATCACGCGGATATTACCTGAATTTGTTACGCCGTCGTCCATCGCCAGATCCAGTTGGCGAACAAACCGCCCCTGGATGCCTGTCGAGCAAACGAAGTAGTTTCCCGTCCAGCCCGTAACGGGAGCCACTCCAGTAATGCCCACGAGCCCGGATTCGGCATTGCGCGGGTTGTATTCAGTAGAATTCATATCCGTCGAGCCGCTCGCCAAATTGGCTACGCGAACGTGCAGCCAGAAATGGCAGGCTTCTGAAGTGCAGGCGCCGGCAGTGGGTACATCATTCCAGTTACCTTCAATACGGCCATTGCCGTTACCGACCGTACCGACGGCAACGCCGATATGTGTATCAGCATTGCGGTCGTCACCCGGCAGGGCGCGGAATTTGTCCTGGTAGGCGTAAACAAAGGTCGGAATGGTACGGAAATCGTTGGCCAGGTTCTTCACTTTCGCGCTGTTGATCAGTTCCTGGCCCTTCAGCACACCACCGAGAAGCAGGCCGATGATGACGAGTACAATGGCAATTTCTACCAGCGTGAAACCCGATTGTTGTTTGTTCATTTTTTTATCCCGGTTGTGACATTTGTGCCCGTTGAAACAAAGCATATTACGTGCCAAGTTTATTTAGCTCTGATCTCCGGCTTTGAGCGCAGTTGTGTCGATATTTCGACACATGTGTCGAGGATTGCACTGTCATCATGGCCTGATGACGGTCTTCAGACAGTTTTAGGAATCAGCGCATGATTGAGTTATGGCGTCTCGGCCTTTTCCTGAGAGAGCGGCAGCGCTGGGTGCTGATTGCGCTGCTGGTGGTTCTACATCTGACCTTGCTGGCTGGCGCGAACAGGGCATTGAGCCTGATGTGCTGGCTGGTCGATGTCGGCTTGTTCCTGCTCTGGCAACCCTTCATTCAGGCCGAGCACAAACTAGGTAGCGGTGCGCTGTTGTTGATCGGTGTGGCTCTGTTAGGCGGTGCGTGGTTATTTGGCTGGTGGTTGCTGATTCTCTGGGTAGTTATTCTGGCCGCATTGCTCGGCGGTCGTGTATTACTGCTTGGCCATCGACCAACGCGTATTTTTTACCTGCTGTCCTTCGCCTATCTGTTGTGCGCGCTGCTGGTCTGGCTGGTACCCAGGGTGGTGCCGGACACGGCGCTGATTGGCCCTTCGCTGGATCTTGAATTTGCCTGGTCGGCACCGCTGCTTTTTATTGCCATGCTGCTGATTCCTCGCCCGCGCGAGATTCAGATGCCGAGTAGCGGCACAGTTGATTTTTTCTACAGCCTGTTCATCTTTCTACTGATTTCCGTGCTGGTGCTCGGCAGCCTGGCCTTCATGCTGTTGCGTGAGTCCTTGTATATCGAGGCGGTCTTCAAGACATTGGTATTGATGGCCTCCATGCTCTTGTTGATTGCCTGGGCGTGGAATCCGCGACCCGGTTTCAGTGGCCTCGGGGTGTTTCTTTCCAAGTATCTACTGACGATTGGTTTACCTTTTGAGACCTGGTTGCAGCAGTTGATGGAATGCGCGGAGCAGGAGAGTGATCCCGAGAAGTTTTTGTACGCCGCGTTTGAGCGCATGCTTGCGCTGCCCTGGGTCACCGGGGGAGCCTGGTTTCCCGCCAGCGGGGCGGAGTCAGGAACGGGCCATTTTGGTCAGGAGTCGATCTTTCGCCATGATTTTCCCAATCAGCCGTTGGTAATAGCCCTCTATACGCGGCACAAGCTGAGCCCCTCTCTGGTTTGGCATTTCCATTTGCTGGCCCAATTGACCAACGAGTATTACATCGCCAAGCAGCGTGCCCGCGAGTTGCAGCAGATGAGTTACCTGCGTGCAGTGCATGAGACCGGTGCCCGATTGACGCACGATGTGAAAAACCTGCTGCAGTCCATGAACAACCTCTGCTACATGGCACAGGTGCCGGGAGAAATTGACGCGGCGCGCCTGACTCAGTTGCTGCAGCGGCAATTACCGCAGATTACCCAGCGACTGCAACAAACACTGGAGAAGTTGCAGGCGCCGCAAACACCTCAAGCTGAGGTTGATGGTGCGCAGAGGCTTGTTCTAGCCGAAGTGTGGTGGGACGTGTTGCAGCAGCGCTATGCGCATGACGAAATTATTTTTAGCCCGGTGGTGCTCGACAATGCAGTTCGCTTGCCGGCAGCACTCTTTGACAGTGTGGCGGACAATCTTCTGCACAACGCGCTACTCAAGCGTCAAGGCGAGAGCGGTCTGGCAATACGTTTCACGCTTGCGGCGGATGCCGCGTATTTCACAGTGTGCGACAGCGGGAGTGTCGTGCGCAAGGAGATAACAAATGATCTGCTGCGAGCTCCGGTACCCTCGGAGAACGGCTTGGGAATCGGGCTTTACCACGCCGCAAGACAGGCCGAGGCTTACGGGTATGAGCTCAGGCTGGCCAGCAATGCGGCCGGGCAGGTCTGCTTCGAGTTGCGGAGCAGACGCTGATGGCGTCGTGGGGGCAGTATTGATTATCGAGCTCATCGCCGGGCAGAGCCACGGCTTGGGCTTTTTGAGGCTCGAGCAGACCCCGCTCATCGGCACCAGCGCTCGAAGGCTGTGAAAAAATCAAAAAATCACCGCAAAGTTGGAAAGAAATCGCAAAGTTAACACATTTTTTTAAACGTATTCTTTGCGTCACCTTTGTTACTTTGCGCCTCTGCGGTGGGGGTTAAAGAATTTTTTCACAAGCTCTCAAGGACTCGGTTTTCCATACCGCGGAACTTCAGAGCAGCGCCTACTCTGAATCAATTATCCTGGGCCAAAGTGTCCACAATGTTGTGGCAATGACAAGTCCTGAAATGACATCCACAGCCCAATCCATGACATCCGCATTGCGGTAGGGGAAAAAGCTTTGCACATACTCGTCCAAAGCCCCCATCGCCATGATTGTGAATACAGACTTGACCGCCCGTTCAGATCGGTTTCCCTTGTTGCCTGAAAAAAGAAGCACGGTAAGAATTGAATAGGCAACGGAATGCAGCGCCCCTCCTGATGCATACTGACCAATATCGACTCGTGCGCCTGGAATGGATCCCAGGATGAGAATCAACAGGTAAAGGGCGATGGCGCAGCGATAACTGAGTCTCTGAAATTTTGGTACAAGAAAGATACTGGCGATGAAAGCACGCATTACATGGCCAACTCGATCATCTCGGGCTTGATCGGCAGTTTGTACCAATCCCGAATCGCCTCGCTTGGCTTGACGTAAGGAAAGTTTTTGCTGCGACCCATACCGTATCTCCGGCTTGCTGACCTCGTCGGCATTGAGCAGCTTGTCATTGCTTGTTCTCTGGTGCATGTTGCCTCTTTTTAAGGGCGCTGGGAGCAACAGGGGGCAACGAACACCAGAAAGCACCTAGCCCAACCATGGGAGTTGGGCTAGGTGCTTGAATCATTGGCAGTCGCTCACTCGAAAAATGCATTGAGAAGCCCTAAAATCAACAATCCGCATTAATCAATATCTATAGTTACTGTCAAAGTTACTGTCATATCTCGCCCCTGCCCTTCTGTCACATCAAATTTACGGCAAAAACCAGATAGGACGTCTCCGGCAATCCATCACTTGCCCACAACCTTAGCACCTCACCCTGAAACTTGCCCGGCTAAATTTTCACCTTCTAGCCCAGCATCTTCCACTATGAGGATTTTCATAGCCCACCGAAGTCGAACGGACACGCCAATATTCCGGACTCTCATGTCAGGCTACCCAAGTCTGGGCGCATTCGAGCCCAACACAGATATGTTCCAATAATTCGGCACTTGTTTTCATTCGACGAATATATGGAACATACTTTTTCAACTATGCGCCGTGACACCCACACCTAACGCGTCCTTGATCTGTGTTGAGCAAAACAAGCAGGTACCGTTAGTCACGTCGCCGGTTGATTTCGTGCTCAAGTTTCTCGACGGCGTTAAGTACGTCAGAGAATTCCGGCACCTCACCAAAAATCATTCCGAGCATTGCCTGATAGTCTCGCCTGAGCGCATCGACCATTCCGGCGGTCGGCGTGATGGCAAATGTACCTGGCCGGGCACTCAGCAAGTCCAAATCTGGACTGTTGAAAAACATCAGTGCGTGGCGGGCACAGTCCAATGCCAGGGCATGATTTGCAGCAGCGCTTCGGCCCACTGCAGAGTGGATCAATTTGTAGATGTCGTAGTAGTGCCGGGAAACGCGATGACCGTGCTGTCGTAGCGCGCCCCGGTTGTCATGCCAACGGCGCAGGCCGTGCAAGATCACAACTTTGTCCCAGAATGTGCGCTCAGCATCAATGGTGACAACGCCCGGCACAGCGAAATTAGCCGACGGCATGTCGTCAGAGACATAGGGTTGAATGATCGCAGCGCGGTGCGGGTCGAGCGCCGATTTGGCTCC
>NZ_JAEUOI010000013.1 GCF_016790145.1 Propionivibrio sp. | reverse complement strand
AGGCAAGGCATGCCTCTTCGGTGGCAAACCAATCGAGAAACTCGTTCCAGGTCTGCGGGTAGTCTTTTCCGGGAATTGACGCTAAAGTATGGACATCCATCCAGTTATTTTGAACCTACTGGAGCTAATTGGATACCCCTTATGTTCGTACAGTCTAACAGAAAAACACCACAATCAATCAATGCCGGTCCACGACAAATACATCCTCCCGGGCCACCTTGCTGATCGCCACAACGGCGGGATGGGACAGCCGACGTTCGCTGGTGATGGCATAAAGCTGTTCGACTACGGTATCGATGCGTCCGATTTCGATGACTTTGTATTGCTTGCAGACATGATCGACAATGGCACTCGGTGCAACGAACAATCCGGCACCTGCTTGTCCGAAGGCCTTCATCAGTGCACTGTCGTCAAACTCGCCGACGATTTGTGGCCGCAGGTTGTTGGCATCCAGCCAGTGGATCAGCTTCGGCCGGATAGCGGCATCTTCGCCGGGAAGGAGAAATGGCGCTTCATCCAGCATCGCCGGAAAATGGCCAGACAGTTCCTTCGCCAGGTGGCGGGTGCCAAACACGGACAGACCGCTTTCGCCGAGCAGGTGGCTGTAACCGCGGACATTCAAATTGGTCGGCATCGGCCGGTCGGCAATGATCATGTCGAGTCGATGTATTGACAGTTCAGCGAGCAATGACGTCATACGCCCTTCGCGGCAAACCAGCCGCACCGGCTCACCCAGCTTGAGCGCAGGCTCAACAAGTCGATAAGCCACCGACTTTGACACGGAATCAGCGAGCCCCACACGGAATGGCAAGGATCTTATCGCCTTCTGTTCGTGCAGCACGTCGAGCAATTCATCACCGATGGTGAAAATTTCTTCCGCATAGCTGAGAATGCGCCGCCCGGCGTCTGTCAGTTCAAGGTTGCGCCCGGCTCGGCGAAACAGCGCTACGCCCAGTGTCTCGTCAAATTCGCCCAGTTGTCCGCTGATGGACTGCGGCGTGAGATGCAGTTGCTCGGCAGCACGGGCAATGCTGCCTGTTTTGGCAACCATCCAGAAATAGCGTAAATGCTTGAAGTTGAGCGTAGCCATGATGTCCCGTCATTCGCTTGCAAAACCTGCCCAGGCCAGCGGAGTTTCGCCGGCAGGCCCTTTTCGTGCAGATAGTATACATCGTTTTTATCGATGTGTTTAATCTATATAATCGACTTGTTGGATGTAATTGTTCGCCCTAAGATTGCGCCTGTTGTTGCTTCACTTGAAATCGTTCGCTGGCCGGATCCATTGTCCTTCGACTTCATCATGACCACTGAATTTAATGATGAAGCAGCAAGGCCTGGTGAAAGTTGAGCACAGCAAGCGAACACTGAGTTTTTTCGTCGTTGTTTCAAACTTTGATGGAGACGCAAATGAAAAAGTCGATATTGGCTGCTTTCGCAGTAATCATGGCACTTGGCCTCAGCGTGGGCAACGCCGAAGCCAAACGTCTGGGTGGCGGCAAGTCTTTCGGCATGCAACGCCAGGCCGTGCCGCCCAAACCCGCGGCACCCGCCCAGCAAGCCACCCCGGCTGCGCCCGCTTCGCCTGCCGCCGCGCCCGCCGCTGCACCCAAACGCAACTGGATGGGACCGCTTGCCGGTCTCGCTGCCGGCCTCGGCATAGCCGCCCTGCTCTCGCACTTCGGCATGGGCGAAGGACTGGCCAACATCCTGATGATCGCCTTGCTGGCGATGGCGGCGTTTTTCGTCTTCAAATTGCTGTTCCGCCGCAAGACCGCTGCACCCCCCCCCCGCCATCCATGAGCCGATGCAGTACGCCGGAGCCGGCGGCCCGGCCATGGCCCCGCCACCCGCTGCACCCCTGTTGCCCGGCTCGGTAGCGCCTGATGCCGTCGGCGCGTCGGCGGGGCGTATTCCCGAAGGCTTTGACAGCGAGGGTTTCCTGCGTGTCGCCAAGCTCAACTTCATTCGCCTGCAGGCCGCCAATGACGCCAGGAACCTGGACGACATCCGTGAATTTGTCAGTCCGGAGCTGTTTGCCGAAATCAGGATGCAAATCGACGAGCGCGGTAACGCAGCGCAGCAGACCGACATTGTGACCCTGAATGCTGAACTCCTTGAAGTGAGCACCGAGGACAATCGCCATATTGCCAGCGTGCATTTCAACGGCATGATTCGCGAGGAGGCCGGCGCTGCTGCCGCGCCTTTTGACGAGGTCTGGAATCTGAGCAAGCCGAGCGAAGGCGGCAAGGGTTGGGTAATAGCCGGAATCCAGCAACTCGGTTGAGTTTGTGATGCTGGTCGATACGGCCTTTCAGTCAAAACCCTGACATCGATGAATTCGATGATTCGTTAAACTGTAACCGACATGAGCGATGGCTTGTTTCGCTGTAGAATCGCTCATGTCGCTCATCCAATAGGAGTATTTTCATGCGTATCGATATTCAGGCGAGAGGACTCGATCTGACCGAACACTTGCGCGAACATACCGAACGACGCTTGCAGTTTGCCCTGAGCTGGGCCAACGACGATGTACGCGCGATTGCTGTCCGCCTTTCCGACATTAACGGGCCGCGCGGTGGCAACGACAAGCGCTGCCGCATCAAGATCACACTCTCCGGCACAAGCGATGTCGTGATTGAAGATGGCGAGTCAGACCTCTATGTAGCCATCGATCGTGCAGCTGACCGCACCGAGCGCGCGGTAGCGCGTCGTCTAGAGCGCTTGCGCGAGCATCACCACGAGCGCTTCAAGAGTAAAGAACCGGCCGGGGTCGAGTTGGCACAGGATGCCAGCCTGACACCAGCAACCCACTGACGGAATCGACATGAAACGCATCCTGCTCTTTCTCGGTACCAACATCGCCATCCTGCTGGTGCTTTCGCTCACCATGAACCTGCTCGGCGTGGAGCCCTTTCTCAACGCGAATGGGTTGAACCTCACTTCGCTGCTATTTTTTTCTGCGGTGATGGGCTTTGGTGGATCACTCATTTCGCTCGTCATTTCCAAGTGGATGGTCAAGAAATCGATGGGTGTGCAGGTCATCGAAACACCATCCAGCTCGACCGAATTCTGGCTGCTTGAAACCATCCGCAAATACTCTGCTGAAGCCGGCATCAAAATGCCCGAGGTCGGGATCTACGAGGCCTCCGAGGTCAACGCCTTCGCCACCGGCATGAGCCGGAACAGTTCGCTGATTGCCGTCTCCAGCGGTCTGTTGCAGCAGATGACGCGCAAGGAGGCCGAGGCCGTGCTCGGGCATGAAGTGGCCCATGCCGCCAATGGCGACATGGTGACACTGGCGCTGATCCAGGGCGTTGTGAACACCTTTGTCCTGTTCTTCTCCAGGGTCATCGGCCATCTGGTGGACAGGGTTGTTTTCAAGACCGAGCGCGGCCATGGTCCGGCCTTCTTTATCACTTCGATCATTGCCCAACTGGTTCTTGGAATCCTTGCCTCAATCATCGTCATGTGGTTTTCGCGACAACGCGAATTTCGCGCCGACCAGGGGGGTGCCAGTCTGGCCGGACGCGAGAACATGATCGCCGCACTGCAACGGCTGAATACCCTGCATCCGCAGCCGCTGCCCGACAACATGGCCGCCTTCGGCATTGCCGGCGGCGGCGGCAGCGGCATCAAACGGCTGTTCATGACCCATCCACCCCTGGAAGAGCGTATCGCGGCGCTCAAGGCGGCCCAGTAGTAAGGATGCTGAATGTACTGAACGAACAGAACACTTTTACGCCCAGGCGTGATCGATCCTACTTCATTACGCGAGGGCGCCAGGGTTACCTTGACTCGTCACGCAAATACCTGGTTTCTGGATCCTGATCATGACACTTGAAGAACAAAAATCCATTCTCACCATCGCCTTGTTTGCCGCCTTCGCCGACGGCAACAAGGAAGACCGTGAACGCGAACAAATTCGTCGTATTGCCGAATCGCTGGCCGAAGAGTCGGCGACTCCGGACCTCAGCCGCCTCTATCAGGACGTGCTGCTCAAGCGTATGACACTGGAAGCCGTCACTGCCGCCCTCACCGATTCCGGCCAGCGCCAGCTGGCCTATGAAATGGCGGTTGGCGTGTGCGATGCCGATGGTCGACAGAACGAGCCCGAGCGGCACTTTCTGGCCAGTCTGAAAAAACTTTTGCAGCTTGATCGCGAGCAGGCCGACGCCTTCGACGGCGAGGCCGACACCATTGTCGATCTGAGCGAAGCGGCCGCCCCCCCGGCAGCAATTGCTCGTCCCCCGGTCGCCCCGGGCCCGCTGGTAGCGTCGGTACCCAGCGTGCCCGAAGCCGAGCTGGACAAATCGATCCTCAACTACGCCCGGTTCAACGGCGCCCTGGAACTACTGCCGCAGTCCTGGGCGTCAATGGCCATCATCCCCTTGCAGATCAAAATGGTGTATAGCATCGGCAAAACACACGGGGTCGAGCTTGACCAGGGC
Source organism: Propionivibrio sp. (assembly GCF_016790145.1). Lineage (GTDB taxonomy): Bacteria > Pseudomonadota > Gammaproteobacteria > Burkholderiales > Rhodocyclaceae > Propionivibrio. The sequence continues at coordinate 15,320 of NZ_JAEUOI010000013.1, read as the reverse complement.
CACATCAAGGAATTCATCGCCGCTGCCGGGGTGGGCCTCACCTCCCAGTATGTCGAACAGTTCGGGCGTAAACTCCTCGGTGGCCTGCTTGGCAAAATGGCGGGCAAAACCTTCGGCAAGGTCGGCAGCGCCGCCACCGGCATGGCGTTCTCCTTTGCCACCACCTACGCGCTGGGGCAACTCGCCAAGCGTTACTATGCCGGCGGGCGGGTGATGAGCACGAGCCTGCTGCGCGAAACGTTCCAGAACCTGCTGGGGCCGGCCAAACAGATGCAGACGCAGTACCTTCCGCAGATCCGGCAGCAGGCCGAATCAATCGACATGGGCCGTGTCATGGCCATGGTTCGCGGCAACTGACCACAAGCGCCTCAGCCTGCACCCTAAAATTCCAGCCGTTGTGAGATCAAGGCAGCTTTCTTTCGATCCTAGCGCGCATGTTCCCCGACCGCAGCACGTTGGGCGAAGAAACGGACCGGTGCGGACTCGATCAGTACGCTGCCGTACTTGTTGCTAATGATCGCAGCCTGCAAGCTGTGTTGATCATTATCAGTGGTGGCCGCACTTGCCCAATCGGCCTCCGTAATGCGGATCGCCAGGTCGGTGTATCCTTGCGTAAGCGGATTTCCATCGAGTTTAACGCGCAGGGTGTCGCCACGACTGACCCGCAACCCCGGGCTAACTTGCAACTGCATGTCGAAAGCGCCGGTGTTCGTGTGGATCGTACTACCATCCGCCGGTGAAACGATCGTGAGCTGGCTATAGGGGGCAGGAGCGGCGTCAGGCACCTGAAACTGTGGCGACGGCTGTTCGATAACGTTCAGCGGAGGCAGGTCAAGCGGCTTCGCGCCCGATGATGGCTGGTCGGAAAATACCGGCCCGTCCTTGCCCTTCGATTCGTAGCCCCCCCCTGAGCCAAGGCAAATCCGGATGAAAATGCAAGCAACATGAGCAGCAGAACTTTGGCGAGCATGTCAGACTCCTGAATTCATTTCGAACCAAAGCAACACACGAGGGTTTTCGTGACCGCCCCGAATCTCATGGGACTCGTTGCCAATTGGCCGATTACACATGCATTGCTGCTCAAGCTGCCCAGCTAGCCGAATGACCACAATGGCCGAATATGCAAATTACCCGATTATGGATAGGAGCATAGCGAAACAGTCCGCAATGGCAGAGTGGGAAGGAAACGCGCTCGCATCGTACTTTCCATAATCAACGCCTGCTGAATGGAGCCGGCGAACCGCAAGGTGGACATTACAGGCCGCTTGGAAGCCACGTCGGAAAGATCCTCGACCTACAATCAGCGTAAATGCGGGCCGAGGAAGCTTATTGACGCTCGTCAGGCAGATCTTGACCGTCACCGATGCGACAAACTGCAACTCGGGCACAGCCTGAAATTATGGAAAGCCTTCGATGGCATCGGATATCAGCAAAGCCATGTGTAGCAAGGATTCTGACGATCCTCCGGATAGGGCGGCTTAGGCCGATTATGCACTCATTCATCTCACCGAACCCACCGTCGGCAGTACCTCGCATGGCGAACCTTCAGGGCTCCAAAGGCTGAACGGATCTTCAGAGTCACTTGCTACCATTACCGGACTTCATGATTCAAGGGTCAAAACTTAGTCGATGACCTGGGTCATTTTCAACTGTGTGGCTAACACTCTGGCCGAGCCATGCCGTGCAGGCCAATGTTGGCCGCGCAACCACGACCTGCCTCAAGCATGAAGATCTGTATCTTTATGCTTTCTTGATGCGCAGCATCGCAATCTGTTCACCGTCTTGATACGCGCTTTTCTAGCATGAGCCTGTCGCCATTACTGTACGGAGTGTGTTCATGGATCTCGTCTATCTCGCCGCTATCGGGCTGTTCTTCGCCCTGATGATCGGCCTCGCCATCGGTTGTGCCCGGCTGGGGGGTGCCAAATGACCTGGCTTTACATTCTCAGCGGCCTCGTTGCCGCCGGCCTGCTGGTTTATCTGGTCGCCGCACTGCTCAATCCGGAGGACTTTTCATGAGCACGCATGCCTGGATTCTTCTCGGACTTTTTCTGAGCGTCCTGTTGCTGACCGTCAAGCCCCTGGGTAGCTATATCGCCTATGTGATGGAAGGACACTTCAGCCTGGGTGGCAAGATCGAACGTCCTCTTTATCGCCTGTGCGGAGTCCGGCACGACGAGGAAATGGGCTGGCTGGACTATGCCTACGCCATCCTGCTCTTCAACGTGCTCGGCGTTCTTGCCGTTTATGCCCTGCAACGCCTGCAAGTGTGGCTGCCGCTCAATCCGCAAGCCTTTACCAACGTCAGCCCGGACTCGGCCTTCAACACGGCGCTGAGTTTCGCCACCAATACCAACTGGCAGGGTTATAGCGGCGAGTCGACGATGAGTTACCTGACGCAGATGCTGGGGCTGGCGGTGCAGAACTTCTTTTCTGCGGCCACCGGCATCGTCGTCGTCATCGCACTCATTCGCGGCTTTGCGCGCCATTCGGCTAAAACCGTCGGCAACGCCTGGGTCGATCTGACCCGTATAACGCTTTACGTCCTGCTGCCCATCTCGATCATTTACGCCGTCTTCCTGACCGGCCAGGGCGTCATCCAGAACTTCGACGCCTACAAGGACGTGACGACGCTGGAAGTGAAGAAGTACGATAACCCGAAGAACGGACCCGACGGTCAGCCGCTGAAGGACGAGAAGGGCAATGCCGTCACCGAATCCGCCGAAACGCAGACGCAGACGCTTCCCATGGGGCCGGTCGCCTCGCAGGAAGCGATCAAGATGCTCGGCACCAACGGTGGCGGTTTCTTCAACGCCAACTCGGCGCATCCTTACGAAAACCCAACGCCGCTCTCCAACTTCATCCAAATGCTGTCGATCTTCCTGATCCCGGCTGCGCTGTGCTTCACCTTCGGGCGCATGGTCGGCGATACCCGTCAGGGTTGGGCGGTGCTTGCCGCCATGACCCTGATGTTCGTGGTTCTGGCCGCCGCTGCCATGCATTTCGAGCAGCAGGCCAATCCGCTGCTGACGCAACTGGGCGTCGATCCGAGCGCCGGCAACATGGAAGGCAAGGAAACCCGCTTCGGCATTGCCGAATCCGGCTTGTTCGCCGCCATCACCACAGCGGCATCGTGCGGCGCGGTCAATGCCATGCACGACTCCTTTACCCCGCTCGGGGGCATGATACCGCTGGTTCTGATGCAACTCGGCGAAGTCGTCTTCGGCGGTACCGGAACCGGCCTCTACGGCATGCTGGTTTTTGCCATCATGGCGGTCTTCATTTCCGGCCTGATGATTGGGCGCACGCCGGAGTATCTGGGTAAGAAGATCGAAACCTACGAGATGAAGATGACCTCCATCGCCATCCTGGTCACACCGCTGCTGGTGCTGCTGGGCACCGCGATAGCCGTGATGACCGAGGCAGGACGTGCGGGTATCCTCAATCCCGGCCCGCATGGCTTTTCGGAAATCCTTTACGCCTTCACCTCGGCCGCCAACAACAATGGGAGCGCCTTCGCCGGTCTCTCCGCCAACACGCCTTTCTACAACATCATGCTCGGGATCGCGGTATGGTTCGGTCGCTTCGGCGTCATCGTCCCGGTGCTGGCCATGGCCGGATCGCTCGCCGCCAAGAAGCGCATCGCCGTCGGCGCCGGCACCCTGCCCACGCACGGCCCGCTGTTCGTCACCCTGCTGATCGGCGTCGTGCTGCTGGTCGGTCTCTTGAACTATGTTCCGGCTCTGGCTCTGGGTCCGGTCATCGAGCACTTGCTGCTATTCGCTGCTCACTGAGCCTCTGGAGATAAATATGACTCGCAAGACATTTACCCTGTTTGACCCGGAGCTGGCCTTTCCGGCCATCGCCGACGCCTTCAGGAAACTGAGCCCGACCCTGCAATGGCGCAATCCGGTGATGTTCGTCGTCTATGTCGGCAGCATCCTGACGACCATTCTCTGGGTTCAGGCCCTGGGCGGTCAGGGCGAAGCCCCTGCCGGATTCATTCTCGCGGTTGCCCTGTGGCTGTGGTTCACCGTCCTCTTCGCCAATTTTGCCGAAGCGCTGGCCGAAGGGCGCAGCAAAGCACAGGCCGCCTCCCTGCGTGGCCTCAAGCAGGAAGCCTGGGCCAAGAAACTGCTGGAGCCCCATTTCGGCGCCGAATGGCGAATGTTCCAGGCCAACGATCTGCGCAAAGGCGACGTGATCCTGGTTCAGGCGAACGAGATGATTCCAGCCGATGGCGACGTCATCGAAGGCGTGGCCTCGGTCGATGAATCGGCCATCACCGGCGAATCGGCCCCGGTCATCCGCGAATCCGGTGGCGATTTCTCGGCCGTTACCGGCGGCACGCGGGTTCTGTCCGACTGGATCGTGGTTCGCGTCAGCGTGAACCCCGGCGAAACCTTCGTCGACCGCATGATCGCCATGGTCGAAAACGCCAAGCGCCAGAAGACTCCCAACGAAATCGCCCTGACCATCCTGCTGGTGGCGCTGACCATTGTTTTCCTGGTGGTAACGGTAACGCTGCTGCCCTTCTCGATGTTTGGCGTCAACGTCGCCCAGTCCGGAACTCCCGTCACCATTACGGTACTGATCGCCCTCCTCGTCTGCCTCATTCCGACGACGATTGCCGGCTTGCTGTCGGCCATCGGCGTCGCCGGCATGAGCCGCATGATGCAGGCCAACGTCATCGCCACCTCCGGTCGCGCGGTCGAAGCGGCCGGCGACGTCGATGTGTTGCTGCTCGACAAGACAGGCACCATCACCCTCGGCAACCGTCAGGCGTCAAGCTTTCTGCCCGCCGACGGCATCGGCGAAGCCGAACTGGCCGATGTCGCCCAGCTCGCCTCGCTCGCCGACGAAACACCCGAAGGCCGCAGTATCGTCGTCCTGGCCAAACAACGCTTCCAGTTGCGCGAGCGGGACATTCACGCTCTCGATGCCCACTTCGTGCATTTTTCTGCCAACACCCGCATGAGCGGCGTCGATATGGCCGAGCGCCAAATCCGCAAGGGAGCCGCCGAAGCCATCAAGAAGCACGTCGAAGCCCTCGGCGGCAGCTTTCCCAGGTCGGTGACGGAGCGGGTCGATGAAGTCTCCCGCCGCGGCAGCACGCCGCTGGTGGTGGCTGAATCAAGCAAGGGGAAAGCGCGGGTCCTTGGTGTCATTGAGCTCAAGGATATCGTCAAGGGCGGCATCAAGGAGCGCTTTGCCGAGCTGCGCAAGATGGGCATCAAGACGATCATGGTGACCGGCGACAACAGGATAACGGCAGCAGCTATCGCGGCCGAGGCCGGCGTCGACGACTTCCTGGCGGAGGCGACGCCCGAAGCCAAGCTGGCCCTCATTCGCCAGTATCAGGCCGAGGGTCGACTGGTGGCGATGACCGGCGACGGCACCAACGACGCCCCGGCGCTGGCTCAGGCCGATGTGGCGGTGGCCATGAACAGCGGCACCCAGGCGGCCAAGGAAGCCGGCAACATGGTCGATCTGGATTCCAACCCGACCAAGCTTATCGAGGTCGTTGAAACCGGCAAGCAGATGCTGATGACCCGCGGCTCGCTGACCACCTTCAGTATCGCCAACGACATCGCCAAGTACTTTGCCATCATTCCGGCGGCCTTCGTCACCACTTACCCGCAGCTTGCCGCGCTCAACGTCATGGGGCTGGCCAGCCCGGCGTCGGCGATCCTCTCGGCGGTGATCTTCAACGCCCTGATCATCGTCTTTCTTATCCCGCTGGCGCTCAAGGGCGTCAAGTATCGCCCGCTGGGAGCGGCCACCCTGTTGCGGCAGAACCTGGCGATTTATGGCCTCGGCGGCGTCATCGTCCCCTTCATCGGCATCAAGGCGATCGACCTGCTGATTGCCGCCACCGGCCTGGCCTGACAGGACGTTTGAAAGTCAATAAAGGAGCACACTAATGAAAACCTTGTTACGCCCCGCACTCAGCCTTTTCGTGTTGCTCACCGCCGTCACCGGCCTGGTCTATCCGCTGGTCGTCACCGGCATCGCCAAACTCGTTTTTCCCGAGGCGGCGGATGGCAGCCTGATCGTCAGCAATGGCCAGGCAGTGGGTTCGCGATTGATCGGGCAGAACTTCACCGATCCCAGGTATTTCTGGGGCCGTCCGTCGGCCACCTCGCCGCAGCCCTACAATGCCTCCGCTTCCAGCGGCTCCAACCAGGGTCCGCTCAATCCGGCGCTGAGCGATGCGGTCAAGGGACGGATCGATGCCCTCAAGGCGGCCGATCCCGACAACACCCGTCCGATTCCGGCCGATCTGGTTAACGCTTCGGCCAGCGGCCTCGATCCTCACATCAGCCCGGCCGCCGCCAACTACCAGATCGAGCGTGTCGCCAAGGCTCGCCGGCTCGATCCCTCCGCGGTCAAAGCCCTTGTAGACAAATACACAGAAGGTCGCCAGTGGTCTGTCTTCGGCGAGCCCCGGGTGAACGTCCTCGAACTAAATATCGAGCTTGATTCGCTTCATTAACAAATTACAGAAAGACACTGATGAAACAAACCCTGCTCGCCGCCCTTCTGGCGGCTACATTTATTGCTCCGGCGATGGCCCAGACCCCTGACCCGGCTCAGGCTGACGGCACCCCCGCTGCGGCTGAGGCCAGCCCGCATACGCTGACCGGCAACGCCGGCCTGTTCTCCAGCTACCGTTTCCGTGGTATCGACCAGACCTTCGGCAAGCCCGCATTTCAGGGCGGCGTTGATTACTCCCATTCGAGCGGCTTTTACATTGGTAACCGGAATTCGAACGTCAGTTCGGGTGCCGGTTTCCCTGACGGCAACCTCGAAATGGACTTCTACGGCGGTTACAAGCACGCCTTTGGCGATTTCGGTCTGGACGTTGGCGGCATTTACTATTACTACCCCGGTTCCGAGGCCAGGAATCTTGGCTTGGGCGCCAACAGCGGAGCCGTTTACAACGCTGAACTATGTATCGGCGGTTCTTGGAAGTTCCTCTCGCTCAAGTACTTCTACGGCCTGGATGATTATTTCTCGTTGCGCGGCGTAAATGCGGCGGGTGTCTCTACCGGCAGGAATACCAAGGGTTCGAGTTATCTCGATCTCTCCGCCAACTACGATCTGGGCGATGGTTGGGGAGTCAATGCGCATGTCGGGACCCTCAACCTGCAGAACGTTCATAACGGGGATTACACCGACTGGAAGCTTGGCGTGACCAAGGATATTTCGGGCTGGGTTATTGCCGCATCCTATATTGACACCAATGCCGATGGCAGTTGCAGTAAAAACTTTGCTGTCCCCGTCACCAACTACCAGCCGTACTGTTTCTTTAGTTCGAACTCTGACTCTGGCCGTGGTAATCCTCTTGCCTACCCTGGTACCAGCACCAAGGATGCCGGTCGCGGTATTGCCGTCATCTCGGTCAGCAAGTCGTTCTGATTGGGCGAAGGAGCAAGGCCATGCCTGAGTGTCATCGGGTGAACAATGGGAAGTGGTCCTTCCTACTACGTTCTGTGATCGATTCATGGCGAAATCGTCGCCTGGCGGAGGAGCCCAGATTGAATAGCCTGGCTAATCTCCTGAGGCCCAAAGACATACTTCTCGATCTGGATGTAGCAAGCAAAGTCCAGCTCTTCGAAGAGATTGGCCGGCACATGGAGCGCGAGCATGACATGCGAAAAGCATGGGTGGCCGTCAGCCTTTTTCGCCGCGAACAACTGGGATCGACCGGCCTGGGTCGTGGAGTCGCCATACCCCATGCCCGCGTCAAGAATCTTAGCGGATACAGGTTTCCTACGTTGGCCTCAAATCGCCGATTCCTTTCGACGCTCCGGACGGCAAGCCGGTATCCGACATTCTTGTCCTTCTGGTGCCCAAGCAGGCGACTGAAGAGCATCTCCAGATTCTGGCCGAAGCAACGCAAATGTTTTCCGATGGCCGGTTTCGCGAGCGTTTGCACCAGTGCAAGCACGCACAGGAAGTCAAGCAACTGTTCGCAACCTGGATGCTCGCCTGCTGATTCTGCAGCGGACCGTCTTTACGATCTTTTTACAAGCCTCACCGACAATTATGCAAAATCTTGATATTGCTTTGCCTACCATTCGCAAAGTATCTGGCAAATTCAAACAGCAAATTTGGATGTGTTGAATTTCACACTGGCCAGGCTATTTTTTTTAAACGGACGAAAAGGAAAAAATGAACAACGAACTATGCATAGGCATTGCTTCGAGAAATGACATGTATGAAATTGCCGCACTCGAACACGGCAAGAGCGCTGTGATGATCAGATTCCCGGCGACAGGAATTGGCCTGGAAGCGATCAAGATTTTTCTTGCCGGTTATGGAAATCCCGTGCGACTGGCCGTTGCAGGTGTCGCCGCAGTGAGTCTGGCCCTGGCCCTGGGCAACGTCCCCGGACGGGAAACATTCATCGTTGCATCCGCCGTCGCCAACCAGGCGCTGGCTTTGGCTCATTTTGCCGGTCATACGGCCTGAACCCGTCATGATTCTTCATACCTGCCCGGTTTGTGGCACCCGGCATGAGGTTAATGCCATACGGGATCGCCTGGCCTATGGCCGACAATTGACCTGTTCCCCGCACTGCAAGACGGTTTTCCCCGGACTGGTACGCACCAGAATACTCGCTGTAATGGCTCAAAACGCGCACGATAGAGGCTGTCGAAAATGAGGGGATGAAGCGTGCTGATCAACTGCGTTGCCTACGAGAACGGGACCCGTCTGACGGACTTGCCGGTAGAGGATATCGGCGATTACCTGCGAAAGACGGATTGCTTCGTCTGGGTGGCCCTGCGCGACGCGACGCCACTTGAACTCGATCAGATGCGCGAAGAGTTCGATCTGCACGAACTGGCTGTGGAGGATGCCCGCCATGGCCACCAGCGGCCCAAGATCGAGGAGTACGGCGATTCGCTGTTCGTCGTCATGCACCTGCTGGAACTGACCAAGGGTGAGTTCAATGTCGGCGAAGTGAATGTTTTCGTCGGCCGCAACTACGTTCTGTCGGTCAGGAATCACAGCCTGCAACATTTTCTCGGGGTGCGCGAACGCTGCGAGCGGGAACCGCAATTGCTACGGCAGGGCTCGGGTTTCGTCCTCTATGCCCTGATGGATGCAGTAGTTGACCGCTATTTCCCGATCATGGACCGGCTCGAGTCGGAACTGGAAGAGATCGAGGAACAGATTTTTGCCAAAAGTTCCGCGCGCACCAACATCGAGCAACTCTATGATTTGAAACACAAGATCACGCTCCTCAAGCATGCCGTTGCCCCCCTGATGGAGGCCACCAGCAGGCTTTTCGGCGGTCGCGGGCCTGCGGTATGCGCCAACAGCCGGGAATACTTCCGCGACGTCCATGACCACTTGGCGCGCATCAACGCCTCGCTCGATACGCTCCGCGACACCATCGGCACCGCGATCCAGGTCAATCTATCGATGGTGACCATCGAAGAAAGCGAAGTGAACAAGCGGCTGGCTGCCTGGGCCGGCATCTTCGCCATCGCCACCGCCTTTGCCGGTATCTGGGGGATGAATTTCAAGGCCATGCCCGAACTGGAATGGGAGTACGGTTACCCCATGGCGCTGGTGTTCATCAGTGTGGTCTGTGTCTCTCTTTACCTTCGTTTCAAACGCGCCGGCTGGCTTTAAGGATATTTAATACATGTCAATTCAACGCCCCGATCCCGACCGCTTGCTTGATCGTCTGCATGCCGAAGCGGCCCGGGCCAGGCGCGGCAAGCTGAAGATTTTCTTCGGCGCCACGGCCGGTGTCGGCAAAACCTACGCCATGCTCGGTGCCGCCCGGCAGCAGCTCCTGCAAGGCGTGGACATGGTCGTCGGCGTGGTGGAAACGCACGGCCGCATGGAAACCGAAGTCATGGCCGACGGCATGGAGCGGCTGCCGCTGAAGGAAATTCCGTATCGCGAGAACCGCCTCAAGGAATTCGATCTGGACGGTGCATTGGCACGCAAGCCGGCTCTCATCCTGATGGACGAACTGGCTCATTCCAACGTGGCCGGTTCGCGCCACCCGAAACGCTGGCAGGACGTCGATGAATTGTTGGCCGCCGGCATTGACGTCTACTCGACGGTCAATGTCCAGCACCTGGAAACCCTTAACGACGTGATCAGCGGCATTACCGGCATCCGCGTCTGGGAGACGGTGCCGGACAAGGTTTTCGATACCGCCGATGAAGTGGTGCTGGTGGACCTGCCGCCCGACGAGCTCTTGCAGCGCCTGAAGGAAGGCAAGGTCTATCTGCCCAAGCAGGCGGAACGGGCTATCCACAACTTCTTCCGCAAGGGCAACCTGATCGCCCTGCGCGAACTGGCTTTGCGACGGACAGCCGACCGGGTTGACGACGATATGCTGCAATACCGGCGCGACCAGTTCGTCGCCCCGGTCTGGCGGACGCGGGATTCCCTGCTCGCCTGCATCGGCCCCGGTGAAGGCGTAGAAAAAATCGTGCGCACCGCCGCCCGCCTGGCCAGCCAACTGGAAGTACCGTGGCACGCCATCTACATCGAAACACCGGCGCTGCAACGCCTGCCGGAAGCCAAACGCCATCGTATCCTGCGCAACCTCAAGCTGGCCGAGGATCTGGGTGCCGTGACCGCGACCTTGTCCGGCACCGACGCCGATGAGGTGACGGTTCACTATGCGCGCGATCACAACCTCTCGAAAATCATCGTCGGACGCGATCACCCCCGCCCCTGGCGTTTCTGGTTCCGCTCCTTTGCCGACCGGGTCGGCAAGCGCGCTCCCGATCTTGATGTGGTCCAGGTCGCACGCACCGAAGGGGAACGGGAGCACACGCGCCCGGATCGACAGGACGTCGTCGACGGTGTCTTCAACCAGTGGCCGGACTACGCTATGGCGGCTCTCGGATGCGGCCTCGCCGGCCTCGTTGCGGCGGCGGTGTTCCCGATTTTTGAACTTCCCAACATCGTCATGATCTTTCTGCTCGCCGTGGTCCTGGTCAGCGTGCGCTTTGGGCGAGGGCCGGGGGTGCTGGCTTCTTTCCTGTCGGTTGCCATTTTCGATTTCTTCTTTGTTCCTCCGCGCCTGTCCTTCGCGGTTGGCGATGTGCAGTACCTGATGACCTTCGCCGTCATGCTGGTGGTTGGCCTGATCACCGGCCAGCTCACCGCCGGCGCCAAATACCAGGCCAAGGTCGCTACGCGTCGTGAACAGCGGGTGCGTTCGCTTTATGAAATGTCCCGCGATCTGTCCGCTGCGCTGATGCTCGAGCAGATCGCCGAAATCGGCGAACGATTCATCGCCAGCGAACTGGGCGCCAAGGCCGCTTTTCTGCTCATTGATGACAATGACAAGCTACAGCCGGCCCTTCCTTCGGCCAAGGGCTTGCCCGCTGTCGATCTGGGCATTGCCCAGTGGGCCTTCGATCATGGAGAAGCGGCCGGTCAAGGCACCGACACCCTGGCCGCCAGCCCCATCCTTTATTTGCCGCTGAAGGCGCCGATGCGCCCGCGCGGCGTTCTGGCCCTTGAAATGCGCAACGCGGACCGGCTGCTTATCCCGGAACAGCGGCGACTTCTCGACACCTTTGCTTCGCTCATCGCCATCGCTATCGAGCGCGTGCATTATGTTGAAGTCGCGCAGAACACGACCGTGCAGATCGAGTCCGAGCGCCTGCGCAACTCGGTGCTGTCGGCCATCTCACATGACCTACGCACACCGCTGGCTTCATTGATCGGACTGGCCGATACGCTACTGCTGACGAAGCCGCCGCCTACAGGTCAGCAGCAGGGAGTGATCGAGTCGATGCGCAATTCAGCGATGCGGATGAATGCATTGGTCAATAATCTCCTGGATATGGCGCGCCTGGAGTCAGGCAACGTACAACTGAATCGACAGTGGCAACCGCTCGAGGAGGTGGTCGGCAGCGCACTCGGAGCCTGCGCTGCGCTGCTTGAGGGGCGGTCGCTCAAGGTTAACCTGGCGCCGGACCTGCCCTTGCTGCACCTGGATACCGTGATGATCGAGCGCGTACTGGTCAACCTGCTGGAAAACGCGTGCAAATATACCCCTGCGCAAAGCCCGATCGAGATCGACGCCCGCATTGACAACGATAGCGTGGTGCTCACCGTCAATGACCACGGGCCAGGTTTGCCGAGCAAACGGGAAGAGGCCATTTTCGAAAAATTCGAACGTGGGAAAAAGGAAAGCGCGGCACCCGGTGTTGGTTTGGGGCTGACCATTTGTCGCGCCATCATGCAGGCTCATGGCGGGACGATTCGCGGCGAGACACGAGCAACTGGCGGAGCGAGTTTCATCCTGACGCTACCGCGAGGCGTACCGCCGATCGATGATGGAAGCATGCCGAACTGTAGCACCTCGTTTGCTGGGATAGACCAGTGATCGGCATCTGATAGGCTGCAGATAATGAGTGAAATCAGGGCCAGGGTATTGATCGTAGAGGACGACGCCGACATTCGGCGCTTTGTCCGCATGGCGCTGGAAAGCGAGGGGTATGAGGTATTCGAGGCCGACAGTATCAAGCGCGGGCTGATCGAAGCCGGAACGCGGCGTCCTGAACTCGTCGTCGTCGATCTCGGCCTGCCCGATGGCGACGGAGTCGATTTCATCCGCGACCTGCGTGGCTGGTCGGCCTCTCCGGTCATTGTTCTATCGGCTCGCAGCAGCGAAGCCAACAAGATTGCCGCGCTCGATGCCGGTGCCGATGACTACCTGGTCAAGCCCTTTGGCGCCGGCGAACTGATGGCTCGCGTTCGCGCCCAATTGAGACGCCAGACGCAAAAAGGCAGCGCAGGCGAACCCCTGATCCGCTTTGGCGATGTGTGCATCGATCTGACCCGTCGCGTCGTCGAGCGCAACGGCCAGCCCTTGCACCTGACGCCTATCGAGTACCGCTTATTGACTTACCTGGCAGCGCAACCCGACCGCGTTGTAACGCATCGGCAGTTGCTGAAAGTGGTCTGGGGGCCAGGGCATGGCGAAGACAGCCATTACGTGCGGGTGCATATGGCCAACCTGCGCAAGAAGATCGAGGCCGAGGCGTCGATGCCCAGACACCTCATTACGGAGGCTGGTATCGGGTATCGTTTCGTTCCTGGAGAGTAGGTCAAACATCGACGTTAAGGATCGGTGCGCTACCACAAGACCTCTACGCCAAAACCACGGAACACCGGGCCGCAAGTCACTAGCGCCGCAGCCTCGAGTCCGCTCTGGGCGGCGAGCTTCCAGTCAAAAGGATCCCGGTGTTCGGATGGATAGCTCCCCGCCTTGATGGCGTGCAGGTAACTCACGGGCAGATGCTCAAACCCGTCTGCAGCAACCAGCTCATTGAAGCGAAACAATGCTTCTGCGGCCTGCACGAGTTTTCCCTGACGATGCTTTGTTGCCATTTCCCAGGCGCTTGCCGCACTCACCAGAATCCGGTTGCGTTCGTCGGCTATCGCTTCGCGCACCTTCCCGGAAAGTTCCGGCGCGTCGGTAAACCACTAAAGCAAGGCATGGGTGTCGAGCAGCAGTTTCACTTCACCTCCCACGCCGCAAGATCGACATCCGGTAAAGGTTCAAAGAAAGCCGCATCGACTCGACAGGCCAGCCGCCCCGGCTGACACTTGCCTGAAGGCACTGCCAGCGGCATCAGCCGCGCATAGGGAACGCCGGCCTTGGCCAGGACGATTTCCTGCCCGGCATGGGCCTGCTCAAGCAACTTGGAGAAATGTGTTTTCGCTTCATGAACATTGACGATCAGCATCGTGATTCCCTTGGTTAAGTCACTTGACTATGTCTATGACATTAAATGTACCGACAGATCATCACATCGCGTCGGTCAGATCCGGCCCCTCCGGAATATGCAACTGCACCGGAGGCTGGAAGGCAAGCAAGCACGCATGTTCGTGACCGGTCAGGTAGTTGGGCAGCGACACAACGTCCACTTCGGTCACTCCCGCGTCGATCATCCCCAGTCGCACGGCCGCCTCACGCGACAGGTCGATCACCCGACTCCGATGCCCCATCCGGTCGTTGATCCTGACCACCACGCAACGGGCAGATGTCACGCGGCGAACCGCGACCAGCGTGCCCATGGGAAAGCGATTGCTGGCCGCCGAAATGACATCGTGAGCATAGCGCTCGCCGGAAGCGGTTTTCCGGCCATGAAACGCTTTGCTGTAGAAGCTGGCTTTGCCTGATACGATTTGTGGCTTCTCCGGCAAAGGGCTGGGGGTGCCGAGCGAAGGAAAGGACTCAGCGAGGGCGAGTCCGCAAATCAGCAGAGAGAGCAACGCCAGAGCAGATCTCACGACCGGTCGCTCCTCAAGGCGGCCACCGGCGAGGGATGTCGTGCACGCGGCACTGATCGGGAAGCCTCACGGTTCGAACTTCTCGAACGCGGGGTTGAGAAGACGCCGGGGCGCCGGGCGATTCCCTGGCGACCCGAGTGCCGGAAGCTCGGGGTCAGAGACAAGCTCCAGGCTGGTCAGATCGCCGACGTTGAGGGCGACGAGCGGCAGATTGACGATCGGAACGCTGGCAATCCCAACGATTGGTGGAAAGACGCGTGAAGTCTGGCGCATGGAATGGGGGCCGTCCGCTGGAAAATGGCAATGATCAAACGTCGAAAGTTCAAGCATAGCCTGCCCGCCCTCGCGCACACAAGCCAATCGGCAATGACTTTCCACCCGGCGCCCGGCGCGCATCCGGTCAAAAGAACCCCGCTGCCCGGATCGATGGCTACCCGCCAGGATGGCGTGCAAATAACATTCCATGAAGATCCGGCCGCTGCCGCTGTCATCTGATCCTATGAGGTAAAATCCATCAATGCTCTACTCACTGATCCGCAAGTTCTTCTTCTCGATCGACCCCGAAATCGCCCATGGCCTGGGCATGAACGGCGTCGAATTTCTCAAGCGCTCCGGAATCGCCTGTTTGCTGACCAAGCCAGTTCCGCCCAACCCGGTCACGGTGATGGGGCTGACTTTTCCCAACCCGGTCGGACTGGCTGCCGGTCTGGACAAGAACGGCGAACATGTCGATGCGCTGGCCGGACTCGGCTTTGGCTTTATCGAAATCGGCACCGTCACGCCGCGCCCGCAACCGGGTAACCCCAGGCCGCGAATGTTCCGCATCCCGGAAAAGCAGGCCCTGATCAATCGCCTGGGCTTCAACAACCAGGGGGTCGAGCAGTTGCTGGTCAATATTTCGAGCACCCAGTTCCCCCGACGCGGCGGTATTCTCGGCATCAACATCGGCAAGAATTTCGACACGCCGATCGAGAGGGCGGTTGATGATTACCTGATCTGCCTGGAGCAGGTCTATAACCCGGCAA